>JAOPWM010000006.1 GCA_025965695.1 Blastococcus sp.
TCCAACGGTGACGTGATGCTCGCGCCGGGGGCGTCGGTCGGCATCCTGCTGCAGGAGCCGCCGCTCAACGAGAAGCTCGATGTGCGCGGCAACGTCGAGGAAGCGGTCAAGCCGCTGCGCGACGCGCTGACCCGCTTCGAGGAGGTCAGTGCCGCGATGGGGGAGCCCGACGCCGACTTCGACGCACTGATGGCCGAGCAGGGCGAGCTCATGGAGGTCATCGAGCAGCACGACGGGTGGGAGCTCGACGCCCGCATCGAGCAGGCGATGGACGCTCTCCGCTGCCCGCCCGGCGACGCCGACGTCACCGTTCTCTCCGGTGGTGAGCGCCGCCGCGTGGCGCTGTGCCGGCTGCTGCTCGAGGCGCCCGACCTGCTGCTGCTCGACGAGCCCACCAACCACCTCGACGCCGAGAGCGTGGCGTGGCTGGAGCAGCACCTGGAGAAGTACGCCGGCACCGTCGTCGCCGTCACACACGACCGGTACTTCCTGGACAACGTCGCGCAGTGGATCCTCGAGCTCGACCGCGGCCGGGCGTACCCCTACGAGGGCAACTACTCCACCTATCTGGAGACCAAGGCGACCCGACTGAAGGTCGAAGGCGCCAAGGACGTCAAGCGGCAGAAGCGGCTCCGCGACGAGCTGGAGTGGGTGCGCTCCGGCGCCAAGGCGCGCCAGGCCAAGAGCAAGGCCCGTCTCGCCCGGTACGAGGAAATGGCAGCGGAGGCCGAGAAGACGCGCAAGCTCGACTTCGAGGAGATCCAGATCCCGCCGGGCCCGCGCCTGGGCAGCGTGGTCGTCGAGACCAAGAAGCTGAGCAAGGGCTTCGGTGACCGGGTGCTGATCGACGACCTGTCGTTCACGCTGCCGCGCAACGGCATCGTCGGCGTCGTCGGTCCGAACGGCGCCGGCAAGACGACGCTGTTCAAGATGCTGGTCGGCGAGGAGAAGCCGGACGAGGGTGAGATCAAGGTCGGCGAGACCGTCAAGCTCTCCTACGTCGAGCAGAACCGCACCGGCATCGACCCGAAGAAGACCCTCTGGGACGTCGTCTCCGACGGGCTGGACCACATCAAGGTCGGCAACGTCGAGATGCCCTCGCGGGCCTACGTCGCAGCGTTCGGGTTCAAGGGCCCGGACCAGCAGAAGCCGGCCGGCGTGCTGTCCGGTGGCGAGCGGAACCGGCTCAACCTCGCCTTGACCCTCAAGCAGGGTGGCAACCTCCTGCTGCTCGACGAGCCCACCAACGACCTCGACGTCGAGACCCTCACCAGCCTCGAAGGTGCGCTGCTCGAGTTCCCGGGCTGCGCAGTGGTGGTCAGCCACGACCGGTGGTTCCTCGACCGGGTGGCGACGCACATCCTGGCCTACGAGGGCGACTCGAAGTGGTTCTGGTTCGAGGGCAACTTCCAGGACTACGAGAAGAACAAGGTCGAGCGGCTCGGCCAGGAGGCGACCCGTCCGCACCGGGCCACCTACCGCAAGCTCAGCCGCGACTGACCGGCCGGCTGCCGGGAGCGCCCAGGATCACAGCGCGCTCCCGGCAGCCGTAAGGCAGGGTGTCCGCCGTGAGGCACACCGTGCAGGTCCCGATGCGCTGGTCGGATATGGACGCCTACCAGCACATCAACAACGTCGCCTTCCTCGGCTACTTCGAGATGGCGCGCGTCAACCTCTTCTTCGAGCACCCCACGCACGACGAGAAGACCGGCCTGCGCCGCGGGCTCGTCGTCGCCTCGCACGAGATCAAGTACAAGCGTTCGGTGGTCTATGACGCGGAGCCGCTGGAGATCCAGATCTGGGTCTCCACGGTGCGCGCTGCGTCCTTCCTCTGCCACTACGAGGCCTTCGACCAGGGGCAGCTCGCGGTCACCGGCAGCACCATGCTGGTGCCGTTCGACTTCGCGCTGAACCGCCCCCGCCGGATGACCCCGGAGGAGAAGGAGTTCCTCCAGCGCTACACCGACGACCCCGCCGCCTGACCTCCACGGGCGAGATCTGCACACTCGCCCCCATCAAGCACCTGATGGGAGCGAGTGTGCAGATCTCGCCGAGAGCGGGGCTCAGACCACCCGGGGCACCGGCCGGTCGGCGCCCGTGGGCGCGCCCCGCCGCGCAGCCTCGTCGTCGGTGACCAGCCGTATCGGGGCCCCCTCCGCGATCGGCCCACCGGCGAACACCGCGGCGTTGATCCCGCCCCGGTGCACCATCGCCTTCACCAACCGCACCCCGGTCAGCCGCTCGAGGTGCGTGCACGGCGGGCAGCGCTTCATCCCAAACAGCAGGGCGTCGCCGACGGTGAACCACTGCCCGACCAGCGCCGGGAGGTCGATGCCTGTCGTCACCACGTTGCGGCGGGTGTCCCCGGCGGTCAGGTCCGACGAGGTCTCGGCGGCCACTGCGGCGACGTCGTCCCGGTCGATGAGGGTGACCTGCTTCTCCAGGTCCGGGTACTGCGCCCAGGTGCCTCCACCGAGGGCGTAGCGGTCCCCGGCCAGGCCGAGCCCGGCCACGGCTTCCACCGCCGGCACCCTGCGCATCGGCTCGGCCGCCGCCCCGGCCAGCCAGATCTCGACCACCGAACCGGACGGCGGGTCAGGCAGCACGGGGGCCTCCTCGGCGCACGGGGACGTCGTCGGCACCGCGGGCGTCCAGCGCCTCGCTCACGGTGTGTGCGAGTTGCAGCACCTGGACCAGCAGCGGCACGACCGTCGTCGTCAGGCCCCGCAGGCCGCGGATCGACCCCCCGCGTGCGGCCTGGGCCTCGCGGATGCGGTCGGCCCGCTCGCTGATCAGCGGGATGAACCGCAGCGCCATCGCGATCACGAGCCCGATCCGCGCCGGGCGCACGCCGACCCACTGCAGCGGCCGGCACACCCGCTCGACGACGGCAACCATCGCAGTCACGCGCGTCGTCGCCGTGACCACCGCCGCGGCGAGCACGAGCGCCAACAGCCGCAGCACCGTCACAGCCCCGGTGAGCACGTCGGTCACCAGCCAGTGCAGGACGAACAGCGCCACCAGCCACCACAGCACCGCGCGAGCCTGGCGCACGAGCAGCGAGGCCGGCAGCCGCGCCACGACCAGCCCCAGGGCGACGACGGCCACCAGCGCGCCGCCCACCATCGGCAGCGTCGGGACGGCGAAGACGAGCATGCTCAGCCCGGCGAGCGCGAGCAGCTTCCAGCCCGCCGGCATCCGGTGCACGGGGCTGGCCCGCGGCACGTACAGCGCCAGCGTCACCGGTGCACCATCAGCGCGCGGTAGGCGGCGACCGAGCTGTCCGGCGGGCCGTCGTCGACCACCCGGCCGCCATCGACCACGAGCACCCGGTCGAAACCGTCCAGCAGGTCCAGGTCATGGGTGACGACGACGACCTGCTGCTCCAGCTCCTCGATCACCTCGGCCACCCGGCGGGTGTTGACCAGGTCGAGAAGCGTGGTGGGCTCGTCGAAGACGATCCGGGCCGGCCGCATGACCAGCACGCCGGCGATCGCCAGCAGCTGCTTCTGGCCGCCCGACAGCAGGTGCGCCGGGTGATCGGCGTGCCCGGCCAGCCCGTAGCGCTCCAGTACCTCGGCCACCCGCTCCGCCCGCTCGGCCGCCGGCACGCCCTGGTTCTCCAGCCCGTAGGCGGCGTCCTCGGCGACCGTCGGGTGGACGATCTGGGCGTCGGGGTCCTGGAAGACGAAGCCCACCCGCCGGCGCACATCACGCACATGGGTGCGGGTGTCGAGCCCGTCGACGAGCACTGAACCGGTGGTCGGCACCACCAGACCGTTGATCAGGCGGGCGAACGTGCTCTTGCCCGAGCCGTTGGCGCCGACGATGCCGATCCGCCGCTCGGTGAGCTGCAGGTCGATGTCGGAGAGCACCACGCGGTCGCCGTAGCGGTGCCCGACGCCGCGCATCTCGATGCCGCGGGCCGGGTCCACGACCGGGGCGGTCGACTCCCGCCGGACTCTCACCGGCGGGCGACCGCCCGGCGCGGTCGCTCGATCACCGGGTAGCTGCGGCGCACCTGGACGGCCACGACTGCGGCGATGGCCGCCTTGACGAGGTCACCTGGCACGAAGACCAGGGCACCGAACCATGCGGCGTGCCAGAAGGAGAGGTCGTTGACGATGCCCAGAACCGCCGCGCCGATGACGTCCACGACGACGAGTCCGCCGAGCACGTTCGCCGTGAATGCCCATGCGACGTTGAATCGGGACCAGAAGCGCTCCGTCAGCCATCCGATGACGAATGCCCCCACGGGCCAGCTGAGGATGTAGCCGGCGTACGGCCCTGCGAACGGGGCGAGCCCACCGGTCCCGCTGCTGAGAAGGGGCAAGCCGACCGCGACCAGCACCAGGAACAGCAACTGGGACAGGAACCCCCGGCGCGCACCGAGCACAGAGCCCGCCAGCATGACGCCCAGGGTCTGTGCAGTGATGGGAACCGGACCGATGGGAACGGCGGGCACCAGGCCGAGAACGGCGGTGATCGCGGCAAAGAGCGCGATGTAGGCGAGGTCCTTGGTCTTCACAGCAGAGATCTCCCGGTGGCAGGCGTCGGCGTCAGCAGGGGGGCGCCGGGCGTCGTCGTCGTCCGGAAACTACCGGAAGGCGAGTAACGGGCCGCTCCCGATCCCGGAACCCGGCCTCCCTCAGGCATGCAGCCACACCGCCGAGTCATCGGGCAGCGTGCCGTCGCCGAGGTCCGCGCTGGCCAGGAGCACTTGGCCCTCGGGCAGCGGCATCGCCGCTCCGGAAAGGTTGACCAGGCAGACGAGGCCACCGGGACGGCGGAACGCCAGGCATCCGTCGGGTGCCGGTAGCCAGTCGAGCCCGTCCCCGGCGAAGGCGGGGGACGACGCCCGGAGCGCCAGTGCCGATCGGTACAGCGACCGTATCGACGCGTGGTCCCCGACCTGGGCCTCCGCTGTCAAGGCCGCCCAGCCCTCGGGCATCGGCAGCCAGGTGTCCGCCTGGGCCGAGAACCCGTACGACCGCTCGCTCCCGGACCACGGCATCGGGATCCGGCACGCGTCCCGGCCCCGCTCGGTGTGGCCCGAACGCTCCCAGATCGGGTCCTGCAGAACCTCGTCGGCGAGGTCGACATCGGGCATGCCCAGCTCGTCACCGTTGTAGAGGTAGGCCGCCCCTGGCAGCGCCAGCTGGAGCAGCGCCGCGGCCCTCGCCCGGCGGGTACCCAGTTCTCCGCCGCCGTAGCGGGTGACGTGCCGCGGCCGGTCGTGGTTGGAGAGCACCCAGCAGGCCGGCGCCGGGGTACCGGCGACGGCGGCCAGGGAGTCGGTGACGGCGTCGCGGAGGTCGGTCGCCGTCCACTCGGCGGTCAGCAGCTTGAAGTTGAAGGCCAGCTGCAGCTCGTCCTCGCGGAGGTAGTGCGCCAGCCGGGCGTCGTCGGACACCCAGACCTCGCCGACAGCCATCGTCCCGGGGTACTCGTCGAGCACCGCACGGATCCGCCGGTGCACGGCGTGGACGTCGTCCTGGTCGAAGCGCAGATCGCCGGGCCCGTGGTCGGCGAGCAGGCCGGTGTCCTCCATCGGCACCATGTCCGGCAGGCCGTCGGGCTTCGCCATGCCATGGGCGACATCGATGCGGAAGCCGTCCACGCCGCGGTCGAGCCAGAACCGCATCGTCTCCTCGAGGTCGGCGACCACCTCGGGGTTGGCGAAGTTCAGGTCGGGCTGCTCCGGCGCGAAGATGTGCAGGTACCACTGGCCGTCGGGTACCCGGGTCCACGCCGGGCCGCCGAAGACGGACGGCCAGTTGTTCGGCGGTTCGCTGCCGTCCGGCCCCCGGCCGTCGCGGAACAGGTAGCGGGCCCGTTCCGGGGAGCCCGGCGCCGCGGCCAGCGCTGCCTGGAACCACTCGTGGTCGTGCGAGCTGTGGTTGGGGACCAGGTCGATGGTCACCCGGATGCCCCGCCCGTGGGCGTCGGCGAGCAGGGCGTCGAACTCCGCCAGGTCACCGAAGACCGGCTCGACGTCCCGGGGGTCGGCCACGTCGTAGCCGTGGTCGGCCATCGGCGACGGGTAGAACGGTGTGATCCAGAGGGCATCCACCCCGAGGTCGGCGAGGTAGGGGAGCCGGCTGCGGATGCCGGCCAGGTCACCGACGCCGTCGCCGTTGCCGTCGGCGAAGCTGCGCACGTAGATCTGGTAGACGACCGCTGACCGCCACCAGTCGGTGGAAACGGGCAGGACGGTGTGCGGGTCCGGGTGCACCGGGCTCCTCGGGGGTCGTGGTCCGTGCAGGGAGGGGCGAACGAGCTCAGGCGGGCGAGAGGTCGCCCTCGGCGTCGTCCGGGAAGCGGTTCTGCATGCTGCGTGCGGCCATCTCCAGGTAACCCCAGAGCGTCGCGGCCTGCTCGGGGGACAGCTCCAGCGATTCCACGGCCGCGCGCATGTGCGTCAGCCATGCGTCCCGCTGAGCCGGGCCGATGGCGAACGGGGCGTGCCGCATCCGCAGCCGCGGGTGGCCGCGTTCCTGGGAGTAGGTGTTCGGGCCGCCCCAGTACTGCTCGAGGAAGCCGCGCAGCCGCGTCTCGGCGCCGTCCCAGTCGTCCTGGGGGTACAGCGGCGCGAGCACCGGATCGGTCCGCACCCCGGCGTAGAAGGAATGGACCAGCGCGTGGAAGACCGGTGCGCCGCCGACGTCGTCGTAGAAGGTGCGTGCCGAGGGCAGGGACCGGCTCGACTCGCTCATGACGTCGATGGTCCCTCAGTCGCGGCGTCGGCTGCCACGTGACCCCGGGTACGTCGGTATGCGATCAGCGCGGGTGCCACGGCGATCAGCCCGAGTCCGCCCGACAGCCCGAGCACGCCGCTGGCCGAGACGCCCTCGGCACCGAGGCCGGCCAGCAGTGCACCGATGGCCTGTACGCCGTAGAGCCCGCTGACCGCGACGCCGAAGGCGCGGCCGCGGTACGCGTTCGGCACGGCCTGGACGAAGGAGACATTGAGCGGGATCAGCCACGAGGCGCCGAGCCCGGACACGAAGAGCAGGCCGATCACGAGCCAGAACGCGAGCGCGCCGGGCTCTGCGAGCACCGCCACCAGGCCGGCGACGAGGATCGGGGCCAGCGACAGGACGACGAGCGGGACGACGAGCCGCTCCCGCCGGTCCGGCGCCACCAGCCGGGCGATCACCAGGCCGCCGATCGTCACCCCCAGCGGATTGGCCGCCAGCAGCACGCCGATCGCCGTCGTCCCGTGACCGAGCTCCTCGACGAGCGGGGCGGCCACGCCCTCGGAGGCGTAGGCGAACAGGGTCGCGACCCAGAGGACGCCCATGATCGCGAGCAGCCGGGGGGATCGGCCGATCAGCCGCAGGCCGTCGCCGGTGTCCTGCCACAGCGAGCGGCGCCCCTCGCCGGCCTCGGAGGCAGGGGCGGGCCGTGGCTGCAGCCCGCCGGCCAGCCAGAGCGCGGAGACCGCGAACGTCGCCCCGTCGATGAGCAGCGCCGCCGACGGGCCGAGCGCGACGACCAGCGCACCGGCCGACAGGAAGCCGACCACCTGCGCCAGTTGCAGGGTGATGTTGGTCAGGGACGTGGCGACGGCGTAGCGGTCGCCGTCGAGCACGTCTGCCATCAACGCCGATCGGGCGGACTCGAACGGTGGTGCGCACAACGACACCAGAAAGAGCAGCGCGAGCAGGATCGGGAGCGGCGTCCCGGGGATCGCCATCAGCCCGAGCAGCGCCGCGCGGGTGACATCGGCGGCGATGAGCACGCGGTGGCGCGGCAGCCGGTCGGCCAGCGCGGACAGCAGCGGGCCGCCGAGCAGCCAGGGCAGGTGGCCGATCGCGAAGGTCATCGCCGAGAGCAGGGACGAGGAGGTCCGCTGGTACACGAGCACGGTGAGCGCCACCCGCGCGAGCTCGTCGCCGGCGGTGGAGAGCAGGAACGTGCCGAACAGCGGCCGGAACTCCCGGACGGCGAAGACCTCGCGGAAGGTCGCCTGCCGGCCCGGTGCGCCCACGGGGGAGAGCCCGTGCGGCGCGGGCGCGCTCAGCGGACCCCCGCCGGGGTGCCGGTGAGGAGCGGCAGCGGCGTCCGGAAGCCCTCGGCGACGAACCGCTCCTTGAGCCGCATCCGCAGCTCCCGGCCGACCCGCCACTGGTCGGCGTTCGTCGACCGGACGATCAGCCGGAGGAACACACCCTCGGCGGTGATCTGCTCCACGCCCAGCGATTCCGGCTCGGCGAGCAGGACGGCCGCCCACTCGTCCTCCGCGTACATCGCGTCGGCGACCTCTTGCATCGTCGTCCGTGCGCGCTCCAGATCGGTGTCGTGGGCGACCGGCATGTCGATGACCACCTGGGCGAAGCCCTGGCTCTTGTTCCCCACCCGCAGGATCTCGCCGTTGCGGACGTACCAGACGACGCCGTTGACGTCCCGCAGCCGGGTGATCCGCAGACCGACGGTTTCGACCGTCCCGCCGGCCTCCCCGAGGTCGACGACGTCACCCACGCCGTACTGGTCCTCGAGGATGATCCCGATGCCGGCGATGAAGTCCTTGATCAGGTTCTGGGCGCCGAAGCCGAGCGCGACACCGACGACGCCCGCACTGGCGACGATCGGCGCGAGGTTGATGCCCAGCTCGCCGAGGACCAGCACCACGCCGATCCCGAGGACGACGATCGAGGCGAAGCTGCGCAGCACCGACCCGATCGCCTCGGCCCGCTGGGTGCGGCGCTCGTTGATCTGCGCCAGCGCGTCGGAGTGCGCCGGCGCCCGGTTGCGCAGCGGCCGCAGGATCGTCGGCACCGCACCGGTGGCGGTCCGGTCGGTGAGCCGGCGGATGCCGCGGTGCACCAGCGCCCTGACGCCGACGGCCAGCAGAACGATCAGCAGCATCTTGGCGGGCGTGGCGATCAACGTGTCGGCGTTGGCGGCCAGCCAGTCGAGGCCGAACCAGTCGTAGACCTTGGCGCACAGCGTGGTGGAGTCCTGGACGCAGCTGGGAACCGCGCCGGAGACCCCGTCGGTCGCGGCGAACACGAGCTGTGAGCGAGTCATCACCGGAAATACTCCCAGGCGCGACGCGCCCTGTCAGCCAAGGGGCGACACACGTCCTACCGGCGAGCGAGACCGCTGTGTGCCGCAAGGAAAGCGAGCTGGTCAGCGGCCAGCCCGACGGTCCGGCTGACCGCCCGGGCACCGTGCCCGACCGACGTCTCGCGGCGGAGCACGACCGGTGCGCCCGACGTGGTCGCGTGCTGCAGGGCGGCGGCGAGCTTGCGGCCGTGCAGCGGGTCGACCCGGGTGTCGGACTCGAACGTCGTGAACAGCACCGCCGGGTACGCCGTCCCCTCGCGGACCCCGTGATACGGCGAGTAGCCGAGCAGCCAACCGAGCTCCGTGGGGTCCTCGGCCGTGCCGTACTCGTCGTTCCAGGTGCGGCCCAGGCCGAACAGCTCGTAGCGGACCATGTCCAGCAGCGGCGCGCTGCAGACGACGGCGGCGGCGAGATCCGGCCGCTGGGTGAGCGTGGCACCCACCAGGAGGCCGCCGTTGGATCCGCCCATGACGGCGAGCTGCTGGTGCGTCGTCCAGCCCTCCGCGACCAGGTGCTCCCCGGCCGCGGCGAAGTCGTCGAACACGTTCTGCTTGCGCTCGCGCATGCCCGCGCGGTGCCACTCCTCGCCGTGTTCGGACCCGCCCCGCAGGTTGGCGACCGCCCAGACGCCGCCTGCGGCAACCCAGGCCAGGGCCTGCGCGGTGTAGGCCGGGGTGAGGGAGACGTTGAAGCCGCCGTAGCCGTGGAGCACGGTCGGGCGGGGGATGTCCGGGGAGCCCGAACCGGACAGCACGAACAGGTGCACCGGCGTCCCGTCGGCCGACGTCGCGTGCGTCTCGACGACGGTCACGTCGGGGACCTCGCCCGCGACGGCCGCCTCCTCCCAGGTCGTCAGCGTGGTCGGCGACGCCGAGTCCCAGCGCAGCACCGAGGGCGGGGTCGCGTAATCGGTGTAACCCACCCAGGCCGACGTCCCGCCCTCCGGGGGCGCACTGACACCGGAGACGCTGCCGGCGCCGAGGCCCTCGACGTCGGCCAGCCGGCCGGAGCCGTCCGCGGCCCACACCGACAGCCGGTCGGTGGCGTCGACAGCGTGCACGGCGAGCACCTGGAGTGTGCCGTCCGGGCCGTCCACCAGGGCGACGTCGGACAGGACGCCGTGCGGCTGCTGGGGGATGACGTCCTGCCAGGCCTCCGGCGACCACGTGCCCGGGTCGGCCGGGTCGGCCACCGCGAGCCGCCATCGGGGGGTGTCGCGGTCCGACATCAGCCACAGCCGGCCGTCGCGGGCGACCCACGCGGCGGTCTGCGCGTCCACGCCGACCTGGAAGTCGCGCAGTGTGCCGTCACCGGCGAGGTCGGCGAGCCAGACGTCGTCCCGCGGTGCGGTGCCCGCGGATCCGGAGACGACCAGCCAGCGGCCGTCCCGGCTGGTGTGCACGCCGAAGTAGGTGGTCGGATCGCTGCCCTCGCCGTGGACGAGCGTGTCGGCGTCGGCCGGCGCCCCCACTCGGTGGCGCCACACCCGGCGGTGGAACTGCTCCTCGTCGTCGGGCACCAGTTCCGGAGCCAGCCGACGGACGTAGAACAGCTCGTCGCCGCCGGGCAGCCACGCCACGGGGGAGTAGCGGCACCGGTCGATCGGCCCGTCCACCACCTCGCCCGTCGCGACGTCGAGGACGTAGAGGCTGGACTCCTCGTCGCCCCCGGTGGAGAGCTGATAGGCCAGCCGGTCGCCCTCCCAGGACGCCGACCATGCGTCCAGCGTCGTCGTCCCGGTCGGATCGAGCACCATCGGGTCGACCAGGACCCGTTCGATGCCGTCGGCCTCGCGGACCCGCAGCACGGCGTGCTCCTGGCCCGGGTCGCGGCGGGTGGAGAAGGCCCGCTTCCCCCGCCACACCGGCACGCCGACCGCGCCGGCGTGCACGAGCTTCTCCAGCCGGGCGGCGAACTCCTCGCGCATCGGCAGGGCCCCGAGCACCTCGGCCGTGACCGCGTCCTGGGCCTCGGTCCAGGCCTGGGTCCGCGGATCGGCGGCGTCCTCGAGCCAGCGGTAGGGGTCGGCGACGGGATGCCCGTGCAGATCCTCGACGAGGTCGAGCCGGGGGGCGTCGGGGTAGCGCATCGCACCAACGGTAGTGGCCGACGGGTCGTCTCCCCGCCCGGTGTGGTCGGGATCGGAGGACCCGACAGCGCCGATCTGCGATTCCCGGGTCAGAATGGGGACCGCCCCTGGGTCGTCCATAACCCGGCGGTCCGGGGCGTCCGGAGGTGATCCGTGCCGCGTCTCGTGCCCGGGTCGTCGTCCGCGGGCCATCCAGGTCCGCGCCGCGACCCCGTCCGTTCGGTCCCGCCTGCGCCGTCGTCGGGCACCACGAGCGCGACCCTGCTGCTGAACGCCACCTACGAGCCGTTGTGCGTGGTCTCCAGCCGCCGCGCCATCGTGCTGGTGCTCGCCGAGAAGGCCGAACCGGTCGACTCAGCCGAGGACGTGGTGCACGCCGAGCTGATCAGCCTTCCGGTCCCCGTCGTCGTCCGGCTGACGCGGTACGTGCGGGTGCCCTTTCCGGCTTCCGTCCCGCTGTCGCGGCGGGCCGTCTTCACCCGGGACGGGCAGACCTGCGTGTACTGCGGAGGGTCGGCGACGAGCATCGACCACGTCGTCCCGCGCAGCCGGGGCGGCACACACACGTGGGACAACGTCGTCGCTGCCTGCCGGCGGTGCAACCACACCAAGGCCGACCGGTCGCTGGCGGAGATGGGCTGGGCGCTGCCGCACCCCCCACGCACGCCCAGCGGCGCCGCGTGGCGCCTGCTGGGCACCCGGACGGTGGACCCGCGGTGGCGTGAGTGGCTGGGTGTGCCTGAGAGCGTGAGCGCATGACCTCACCGGGTACCGCCCGCAGGCTGTGGGCGCTCGGCGAGCCGTTCCACGCGTTGACCTACTTCGCGGACGAGTGCCGGGCCGCCGGCGAGGCGGTCGGGCTGAAGGGTTTCTGGCAGACCTACTTCGCCCTGCGGGCCGCGCCGCTGGGCGCCGTCGGCCCGGAGGTGGTGACGGCCGTCTTCTTCAACTTCGCGCCGCCGTTCGTCGCCCGCCGGGTCCCCGCCGTCTGGCAGGCCGTGATGCCGGATGCCGCCCTCGCTGCCCGGCTCTCGGGCGTCGACACGGCCGTGCGGCGCGTGCTGGGCGAGGAGTGGCTCGCCTCCGCCGAGGTCGTCGAAGTGGCCGAACTCGCCGGCGTGGCGGCGGCCGCCGTCGACCTCCCGGGGCGTCCGCTCGCCGCGGCGAATACCGGGGTGCCCGTGCCGGAGGAGCCGCACCTGGCGCTCTGGCAGTCGTTCACCACCCTGCGCGAGCACCGCGGCGACGGACACAACGCGGCCCTGGTGGAACGGGGCATCGACGGCGTCGGAGCCCACGTGCTGGCGGCCGCCGCCGGCCGCAGCACCCGGGGGTGGCTGCAGAAGGCGCGCGGCTGGGACGACGCCGCGTGGGATGCCGGCATCGAGCAGTTGACCGCCAGGGGATGGCTGGACGACGAGGGCCTGACCGCCGAGGGGCTCACGACGGTGGCCGCCGTCGAGGCCGACACCGACCGGCTGGCCCTGGGACCGTGGCGGGCACTGGGCGACGCGGGCTGCGACCGGCTCGCCGCCCTGCTGCTGCCGGTGCGACGGGCAGTGGTCGCCGCCGGCGAGTGGCCGGCCGGCAACCCGATCGGCGTGCCTGACCCGGAATGATCCGGACCTTCCTTCCCGCCGTGACCGATGGGGGCAGCTCGGGTCGGCGTCCCGGTTGCTCGGCTACGTGACGATGCGGGAGCCGGCCGCCGGGCTGGACGGGGTGCCGTTGCGCTGGTGCCGGGCGTACCACCGCCGACCGTGCCAGCGCTGCTGGTGCCAGGCGAACAGCGGCAGGGGGCCGGGCGGGGTGAGCCAGAACCGGTCGGGCGGAGGGACCGGCGTCGACCGGCGGAGTGGAAGGTCGGCGACGACGACCTGGGCGTCGGAACCGATGGCGACGGCGACCGGTGATCCGTCGGCGGCCCAGATCCCGGCCATCGGCTCGTACGTCCCCCGGTAGCGCAGCGGCGGCAGCCCGGGCATCGGGCAGGCCACGGCACCGCTGTGCGAACCGTGCACGAACGGGGCGCCGATGTGCCTGGCGAACCGGCCTGGCGTCTCGAGGGCTCGGGCCGCGTTGGCCCGCTCCCAGGCGTCGAAGAGTCGGTGGGGACGCCACCGTGGCGCCGTCCACCAGCCGCTGCCGCCGAGGACGAGGTCCACGCGACCAGCGAGCCGACGCACCGTGCGGCTGCGGGTGAGCTCCCAGCACACGGCCAGCCCGATCGCCGTGCCCTGGACGTCGACGATGCCGTCGTCCGTTCCGCCCACGTACAGGGCGTTCTCCCACATGGTCGGCAGATCCTTGTCGTGCCGGCCGCGGATCCCGGTGCGGTCCACCGCGAGAACAGCGTTGCGGACCTCGCCATCGGGGTCGCGCACGAGCAGGCTGCCGCTGATCAGCACGTCGTGCGTACGAGCCCAGGAGCACAGGGCCTGCACTGCCGGGCCGTCGGCCGGCTGCGCGGCGGCGGCCACCTCGGGGAGGAAGGCCACCCCGGAGGTGAAGAACTCGGGCAGTGCGACGAGGCGCGCCCCGTCGCGGACCGCCGCGTTCACCGCCCGCTCGGCGAGCTCGAGGTTGGCGTCGACGTCCCCGAGGACGGCCTGCATCTGTACTGCGGCGACCCGCCGCATCGGGACGTGCTCGGTCATGTGCCCCCGCCTCCGTGACAACCAGGCAGCGATTGTGGTGGACGTGGGGACGTGCTGGTACGGGCGGGTCTAGCGTGCCCGGGCGTGACCCACATGCACGACCTGACCGCGCTCGAGCAGGCCGCCGCCGTCCGGACGGGTGAGGTGAGCCCGACCCAGCTCGTCGAGCACGCGCTCGCCCGGATCGACGCCCTCGACGAGGGACTCGGGGCCTTCATCACCGTCACCCCGGAGCGCGCCCTCGAGGCAGCTGCCCGTGCCGAGGCGCTGCTGCGTGCCGGAGGGGAGCTGCCGCCGCTGCTCGGCGTCCCGACCGCGATCAAGGACCTCAACAACACCGCCGGCATCCGGACGACGTTCGGCTCCAGGGTGATGGCCGACTTCGTGCCGACCGTGGACGACGCCGTGGTCACCAAGCTGGCCGCCGCCGGGACGATCAGCGTCGGCAAGACCAACACTCCCGAGTTCGGCTTTCCCTGCTACACCGACAACGACCTCGCCGGTCCCGCACGGTGCCCCTGGGACCGCTCCCGGTTGGCTGGCGGGTCCAGTGGGGGAGCGGCCGTGGCGGTGGCGGCCGGGATGCTCCCGTTCGCCCAGGGCAGCGACGGCGGCGGCTCGATCCGGATCCCGGCAGGCATCAACGGCCTCTTCGGCGTCAAGCCCACCCGCGGCCGGGTGAGCAACGCCCCGTTCGGCGGTGACGTGACGGGCCTGGGCACCAACGGGCCGCTGGCACGGACCGTCCGCGACGCCGCGGCGATGCTCGACGCCATGGCCGGCCCGGTACTCGGCGACCCGGCCTGGGCGCCGCCGCTGCCTCCTGGGGAGACGTTCCTCGGCTACACGGACCGGGTACCCGGACGACTGCGGATCGGCCGCTACCTGGAGTCCCCGATGCCGGGCATCGAGCTGGAGCCGGAGGTCCGGGCCGCGTTCGACGACGCCTCCCGCCTGCTGGAGGACCTCGGTCACGACGTGGAGGACGTGCCCGCCGGGCTGCTGGGCGCCGATGTGCTGCCGTCCTTCGAGCGGGTGTGGGCCCTGTCGGGGACGACGCTGCCGGTCCCGCCGGAGCGGCTCGCCGAGTTGCGACCGCTGACCCGGGAACTGCGTGGCCGGGGCCTGGCGCTGTCGGCGCAGGAGGCGATGGAGGCGTTGCTGGCGCTGCGGCTGTTCTCCCGCCGGTTCCTGCAGGCGACGGCGCAGTACGACGTCCTCCTCGCGCCCGTGTGCACGATGACCCCCCGGCCGCTGGGCTGGTTCGACGCCGACGGCGACGGCGCCGAGGACTTCGAGCGGCAGAAGCGCTACGCCGCCTTCACCGCGTTGTTCAACGTCACCGGACAACCGGCGGTCAGCGTCCCGCTGTACTGGACGGACTCGGGACTGCCGATCGGGAGCATGCTCGTGGGCCGCCCGGCGGACGAATCGACGCTGTTCGCGCTCTCCGCGCAGGTGGAGGCGGCGCGCCCGTGGGCGCACCGGCACCCCGACGGATGGACTACGCCCGCTGATCCCGGGACGGTGCCGGTAGGTTGTCCGGCGTGACCGTCGTCGAGACCATCCTCGTCTTCGCCGGCGCCCCGCTGGCCGTCGTCGTCCTGCTGGCGCTGTTGATCTTCGTGCCCGGCGGGCGCAAGCGCGTCCGCTACAAGTCCGGTCAGGCGTGGGACCACGCGCCGATCTGGTACGAGCCGCACCCGGACGGCCCCGCGCGCAGGCACGGTTCCCACGCCGCCCTCCCGGCCGGCTCCTACGCCCACGCGGCCAACGGGGGTCCGCTCGGCGGCGCCCGCGGCACCTGGTGACGGGAGCCGGTGACGTCATGTCCCCCCTCGACGCCCTGATCCCCGACAGTCCCGGAGGCCGGAGATGACCCGCGCGCTCGAAGCCGAGTCGCACGACACCGCCACGCGCGACACTGCGGCGGCGCGGACGGACGATGGCAGCGCCCTCGATTCGATCTTCAGCTTCCAGGAGCTGGCCCGGCTGGACGAGGCGCTGACCATGTCCTCCCGGGAGACCGGGCTGCGCTTCACGCTCTACCTCGGTGACCTGGGCGCGCAGACCCGCATCCGGGCCGAGGAGCTCCACGGCCGGTCGGGCGGCGACCTCGCCGAGGCGGTGCTGATCGCCGTCTCGCCCGGCCAGCGGGTCGTCGAGGTCGTCACCGGCGCCGCCGCCGCACGGCGGCTCCCCGACCGTGCAGCCGCGCTGGCCGTGCTTTCGATGACCGGCTCGTTCGCCGCCGGAGACCTCGTGGGCGGCATCGTCAACGGACTGCGGCAGATGTCGGACCAGGCCGGCCATCCGGTGGCCCTGCGTCACCCGCACTAAGGCCCCGCTGCAGGGTCCCGCCGCGAGTTTGCGAGCGGTGGGGGGCAGCGGGGTCCTTGCTCAGATGTGGGCGTCGGCGATGGCGTCGCGCTCCCGGGCCCGCAGCGCGCGAGCGATCCCGTCCCGGCCCTCGAAGATCAGCCGCCGCAGGGGAGGGGGCTGATCCTCGTCGGCCAGCCAGGCGTCGGCGGCCACGATCGTGCGCGGCTCGACGACCGGGGGGAACAGGTACTGGACGGCGTTCTTGGCGATCTCACCGGGCCGGCGGTCCCACAGCGGCCGGATGTCGGCGAAGTAGCGCTCGACGTACCCGGCGGTGAGCTTCCGCTGCGCCGGGTGCCAGAAGCCCAGCAGCATCGCCTCGTGCACCGCGTTGGGCACCCCGTCGTCGTGGAAGGCCCGCTGCCAGGTCTCCGCCTTCGACTCGGCCGTCGGGCGCAGGGCCCGCGCGGTGGCGGCCCGCCGCACACCGGTTGCGGTGGCGTCCCGCTCGGCCTCGGCGTCGATCTCGGCGTCACCCGCACCGCCGATGGCCACCAGCCCGGAGAGGAATGCCCACCGCGCGTCGGCGTCGACCTCCAGGCCCTCCAGGGTCCGCGACCCGTCGAGCAGCCCGCGCAGGACCTCGGCGTGCTCGTCGGTGCGGGCGGCGCTGGCGAAGGTGCGCGACCACTGCAGCTGCGCGTCGCTGCCGGCCGGCGCCGCCTCGAGTGAGGACAGCGCGTGGTCGGCGAGCATCGTCCAGCCGGTGGGCGCCCACGACGGGTCGGCGTAGGAGATCAGCGCGGTCTGCACGCGGGCGAGCAGGGACTGGACGACGCTGATCTCGGTCTCGGCGTCCACGCCGGCGAGCACCAGCTGCACCCACTCCCGGGCGGGCAGCTCGGCGTCGCGGGTCATGTCCCAGGCGGCCGACCAGCACAGCGCCCGGGCCAGCGGGTCGGGAATGGCGCCGATCCGCGTGCGCAGGGTGGCCAGCGACCGCTCGTCGAGGCGCAGTTTGGCGTAGGTGAGGTCCTCGTCGTTGACCAGCACGAGGTCGGCCGCCGAGTGGCCGACGAGGTCGGGGACCTCGGTGCGCGCACCCGCGACGTCCAGCTCCACGCGGGAGGTGCGGGTGAGCCCGTCGGGTCCCTCGCTGTAGAGCCCGACCGCCAGCCGGTGGTTGCGCAGCACGGGGTGCTCGGGCACCGCCGTCTGCTCGATGGTGAAGCTTTCGTAGCGGCCGTCGTCGGTCAGCTCGAACACCGGGCGCAGGGTGTTGACCTGGCTGGTGCGCAGCCACTGGTCGACCCACTCCGACAGGTCGCGGCCCGAGCTCTCCTCGAGCGGCGCCAGCAGGTCGGCGAGCGTGGTGTTGCCGTACTCGTGCGTGCGGAAGTACTGCCGCACGCCGGCCAGGAACTCCTCCCGACCGACGTAGGCCACCAGCTGCTTGAGCACCGAGGCGCCCTTGGCGTAGGTGATGCCGTCGAAGTTGACCTCGACCGCGGCCACATCGGGGATGTCCGCGGCGATGGGGTGTGTGGAGGGCAGCTGGTCCTGCGCGTAGGCCCAGGCCTTCTCGGTGTTGGCGAACGTCGTCCAGGCGGTCGTGTACTCGGTGGCCTCGGACTGGCAGAGCGTGCTGATGTAGGTCGCGAACGACTCGTTGAGCCACAGGTCGTCCCACCACCGCATGGTCACGAGGTCGCCGAACCACATGTGCGCGAGCTCGTGCAGAACCGTCTCGGCGCGCCGCTCGTAGCGGGCCCGGCTGACCTTCGACCGGAAGACGTAGTCCTCCAGGAAGGTCACCGCGCCGGCGTTCTCCATGGCCCCGGCGTTGAACTCCGGGACGAAGAGCTGGTCGTACTTGTCGAACGGGTACGGGTAGTCGAACACCCGGTGGAAGAAGTCGAAGCCCTGCTTGGTGACGCGGAACAGCTCGTCGGGGTCGAGGAACTTCGCCAGGGACGCCCGGCAGTAGAGGGCGAGCGGGATGCCCTCGTGGGAGTCGGTGACCTTGGCGTAGGGGCCGGCGATCAGCGCCACGAGGTAGGTCGAGATCCGCTTGGTCGGTTCGAAGTGGGCGAGCTGCGAGCCCCCGGGCCCGGCCTCGATCGTGCGGCCGCCGTTGTTGGAGATGACCTGCCAGTCGAACGGCGCGACCACGTGCACCGTGACGGCGGCCTTCAGGTCGGGCTGGTCGAAGCAGGCGAACATCCGCTTCGCGTCCGCCGGCTCGAACTGGGTGTAGAGGTACACCTGTCCGTCCTCCGGGTCCTCGAAGCGGTGCAGGCCCTCGCCGCTGTTGGAGTACCGGCAGTCGGCGGTGACCACGAGCGTGTTCTTCTCGGCCAGGCCGGGCAGCGGCAGGCCGCCCTCCTCCGTGTAGCTGCTGAGGTCGAGCTCGACCCCGTTGAGGGTCGCCGAGTGCACCGTCTCGGCGACCAGGTCGATGAAGGTGTCCGCGCCGGTCCGGCGGCTGGTGAACTCGACGGTGGTGACCGACCGGAACGTGCTCACCCCAGGGTGGCCGGCTCCGTCGGTGACGTCGAGCTGCAGGTCATAGCCCTGGACGGCGAGAAGATCGGCGCGCGCGGCGGCGTCGGTGCGGGTGAGATTAGGTACGGACACGCCCGAAAGCTTTCCATGAGGGGACGACGCTCCCGTCGGTGCTCCACAGCAGAGGTCTGCCGGTGGGCGGGAACAACCCGATAGCGATCCGGATTTGCACAAGCAGCAGGCTCGGCGCGATCAGCCGGGCCGACGAGTTCCGGAGGATCGATTCATGACCGAGGCAGTGCAGAGCGCCCCCACCAAGGCCCGCGTGGACTTCTGGTTCGACCCGCTGTGCCCGTGGGCCTGGCTCACCAGCCGCTGGGTGCTCGAGGCCGCCAAGGTGCGCGACCTCGACCTGCACTGGCATGTCATGTCGCTGGCCGTGCTCAACCGGGGCCGTGACCTGACGCCGGACTACCAGGAGATGATGGCCAAGGCCATCGGTCCCGTGCGTGTGGCGATCGCTGCCGCGGAGAAGCACGGCGACGAGGTTCTCGGCGACCTGTACACGGCCATGGGCACGCTCCGGCACCACGAGAAGCTCGAGATCGAGAACATCATCGCCCCGGCGCTCGAGCGCGTGGGTCTGCCGGCCGAGCTGGCCGAGGCGGCCACCTCGACCGAGTACGACGCCGCGCTCGAGAAGAGCCACCACGAGGGCATGGACCCCGTGGGCGAGGACGTCGGCACCCCGGTCATGCACATCGACGGCGTCGCGTTCTTCGGCCCGGTGATCAGCAAGGTGCCGACCGGTGAGGACGCCGGCAAGGCCTTCGACGGCGCCGTCCTGCTCGCCAACCTGCCCGACTTCTGGGAGCTCAAGCGCACCCGGACGGCCGGGCCGGACATGGACTCGGTGCCCGCGGACGCGCTGGAGCTCACCCGCCGCCGCTGAAAGAGGGCCCCGCTGCCCCCCGCCACTCGCAGGCTCGCGGCGGGTCCCTGCAGCGGGGCCGAGACGGGGGCGGCATGCTGTCGCGGTGCCGCACCCCGAACGTCAGCGCATCCTGATCTCCGGCGCCAGCACCGGTCTGGGCGCGGGCATGGCCCGCCGCTTCGCGGCCATGGGCCGCGACCTGGCGCTGGCCGCCCGTCGCACCGACCTCCTCGAGTCGCTCCAGAAGGAGTTGCTGGCTGCCCACCCCGGCATCCGGGTGACGACGGCGGCGCTGGACGTCGACGACCCCGACGCGGTGGCCCGCGTGATCCCCGAGCTGGCCGACCGGCTGGGCGGCCTGGACCGGGTGATCGTCAACGCCGGCATCGGCAAGGGCGCCTCGATCGGCACCGGCAAAGCGTGGGCCAACCGCGCCACGCTGGCCACCAACGTGCTCGGCTCGCACGCGCAGTGCGAGGCGGCGATGGAGCTCTTCCGCGCCCAGGGCGCCGGGCATCTCGTGCTGATCTCCTCCGTCGCGTCCATCCGGGGCATGCGCGGCACCCGGACGGCCTACGGCGCCAGCAAGGCCGCCCTCAACGCGCTCGCGGAAGGGATCCGCTCCGACGTCCTCGGTTCGCAGATCACGGTGTCGGCGATCCTGCCCGGCTTCATCGAGACCGACATCAACGTTGGCCGCCGGGGTCCGCTGACCGTCGGACTCGACAAGGGCGTGAAGGCGCTGGTCGAGGTCATCGAGCGCGAGCCGGTGCGCGGCTACGTACCCGAGTGGCCGTGGCGACCGGTCGCCGGACTCCTGCGGGTTCTGCCGCTCTCGGTGGTCCGCCGCTTCACCTGACCTACCAGGAGATGCGCATCGGACGGCCCAGCCGATCGACCGCGCCGTCCCCGACGGTCTCGGCCACCCCGTCGGCCAGCCGTCGGGCCGACCACGCCGCGGCACAGGCGTCCAGCGCGTCGATCGCCGGTACCCGCAGTGGCGCCGAGAGCAGGGCGTCATCGACGTCCATGACGCGACGGAGCGCGGCCAGTCGCTGGGCCATGCCCCGAGCGGTGACCTTGGGGTCGCGGACCCGCGGATCGAGCGTGCGGAAGGCGAGCTCGGGGTGCACCTCGTGGACGTGGTCCAGTGGCGGGTCGCCCAGCGCCTCGTCGAGGGAGCGGATGGCCTTCACCAGCTGGAAGGCCTGCGCGGACGGCGCTCGCGGAGGAGTCGTCGACGCCCTGGACAGCGCTCGAGCCTCGGCGTAGTCGTCCGTGGCGAGCACCGCTCGTACCGGCGTGGGGAACACCGAGCTACCCGCCCCCAGGCCGCGCAGCCGGAGCCGGGCCTCGTCGTCGCACCTGCGGGCGGCGTTCTCCGGCAGGCCGATGGGCATGTCGATGCCGATGACGTCGACGCCCGGCACGGCGAGGACGGCGGCGACATCGGGCAGCGCCAGCAGGGTGACGGTCCGGCCGTTCATCAGGGCGCCGACCCAGGCCCCGCGCCAGCCGTCGACTCCCAGGACAGCCATCCCGGCAGCCTGTCAGACTTGCCGCCATGCGCGTCTTCGTCGGGACCGACCACGCCGGCCTGGAGTTCAAGCAGCACCTGAAGCAGGCGCTGGCTGCCGCCGGCCACGAGCCGGTCGACTGCGGTGCGTTCGAGTACGACGCCCAGGACGACTACCCGCCGTTCTGCTTCGAGGTGGGGGAGCGGACCGTGGCCGAGCCCGGCACCCTCGGCGTCGTCATCGGTGGATCGGGCAACGGTGAGCAGATCGCCGCCAACAAGGTGCCCGGCGTCCGGGCCGCGCTCGTCTGGAACACCTCGACCGCGCAGCTCGCGCGGCAGCACAACGATGCGAACGTCGTGGCCATCGGGGCGCGCCAGCACTCCGACGAGGAGGCCACCGAGCTGGTGCTGGAGTTCCTGCGGACGCCGTTCAGCGGTGACGAGCGGCACGCCCGCCGGATCGGCCTGATCAGTGACTACGAGCGTGACCGGCACCGCCCGGCCGGGGGTCTGCCGACGCGTTCGCCCGCGCGGTGATTCCCGCTAGAACTCCTCCGGGCACCACGGGGTGACCGGCCAGGAGAACGCCGTCGACGCGAGCGTGACCGCCCCGGGGCTGACCTCGGTCACCCGTCCGGCCGCCTGGAGGGTGGCCAGCGACGTGCCCCCGAGGTAGGCCGCCGACAGCTCCTCTGTGCCGAGGGCGAGATCGGGGTCGCGGTCGGTACGCCCGCAGTAGCCGCCCGCGGGGTGCCCGGACAGCCGCCAGCGGCCGGCGTTCCAGGGACAGAACTCGTCCCGCACCTCGATCACCAGGTCGATCGGCGCGGGGTAGCGGCGGGCGGCAAGGGCGCGGTCGACGTCGACCAGCCGCACCCAGAGGGCGTCCACCGGCCGGCTGTTGAGGGCACGGCCGTCGGTGACGAGCTGCCGCAGCGGGTCATCGGCCGACGCCAGCGGTGCCCGCAGCCCGCGGACCAGGTCGACCGACAGCAGCACCTTCCACAACGACGCGTACGCCGGGGTGCTGAGGGCCCGCACCTCCTCCACGGTCAGCGTGGAGTCCGGCTCGCCGCCGTCGGTCCAGCCCGCCTTCACCCGGTAGGCGGCGTACCCGGTGACCGTGCCGTCGGGCTCGGTGTGCAGCAGGAACCGGCGCGCGGTGGCCCCGTTCCGGTGTTCCGGGACGTCCTGGAGCAGGCGCCCCCACCAGTGCTCGTCACGCGCGAGGTTGCCCGGCACGAACCGGCGGACGGTCTCGTAGAGCGCGGCCGCCGCGGGCCGGTAGGTCTCCAGCGGGACGACGTCGACCCGGCCGGATCCGAGGTCGATGTCGGGCCGCAGCCGCAGCCGCTCGGTGCGGCCGCTGAGCCCCCCGCGAAAGGTGGCCGGTGCGTAGCCGAACCGGCCGTAGATCGGGTACTCCGCCGCCCAGAGCGCGGCGACCGGCTCGCGTTCCTGCTCGTGCATCTCGGTCAGCTGGCGACGCATGATCGACGTCAGCACGCCTCGCCTGCGGTGGGTCGGCGCGACCGTCACCCAGGTGATCCCGGCGCACGGGACGACGGCGCCCGGCACCGTGAGGGACCGGCTGTAGATGCCGGAGGTGGCGACGAGGCGGTCGCCGTCCCACAACCCCAGTGACCGGTCGAGCTCGGCGACCGGCGGGGGAGTGTCGAGGTAGGGACCGGAGGGTGTCTCGCCGAACGCCCCCGCCATGGCCTGGAGGAACTCGGGCCACTCCTCGGGAGTAGCGGGGCGCAGCTGGAGAGCGGGATCGTCGGCCACGGAGGAATGTCTACCGGGCACCTCCGACGGCCGGCCACCGAGTTCAGGTCAGCCGCGCAGATGGGCCAGCGTCGCCATCACCCGGCGGTGCTGGTCCTCGTCCTGGGCGAGTCCGAGCTTCGCGAAGATGTGCTGGGTGTGCTTCTCCACGGCTCCGGGCGTCACCACCAGCGTCCGCGCGATCGCGGTGTTCGAGTGCCCCTCCGCGATCAGGCCCAGCACCTCCCGCTCCCGCGGGGTCAGCCGGCGCACCGGGTCGTCAGCGCGGCGCCGGGCGAACAGCTGGGCGACCACCTGCGGGTCGAGCACCGTCCCGCCGCTGACGACGTCCTCCAGTGCGGTCAGGAACGAGTCGACGTCGGCCACCCGGTCCTTGAGCAGGTGGCCGACGCCGCCCGCGCCGTCCGCCAGCAACTCGTCGGCGTAGGCGACCTCGACGTACTGCGAGAGCACCAGCACCGCCGTCCCGGGGACGGCCTGCCGCGCGTCGACCGCCGCCCGCAGCCCTTCGTCGGTGTGCGTCGGGGGCATCCGGACATCGACGACGGCGACGTCCGGGCGGTGCTCGCGTACCGCCCGGACCAGCGAGGGGCCGTCCGCGACCGCGGCGACCACCTCGGTGCCGGCCTCCTCGAGCAGCCTGACCAGGCCCTCCCGGAGGAGGACCGAGTCCTCGGCCAGGATCACCCGCACGGCAGCTCCGCGGTGAGCCGCGTGGGGCCGCCGCGGGGACTGTCGACGGTCAGTTCGCCGTCCACCGCGAGCAGCCGGTGGGTGAGCGCGGACAGGCCGTGTCCCGGAGCGAGCACCGCACCGCCGCTGCCGTCGTCCTCCACCGCGACCCGCAGCCGTTCGCCGGTGCACCGGACCTCGACCCGGCAGGTGGTCGCGTCGCTGTGCTTTGCCACGTTGGCCAGCGCCTCGCTGACGACGAAGTAGGCGGAGTTCTCGGTGACCGGCGCCAGCCGCTCGGTCGGTAGGTCGACGGCCAGGTCAACCGGGACCGGTGAGCGGGCGGTGATCGCGGCGAGGGCGGCGGCCAGCCCGCGGTCGGCGAGCACCGGTGGGGCGATGCCGCGGGACAGGGCGCGCAGGTCCTCGAGGGTCTCCCGAGCCAGCCCGGCCGCCTCACCGAGTGCCGTGCGGGCGGCCCCGGGGTCGCGCTCCATCTGCCGCTGGACCCGGGCGAGGTCGATGTTCAGCCGGACCAGCTGCTGCTGGGTCCGTCGTGGATGTCGCGCTCCAGCCGGCGCAGCGCCACCGCCTCGGCGGCGACGGCGGCGTTCCGGCCCTCGGTGAGCCGGCCGAGCTCGGCCTGGGTGGCCGCGCGGGAGCTCAGCAGCAGCCGGCCGACGGAGGCCTGCAGCAGGGCGACCCCGCGGACGACGAACGGCACGAGGACGGCGAAGACGACGCCGATGACGGTGTAGAGGGCGATCCGCCGGCCCGCGGTGCTCTCGAGGCCGACGAGCTCGAGCAGGTCCTGGTTGTCGGTGCTCCGGGAGGCGTCGGGCAGCGCCCAGTCCCGGGCCCCGTAGGTGATGCCGCCCAGGGCGACCGACCAGAAGGTCACCGTGACGACGAACGAGAAGATCGCGACGGGGAACCGGACGATCGCGTGCAGCGCGTCCAGCCATGCCTGCGGATCGCGCAGCGGAGTGGTCAGCCGCCGGACGGGTCGGCCCTCCGCCGGCAAGTAGGCCGGTGAGGGCAGCGGGCGGCGCAGGACGCTAGGCAGCCAGGCCCGCTCGACCCTGCGAAGTCCGCGTGCGGCGAGGAGGGTGGCCGCCAGTACGGCTACGCCCACCCATACGACGAGCAACCCGGCGCCCAGGCTGAGACCGACGACGACCACGATGAATGCGGCGAGCGCGACGGGGAAGCTGACGAGGACGTAGCCGGTGTCGACGTCGAGCCGGCGGAACCGGCCGCGCGAGCGGGGCAGCGGGGTGGACGGGGCCACGACGGGGAGTACGAGGGTCTCTGCGGTCATGCCGTCGAGCCTGGCGCCGGGCGACGTCCGGACCCATCCCGCCGGCTGGTCGTTCGGGGTCGGGCCCGCCCGACTGTCGGCTGCTGGTCATCTCGGTCGCTGATGTTCCCGCACCGCCCCACCGTGGTGTCCAGTTCCTTCACCCTTCCGGCCCCGACCGGGCGACCCGGGGCTCCCGAACTGTCGCCATCCTGTGGTGTGCTGACCGGCACATCGACCGGAGGAGTGGTCCAGGTGACCAGCGTCGCCATCGGCCGGGCGGATCAACTCGATCCACGGCTGCTCGAGCACCGCCGTGAGCTGACCGGGTACTGCTACCGGATGCTCGGGTCGGCCTTCGACGCCGAAGATGCGGTGCAGGAGACCCTCGTGCGGGCCTGGCGCGGGCTCTCCGCATTCGAGGGCCGGTCGGCGCTGCGTTCGTGGCTGTACCGGATCGCCACCAACGTGTGCCTCGACCAGCTGTCGGGCCGCCAGCGCCGCGCCCTGCCGATGGACCTGTCCGGATCGTCGTGGCAGCCGGTCGAGCACTCTCTGGCCGCACGACGGCCCGGGACGGCGTGGGTCGAGCCGGTGCTCGACCGGCAGGTGATCCCCGAGGACGCCGATCCCGCCGAGCGGGCCGTCGCCAAGGAATCGATCCGACTGGCCTTCATCGCCGCGCTGCAGCACCTGCCGCCGCGCCAGCGCGCCGTCCTCATCCTCCGTGAGGTGCTGCGTTGGAAGGCCGACGAGGTCGCCCAGCTGCTCGACAGCACGGTCGCGTCGGTCAACAGCGCGCTGCAGCGGGCGCGCGCCACGCTGGCCTCCGTCGGGGGCGCGCCTGCACCCCGGGAACTGGACGCCGACGAAAGGGAGCTGCTCGCCCGGTATGTCGACGCCTTCGAGCGCTACGACATCGACGCGATCGTCCGGCTCCTGCACGACGACGCCACCCAGCACATGCCGCCCTACGAGATGTGGCTGCGCGGGGCGGGAGACATCGGTGCCTGGATGCTCGGCCCGGGGAAGGGCTGCCGGGGCTCGGTGCTGGTGCCGCTCGAGGCCAACGGTTCTCCCGCGTTCGCGCAGTACCGGCTGCGCGAGGGGGGTGGCCGCGAGCCGTGGGCCCTGCACGTTCTCGAGGTCGAGAACGGCCGGATCGCCCACATCTCGAGCTTCCTGGACCTCGACACCGGCCTGTTCCGGCTGCTGGGCCTGCCGGCCGTCCTCGACTGAGCGCGGCCCGCCGATGAGTTCGGTGGCTCGGTGCGGTCATCAGTGCAGAACCGACCGAGAGGGGAACTCGTGCTCACCGACAGCCCGGCCTTCAGTGGCTTCTCCGTGGACGACGCGGACCGCGCCCGCAGCTTCTATGAGGAGACGCTGGGCCTACAGGTGGCGGCAGTCCCGGAGATGGGCGGACTCATGCGCCTGCGCCTGGGCGGCGGAACCGAGGTGCTCGTCTACGCAAAGACCGATCACGTCCCGGCGACGTTCACCGTGCTCAACTTCCCGGTCGCGGACATCGAGCAGGTCGTCGACGAGCTCAGCGGCCGCGGCGTCCGGTTCCAGCACTACGAGAACCCGCCCACCGACGAGAAGGGCATCATGCGCGCCGGCGGACCGCTGATCGCGTGGTTCACCGACCCCGCAGGGAACGTCTTCTCGGTGATGCAGCAGGACTGACCGAGGTCAGCCTCGAGGCGTTAGGGCAACCGGCTGGTGGGCGGGCTGGGGCGCTGCCGCCGAGGGTGCAGCTGCGGCCGGCGTTCCATCGTCCGCGGCTGCCCGCGGGACCGGGATGACCGGTGCCGGGGTGACGTCGCTCTTCAGCTTCTCCCCGCCGATGAAGGACGGCCCGTCGCCCCTGCCGAGCGTGCCGCCCGCGATCGCGAACAAGACCGTGACCAGCGAGGCCATCACCGAGACGGAGAGTTTCTCGCCCCAGTTCGTGTCGAGGAGGCCCGTGCCGGAAGCGGTCAGCAACGAAGCGAGCGACGCTGCGAACGAGCGGATCGCCCGCTCCAGGGTCGCGAGCAGGAATGCGCGTGAGAACAGACTCTGAACGGACATGACGCCGGCTTTCCCCAGACGGATGTGTCGCTGGAACGACTCCGTTCACCGCGCCGCGGGTACAGGCGGCGATGGACAGTGACCCGGCCCGTTCGCGTGTCGTCACTCAATGTCAGCGGCTCGTCACGCACCCCGGAAGCTGTCGGTGGTGACGTTCGGGGCGGTGAGCAGCCTGCGGGGGAGCAGGCCCGCCAGGGTTCGGAGAGCGGGTGACCGGGATCGAACCGGCATGGCCAGCTTGGAAGGGTGGATCCCTTGCGCCGTGTTTGCCCTGGTCAGGCGCCGAGTCGAGCGGAGGCCGTGCCTTTCGATTGCCTCACCTCCGCGCTCATGGCGGCGGCGGGAGCTGCATCTCACTCTGGTGGGCGCAGGCGAAAGGTCAGGTCGCGCCGGCGGCCGTGATGACCGGCCGGACCACCAACTGCGCGACCGACGACACCGTGGTCAGCGGCTCGGGTGCTGCAGTTCGTTGGCCTGAGCCCAGGGTTGAGAGGCGTCGCAGTGTCCTTGAAGGTGGCCTATGGGACACGAGCCAGGACAGATCAACCCAGTCCGACATCAGCTGCCTCTGCGGGTGCCGAGCGGCGTGATCGAGACCTGGGCCGATTGGCTGATTGCTTCCTAGAAGTGACGGGCATCATGCGGCGCGATGACGAACTTCGTCCTCGTCCCAGGTGGATTCGTCGGCGGCTGGTACTGGAGCGAGGTCGCCGACCGGCTGAGGAAGGCTGGGCATCGCGTCGAGGTCATCGAACAGCTACCGAGCGCTGGGACCGACCCGGCCGCACTCGGCGACCTGGCCGCCGACGCGGACGCCGTGAGGCAGGCCGTGGAGCGCGTCGGTGAACCCGTCGTCCTCGTCGGCCACTCCTATGGCGGGATGGTCATCACCGAACTCGCCGATCACCCCGCAGTCGCCCACAGCGTCTACCTCGCCGCGTTCTGGCCGCAGCGGGGGCAGTCGGCGATGGAGCTTCTCTCGTCGGGACCGCCGCCGACGTGGATGTCGCCGCACGAGGACGGAACGCTCAGGACCACCGACGACCTGGAGCAGCTCCGGCAGGCGCTGTGCGGCGACGTCGACCAGGAGCGCGCCTATGCCAACCTGCGTCGCTTCCTGCCACAGTCGATCGCCAGCGCTACCGACTCCAGCACCGCACCTGACCGCGGCCACCCGACGACCTACATCATCTGCGAACAGGACCAGGCCCTTCCCCCCGTCGCCCAGGAGCAGATGGCCGCGGCGGCCGACCACCGTCACCGGCTGCAGTCATCCCATCAGCCCATGACATCGATGCCTGACGAGCTCGCCGAGGCCCTCGGTGGAGTTCACTGACTGGCGGAAGCCCGACGCGCGAACCCTGTCCCCAAGATTCTGTCGGAGCGCCGGGTCTGGCTCGGCCAGGTCGCCAGCCTCCAGGGAAAATGCTGGTCGCATTGCGCAGCAATGCCCCAGCATGCCGCCGTCTCGCCACGCTCGCATGACCGGTCACCTTCCATTTTCGGATTAGTGGGCCGCTCTCTATGAAGATGGGGGCCGCTGTCAATCGGTTCGTGAGTCAAGTTCCTGCTCTTCGGCGCCAAGGGCTGATCGCCGTCGGTGAGGAGCGGGTCCAGATGGAGCGCCCGCAGCCGCGTAGCGGCAAGGACGAACGATCTGGACGCGCGACGAGCCGGCGGCAGGCTGGCTGGCCTGCCGAAGAGAGTGGTCACCGCGGGCGCGGCCGCGGCCGGGGTGGGGAGCGGCCGGGCGTTTCGGGAGCCGGGCTCATCTCTCTATCGCCTCCTGGGGGGAGGACCAGGTCGGGCCGGAGGGGCTTCGCTTCGGTGGCGCATCTGGAGGGACGGGCCGTCTACGCGGCCAGAGCGGCATGTGTGGCGCCTGCCGGAGCGAAGGGCTTGTTGGTGGTGAGCATGTACCAGATCGCCTCGGTGAGCCTGCGGGCGATGTCCACGCGGGCGACCGAGGGGCCGCGCTGGCGGCCCAGCCGGGTCTTGGTGCGCTGGTAGAGGGCGGCGTAGACCGGGTGCCGGGCGGCGTGGGTGGTCGCCTCGATCAGTGCCCAGCGCAGGTACTTCGGGCCGTTCTTGGCCAGCGAGCCGCGCCAGTCGTGGCCGCCGGACTGATCGACCGCGGGGCACAGTCCGGTGTAGCCGATCAGCTTCTTCGGCGTCGGAACCGGGTGATGTCGCCGAGCTCGGCGGCGATGGTGTAGCCGAGCACCCACCCGATCCCGGGTGCGGTCATCAACGTCGGCACGTAGGCATGGGTGGCGCCCTCGCGCGCAACGCGGCCTCGCAGTCGTCGATCTCGGCGCCGAGGATGTCGATCAGCCGCAGCGCGGCGACCACGTCACCGGCCCACGGCTCGGGCAACCCCAGCCCGTCGAGCAACCGGCGGCCGGCCACCCCGAACAGATCGCTGACCGGGCACGGGTGACCGAAGGCCAGCAGCGTGGAGTGGATCCGGTTCTTCAACGCGGTGCGGTGGCGCACCAGATGCAACCGCCAGCGGGCCCGTTCCCGGCTGGCGCGCACCCCTGGGCCCGGCAGTCAGATCGCCGGCACCAGATGCGCGGCTCTCACCGGCGCATATGTGGGTGAACGGAGACGGACAAGACGCGCCCGGGTCCGGCTGACGTGGCCCGTGATGGCGGAGAACAGTGCCAAGAGCCGAGGATGCCAGGACCTTCCGCCCTGATCCCGGAGCTCCGGAGCCGCGCACACTCGGGCAAGGCCCCGTCCGGACGCCTCAAGAACTTCGTTGTGAGGCACTCATGACCACGTTGCTCACCGTCGCCATCGTCGTCGCTGTCGTCCTGATCGCGATGGCCCTCTCGCTGCGGATCATCAAGCAGTACGAGCAGGGCGTGCTCTTCCGCTTCGGCCGGGTACTGGCCGTCCGCGAGCCGGGGCTGCGGTTCATCATCCCGTTGGTCGACGTGCTGCACCGCGTCTCGCTGCGGATAGTGACGATGCCGATCCAGTCCCAGGGGATCATCACCCGGGACAACGTGAGCGTCGACGTGTCCGCGGTCGCCTACTTCCGGGTGCTCGACGCCACTAAGTCCGTCGTCGCCATCGAGAACGTCCGCGCCGCGATCGACCAGATCGCCCAGACCACACTGCGCAAGCAGGTCGGGCAGCACACGCTGGACGAGACGTTGTCCGAAACCGACCGGATCAACCTGGACATCCGCGCGAACCTCGACGTCGCCACCGAGGCGTGGGGCGTGGAGGTCACCCTGGTGGAACTCAAGGACATCCAGCGCCCCGACAGCATGAAGCGCGCCATGGCCCGCCAGGCAGAGGCCGAGCGGGAGAAGCGGGCCAAGATCATCAACGCCGAGGGCGAGTCGCTGGCGGCAGCAGCACTCGGCGAGGCCTCAGACATCATGGCGGCCCACCCGCTGGCCCTCCAGCTGCGCAACCTGCAGAGCCTGGTGGAGATCGGGGTCGACCGGAACACGACCGTCGTCTTCCCGGCGCCGTTGATGAGCACGATCGGTGAGATCGGTGCCTTCCTGGCCAAGGAGACGGCTGCTGCCGGCGCGTTGCCGCCCGCTCCCGCGATCCAGGCCGGTGCGCGCATCGACGCCCCGAACGGCGGCCGGCCAGCGGCGCCACAGCACAACTGAGCTCCGCCCTCGGAGGACTCTCCGCCCAGGTGCGATTCACCCGGCACCGCTCGATACGAACCCCGCGGAAAAGGAACAACTGTGTCCGCACCGACCCTGCCGCCGCCGGCGGACCCCACTGTCGCAGCGCCGCTCCTCGATTCGCGCGAACCGGTCGCCCGGTTGTTGCGGGACCTCGACTCCCAGCCCTCCGGGCTCTCCGGTCGGGAGGCGGCGCGGCGACTCGAGCGGTACGGGCCCAACGCGCTCACCGTCGGCCACCACCGCACGTGGCCACGCGCACTGGTCCGCCAGTTCACCCATCCGCTCGCGGTCCTGCTGCTGCTGGCCGCGGTGCTCGCCGTGGTCGCCGGAACGCCGGAGGTGGCCTGGGCGATCCTGGCCGTCGTCGTCCTCAACGCGGTGTTCTCCTTCGTCCAAGAGCGCCAGGCCGGCCGTGCGGTCGAGGCGCTGGGCCGGTTCCTGCCACCGCAGGCGCAGGTCCGCCGGGACGGTGTCGTGCGGTCGGTGCCGGCCACCGAGGTGGTCCCTGGCGACGTCCTGGTGCTGGCCGAAGGTGACCGGGTGCCGGCCGACGCACGGTTGCTGTCGGGCGGGCTGGAGATCGACGCGTCCGCGCTGAGCGGGGAGTCCGCGCCGGTGGAGCGGGTGGCCGACGCCGTCGACGATGCCGGTCACCCGCTGGACTCCCCGGTGCTGGTCTTCAGCGGTACCGGGTGCGTCGGTGGTGCCGCCGAGGCCGTCGTCCACAGCACCGGTGCGCGCACCGAGATCGGCCGCATCGCCGCGCTGACGGGGCCGCGGCCGCAGGGCAACAGCCCGCTGGAACGCCAGGTGCGCCGGGTGGCCTACCTCATCGCGGCCGTCGCCGTCGGGGTGGGCATCGCCTTCCTGCCACTCGGCGTCTACGCCGGGCTGAGCTGGCCGGAGGCGTTCGTCTTCGCCGTCGGCCTGCTCGTGGCCAACGTGCCGGAGGGCCTGTTGCCCACCATCACCCTCGCCCTGGCCGGCGGGGTGCGGTCCATGGCCAAGCGTGGCGCGCTGGTGAAGCGGCTCTCGGCGGTGGAGACGCTTGGGTCGATCACCGTCATCTGCACCGACAAGACGGGGACGCTGACGGCCAACGCGATGCACGTGCAGGAGGTGCGCGACGTCCGCGGTGCGCTGCTGGCCGCCCCGTCCCCGGAGCTGGCCGACGCGGTCAGCCGCTGCAACACTGCGGACGCCGGTGCCCGCACGGGCGACCCGACGGAGCTGGCGCTGCTGGACATGGCCATCGCCGCCGGCATCCGGCTGGACCCAGCGGTGCGGAACGCGGAACGGGTGGCGCTGTTCTCGTTCGACCCGCGCCGCCGGCTGATGGCCACCCTCGACCACGAGGGCGCGGACCTGCAGGTGCACGTCAAAGGCGCACCGGAGGCACTGCTGCCGCTCTGCGTCACTCACGCGGCGCAGGCCGACGCCCTCGCCGGCGCGGTGGAGGAGATGACCAGCCAGGGCCTGCGGGTGCTGGCCGTGGCCCGACGGAGCTGGACCGACCCGGTCGCCCCCGACCGGGACTCCGCGGAGGGCGCCGGGCTGACGCTGCTCGGACTGGTCGGCCTGCTCGACCCGCCCCGTCCCGAGGTCGCCGCAGCCGTCGCAGCCTGCCACGCGTCGGGGATCCGCATCCACGTCGTGACCGGGGACAACGGCCGGACGGCCACCGAGATCGCCCGCCGGGTCGGGATCCACGCCGACCGGGTCATCGACGGTGCCACCCTCGACGGGCTCACCGACGGCCAGCTCGACGAGCTGCTTGCCGGGGACGAGGAGTTCGTGTTCTCCCGGGCGGCCCCGGAGGCGAAGCTGCGCATCGCGGACGCGCTGCGCGCCAGCGGCAACGTCGTGGCCATGACCGGGGACGGCGTCAACGACGCACCGGCGCTGCACCACGCCGACGTCGGGGTGGCCATGGGCCGTGGCGGTACCGAGGTGGCGCGCGAGGCCGCGGCCGTCGTCCTCACCGACGACAACTTCGCCACCGTGGTGGCCGGGGTCGAGGAGGGCCGGCGGGTCTATGACAACGTCCGCAAGTTCGTGCTCTACATCTTCGCCCACGCCGTGCCCGAGGTCGTGCCGTTCCTGGTGTTCGCGCTGTCCGGCGGGCTCGTGCCGCTACCCCTGACCGTGCTGTCCATCCTCGCGATCGACCTGGGCACCGAGACGCTGCCCGCCCTGGCCCTGGGCCGGGAGCCGGCCGAACCGGGCCTGATGGCCCGGCCACCCCGCAAGCAGAGCCAGAGCGTCATCGACAAGGCGATGCTCTTACGCGCCTGGGGGCTGATGGGCCTCCTCTCGGCGGCGCTGTCCATGGGCCTGTTCTTCCTGGTACTGACCCGCGCAGGCTGGACCCCCGGTGCTCCCACCGGCAGCGGCACCCCGCTGCACGACGCCTACCTGCAGGCCACTACCGCCACCTTCGCCGCGATCGTGGCCTGCCAGATCGGCACCGCGTTCGCCGCCCGGACCCAGCACAGCTCGCTGCGCGCCATCGGCCTCTGGAGCAACCCCCTGCTGCTGGCCGGCATCGCCTTCGAGCTGCTGTTCGCGGGCGCGGTGATCTACCTGCCGCCGCTGCAGACGGTCTTCGGCACCGCAGCCCTGCCGGGCTGGGTCCTCGCCCTGCTCATCCCCATGCCGCTGCTGGTGTGGGGGCTGGACGAGGCCTACCGCGCCCTGCGCCGCAACCTCAGCGGCGGCCACTGACCTCGTACGTCGTCCTCGGGGAGCCGCTCCGGCGCAGGGTCCGCCCGTGCAGCCAACCGATGAGCACCAGCAGTGGCAGGTGGACCGCCGGCAGGTTTCGGGCGAACCAGGTGGGCAGGTAGATGTCGGTGACCGATCCGCTGCCGGCGCCGGCGGCCTCGGCCAGCCCGGTCATCGGGCAGCGGAACCCGTCGGCCTTGAAGACCAGGCACTCGCCGGCGACGACCGCCGCGGCGACACCGGCCCGCCGATCACTGCGGCCGGTCGCCGGCGAGCCGGGGGGACTACCGGCAGTTGGGGGACACCGTCGACCTGGTGGCCATCTCGCGTGCTCAACGCCGCGCAGCCCCCGACCTGTCGTGGCTGGGTACCGTCTACAACGCGGTCGACGTCGAGTCCTTGCCCTATCGGGCGGCAAAGGAGGAAATGCTGCTCTTCCTCGGCCGGCTGCACCCGGACAAGGGCGTGCACCTGGCTATCGACGCCGCCCGACGCGTAGGACTGCCGATCGTGGTGGCCGGGAAGTGCTCGGACCCGATGTCACGATCTTCGGCACCGCCGACGCCACCCAGAAGCGCGACCTGCTGTCCCGCGCCGCCGCGCCGGTGTTTCCCATCGTCTGGGACGAGCCGTCCGGGATGGCCATGATCGAAGCCATGGCGTGCGGCACGCCGGTGGTGGCGCTGCGCCGGGGATCGGTGCCCGAGGTCGTCGTCGACGGGGTCACAGGCGTGCTCTGTGACGACCCGGTGGAGTTGCCAGCGGCGATCGCGGCAGCCCGCCGGCTGGCGCCGGCGGGCTGCCGGTAGCACGTCCGGAGCCGCTTCGACGTCGACACGATGATCGCGGGCTATGAAGCGCTATACCGCAAGGCCCTCGTCAGTCGAACGCCGACGCGCCATGACGACGTCCGCCTGCCCGGCGGGCGACGAGGCGCCTGGGCGCCGGTCGCCACGGGGACCGCGGCCTGACCCCTTGGGGAGGCCGGCGTCGACGGAAAGCCCGCTCAGCCACCACCGCGACCGCGGGGATGAGGGCGGCGATGCTGGACCAGCGCCCCATCTGCGCCGATAGGGTGCCTGCTTCAGCCATTCCTCGGGCTGCGCCGACCCGCCGCCTGACTCAAGGAGCACGCTGGGACCCCTTCGCACAGCAGTTGCGGTCAGGACGGACGTTCCGACCCGCAGCAATTTCGTCCCTGTGGGCGCTCCTGTCGGCAGGGCAGCGGGGAACTCTGGAACCGAATACGAGGAGACGCGAATGATCGAGGTCTGCGAGACCGTGAACATCGACGGAGGAGTGCTCGTCGGGCACGACGGATCGGAGTGCGCCCAGGAGGCGCTGGCCTGGGCGGCGGGGCTGGCCGGCCGGGCGGGGCTGGAGCTGCACGTGGTCCGTGCGTGGGGCCTGACCACCGCGCCGCGGCCGGCCGCGTGGGAACCCGGATTCGTGCCGCCGATGACGGATTACGAGCAGGCGGTCCGCGACGAGCTGGACGCCCACGTGGCGGGTGCCGCGCTCGAACCATCGGTGCGGGTGCGCACTCACGTACTGCACCGGCCGCCGGTCAAGGGGCTGATCGATGCGGCGAAGAGGGTGGACCTGCTGGTCGTGGGCGCGCGAGGTCTCGGGGGCTTCACCGGCCTGCTTCTCGGCTCAGTGAGCGACCAGTGCGTGCACCACGCGCCCTGCCCGGTGACCGTGGTGCGAACCGGTGCCGGCAGGCCGCTGCCACTCGTCGCCGCAGTGACGATGGATTCCGCCGCCCGGGGGTGACCGCAGGCGGTCACGCCCGATCAGCGGTGGTCGCCGGTGCACCCGCGGCAATGCTTGGTGACTCCTCGGTGGTCGGTGCCGCTGCTTCACTCCTCCGGCTCGGCGGCGAGGACGCACACCGTCACGCCGACCAGTGCGAAGACCGCTTCGAGAGGCTGGAAACCCATCCATGCCAGTTCGGCGAGCTCGAAGCACACGAGTCCGAGCCCCGCTACCAGGGACAACTCGCGTGCGTGCCGGCCGCGGCGCCACTCCCACGTTCCGGCTGCGGTGAAACCGCCGCCGACCAGGGTCGCCAGCAGGAGGCCGGGTAGGCGCCAGTCGGGAAATGGACTGCCTGCTAGTGCGACCACAGGTGCATGAAGCAGGGAACCGTCTGGTCGGGCGGCGAGCAGGACTCCTCCGACCACGGCGGCGGTAGCTGTCCCGAGCTCGAGGCCGATCAACAGACGCAGCCGACCGGCTCGTGGGGCAACTCCGTCCGCGGTGTTGCCGTCGCTCGTCCAACGGGCGGCACGTATCGGCGCCACCGTTCCCGTCTCGTCGAGCTCAGCCATGCACGACCACGCCATCTATCAGGGCGCCGGCGAGCAGTCGTCTGGTCTGGCGGTCCATCACCCGTTCCTCGTCGGCGGTGACCACCACGGTCCGCACCGGGGCACCCGGCGCACTGACGTCCCCCGGCACGGGAGCCACGCCGTCCGTGACCACCCCGAGGTGCCTGAGCCGGCTGGTGACCGCGTCCCGGACCGGGGCCGAGTGCTCGCCGATCCCGCCGGTGAACACCAGGGTGTCCAGCCCGCCGAGCACGGCGGTGTAGCCGGCCACTCCTATCGCGACGGAAGTCGTGAACACCTCTAGGGCCAGCTTGCAGTCCCGGTCGCCGACGGCGGCCCGGCGAGTCAACTCGGCGACGTCGGTCAGTCCACCGCTCATCCCGGCCAGACCCGAGGAACGGTCGACCAGCCCGCGCAGGTCCGTGGTGGACCACCCCCGGTCGGCCAGGAACAGCAGCACCTCGGGGTCGAGGTCGCCGCTGCGACTGGCCGAGGGCAGGCCGCCGGTGGGGGAGAAGCTCATGGATGTCCTCACTGAGAGCCCCCCGCGCACGGCGGTGATGCTGCAGCCGCCGCCGAGGTGGGCGACCACCGCGCGCCCGAGCCCTGGGACGGTGTCCACGACGTGCTGCACCGACAGGCCGTGGAAGCCGTAGCGGCGGATCCCCAGGGCCATGACCGCATCGGGTAGCGGCAGTCGGTGCGCGGCCGGTGACAGGGTGGCGTGGAAGGCGGTGTCGAAGCACGCCACGTGCGGCAGGTCGGGCCAGCGGGCCCGGGCGGCGTCGATCGAGTCCAGGTCACCCGGCAGGTGCAGCGGGGCGAAGTCCACAAGTGCGCGGAGCGCGGCCACAAATTCGTCGTCGACCCGCTCGGGCTGGACGTGGACCGGCCCACCGTGCACCACCCGGTGCGCCACCGCCGACGGCGTCAACCCGGCCGCCGCCAGTCGCTCGACGACATCGGCGATCGCGCTGCCGACGTCGGCGGTCGGACGGGGTACGTGACGGTCGAACAGCCGCGCGCCCGAGGCGTCGTGGGCCGCCACCTTCAGCGACCGTGACCCCGGGTTGATCGCGAGGATGACCGGCCCAATCACCCCGACCAGCGCCAGTTCCGCACCTCGGGCATGTCCTCGAAGTGCTCTCGGATGTAGCCGTGGTGCCGATCGAGCATCTGCCGGCAGTGCGCGGCCAACTCCTCGCCGCCCTGGGGAACACGGCGCGCGTGCCGGAGTGCGTCGAGGGCCAGGTGGTAACGGCTCATCCGGTTCAGCACGACCATGTCGAACGGCGTGGTCGTCGTCCCCTGTTCCTCGAAGCCGCGCACGTGGAAGCGCGCGGCACCGGGACGCCCGTGCAGCAACTGATGCACCGCCCGCGGATAGCCGTGGAAGGCGAACACGACGTCGGCGTCATCGGTGAACAGCCGGCGGAAGTGCTCGGAAGTGAACCCGTGCGGGTGCACGTCCGGCGGTAGGAGCGCCATCAGGTCGACGACGTTGACCATGCGGACGCGCAACCAGGGCACCCACTGCCGCAGCAGTTCAGCAGCGGCGAGCACCTCCATGGTGGGCACGTCGCCGGCAGCAGCCAGGACCACGTCCGGCTCGTCGAGCTGGTCGGACTCCGTCCCCGCCCACTCCCACACCGAAGCTCCGGCGGCGCAGTGCGCGGCGGCCTCGGTCATCGTCAGGTACTGCAGATGCGACTGCTTGTCGGCCACCACCAGATTGACGTGGTCGACACTGCGCAGGCAGTGGTCGGCGACCGACAGAAGGCAATTGGCGTCCGGCGGCAGCCACACGCGGACGACGGCCGGTGACAGTGGAATCACCGTGTCGATCAGCCCGGGACCCTGGTGGCTGAAGCCGTTGTGGTCGTTGCGCCAGCAAGTACTGGTCAGCAGGATCGTCAGGGAGGACACCGGCGCGCGCCAGGGCAGCTCGGTGGCGTGTTGCAGCCACTTGACGTGCTGGATCACCATCGACGCGCTGACCATGGCGAACGCCTCATAGGTGGCGAACAGCCCGTGCCGCCCGGACAGCAGGTAGCCCTCCAGCCAGCCCTCGCAGAGGTGCTCGGACAGCACCTCCATCACCCGGCCGTGCGGTGACACCGCGTCGTCGGTCGGCAGCACCTCGGCCTGCAGGCAGCGGTCGGTCACCTCGAAGACCGACTGCAGCCGGTTGCTGGCCGTCTCGTCGGGACAGAACAGCCGGAAGTCACCTCCGCCGTCCGCGGTCGTCGTCCGCCGGTACACCTCGGCCAGGAGCTCACCCAGCGGATGCGTCGTCTCGTGCGACGTCGTCCCGGGCGAGGGGATGTCGAGCGCGTAGCCGTCGAGCGCGGGTAGGTCCAGCGGACGACGCAGCCGGCCGCCATTGGCGTAGGGCGTCGACCCCATCCGGAGGTCGCCCTCAGGAGCGAGGGCGGCGAGCTCGGGTGCCAGCGCACCCGTGGCGGTGAACTGGAGCTCGGGGGAGTAGGAACGCAGCCAGACCTCGAGCAGGGCCAGGTGCGCGTCGTCGGTCTGAACGCCGGACAAGGGGACCTGGTGGGCCCGGAACGTGCCCTCCACCTGTACACCGTCGACGACGGCCGGCCCGGTCCAGCCCTTCGGCGTGCGCAGCACGATCGCCGGCCAGCCTGGGCGGGCGTCGGTGCCTCCGGCGCGGGCCGCGCGTTGGATTTCGGTGATCCGGTCGTGCGCGCGCCGCAGTGCGGCCTCCAGGTCCGTGAAGACCAGCCGCGGGTCGTCGCCGGACACCACCACCGGGGCCCAGCCCTGGCTGGCCAGGTAGGCGCATACTTCCGCGTCCGACGACCGGCCCCACACGGAGGCACTGCTGATCTTGTAGCCGTTGAGGTGCAGGACGGGAAGGACGGCGCCGTCGCGGCGGGCGTCGAGGTAGGCGGGGATCTTCCAGGACCCGGACAGCGGCCCCGTCTCGGCCTCGCCGTCGCCGACGA
>JAOPWM010000057.1 GCA_025965695.1 Blastococcus sp.
CGACGAGGTCGCCGAGCACGACACGATCGTGCTGGGTCGCAGCGGTGAGGAACCCGAGGCCGACGACCCACGCGCCCGCATCCCGGCCTGGGAGGACATCGTCTTCGGGGTCCGCCGGCACCGCTGAAGAAGGACCCGTCTGCCCCCCACCCCTCGCAGGCTCGCGGCGGGGCCCTGCAGAAGGGCCTGAGCGAAACTGGTTCGCCTCGGTCAGTACCTCCGCATAACCTCGGCTGCGCCATGAACACCGCCCCGCACCCTGCACACGACGACCGGGGCCGGCTCTCCGCGCTGCTGCGGCTGTGGCCGTTCGCCCGCCCCTACCGGGGGCTCATGGCCCTGACGTTCTCTGCGGCCCTGCTGGCCACGCTCGCCCAGATCGCCGTCCCGCTGCTGACGGCGGCCGTCGTCGACGGGCCGATCGCCGACGGCGACCGCGCCGGCCTGGTCCCCCTGCTGGCCCTGGCGCTGGTGTTCGGCGTCGCCGAGGCGGGGCTGTTCTTCCTGCGCCGCTGGGCGATGAACCGCAGCTGCCTGCGGATCGAGCGCGACCTGCGCGACACCGTCTACCGGCGGCTGCAACGGCTGCCGGTGGCGTTCCACGACCGATGGGCCTCGGGGCAGCTGCTGTCGCGGGCGACGACGGACGTCTCGACGGTCCGCCGCTTCGTCGGGTTCGCCGCGGTCTTCCTCGCCGTCAACCTGATCACCTGCGTCGTCGTCCTCACGCTGCTGCTCGTGACCTACTGGCCGCTGGGGCTCGCCGTCCTGCTCACCACGGTCCCGCTGGCGGCGCTGGCCCTGCGCTGGGAGCGGCGGTACAACGTCCAGTCCCGCCTGGTCCAGGACGAGCAGGGCGAGCTCACCACCGACGTGGAGGAGGCGGTGCAGGGCATCCGGGTGGTCAAGTCGCTCGGCCGGAGCCGGCTCGTCTTCGACCGCTACGACGCGAAGGCCACCAGGCTGCGCCGGCTACAGCTGGACAAGGTGCGCACCCTGGCGCTGCTGTGGTGCGTCTTCGAGTTCCATCCGCAGGTGACCCTCGCGGTCGTCCTGGTCGGCGGCGCGGTGGCCGTGAACACCGGCGCGCTCACCGTCGGGGGCCTGGTGGGCTTCGTCGCGCTGTTCACCGTGCTGCTGTGGCCGATCTTGTCGCTGGGCTTCCTGTTCGCCTTCGCCCAGGAGACGGCCAGCGCCTGCGACCGGATCGGTGAGCTCCTCGACGCGCCGATCACCGTCGCCGACCGGCCCGGCGTGGTGCCCGCCGAGCTCGGCTCCCCCGCCCGGCTTCGTTTCGACGGTGTGGGGTTCACGTACGTCGGGTCGGCCTCCCCCGTGCTCGACGGCGTCGACCTGGACATCGCCCCCGGTGAGACCGTCGCCCTGGTCGGGGCGACGGGGTCGGGCAAGACCACGCTCACCACGCTCGTCGGCCGGCTCTACGACGTCACCGCCGGCCGGGTCACCGTCGACGGGGTCGACGTCCGGGACCTGCCACTGACCCAGCTGCGCAGCGTCGTGGCCACTGCCTTCGAGGACGCGACGCTGTTCTCGATGAGCGTGCGCGAGAACCTCACCCTCGGCCGTCCCGACGCCACCGACGACGACGTCGAGGAGGCGCTGCAGGTCGCCCAGGCCGGGTTCGTGCACCAGCTCCCGTGGGGTCTGGCCACCCGCATCGGCGAGCAGGGCCTGTCGCTCTCCGGCGGGCAGCGGCAGCGGCTCGCCCTCGCCCGCGCGGTGCTCGGCCGGCCGTCCGTGCTGGTTCTGGACGACCCGCTGTCCGCCCTCGACGTGCACACCGAGGCGCTGGTCGAACGGGCCCTGCGCGACGTGCTTGCCGAGACGACCGCGCTGGTGGTCGCGCACCGGCCGTCGACGGTCCTGCTGGCCGACCGTGTGGCGCTGCTGGCCGGGGGCCGGATCGCCGCCCTCGGCACGCACAGCGAACTGCTGGCCGAGGTGCCCGCCTACCGTGACCTGCTGGCGCAGGACAGCGAGCTGGCGGAGGCCGTGCCGTGACCGCGCAGACGCCGTCGCCCGGCCACGGCACCGACGGTCGGGAGAACTGGCGCGGGGTGGCGACCGAGGACGCCGACGAGCTCTCGACCGGGACCGGGATCTTCCTGCGGGCCCGCTCCCGCCGACTGCTCGGCGAGCTGCTGGCACCGCACCGGCGCTCGTTGTGGGGGCTGCTGTTCACGATCACCGTGCAGAACCTGGCCTGGCTGGCCGGCCCGTTCCTGATCGGCGTGGGCATCGACGTCGCCGTTCCCGCCCTGATCGACGGCGACGTCTGGCCGCTGGTCTGGATCACCGGGGCGCTGGTCGTCGCCGCGGTCCTCGACACCGTCCTGAGGTTCGTCTTCCTCACCTGGTCGGGCCGGGTCGGGCAGGCGGTGCTGCTGACCGTGCGCAGGCGGGTGTTCACCCACGTCCAGCGGCTGCCGCTGTCCTTCCACGAGCGGTACACGTCGGGAAAGACCATCAGCCGACTCACCAGCGACGTCGAGGCACTCGCCGAGCTGCTGGACGAGGGCCTGGACAGCCTGGTGACGGCGCTGTTCAGCGTCCTCACCATCGGCGTCGTGCTCGTCGTCCTCGACCCGCCGCTCGGCCTGGTGGCGCTGCTCGGCTTCCCGGCGCTGTTCTGGGTCGCCCGCTGGTTCCAGCGGAACTCGACGGCGGCCTACCGGCGCACCCGCGAGACCATCGCCACGCTGATCGTGCAGTTCACCGAGACCTTCGGCGGGATCCGCGCGGTGCAGGCCTTCGGCCGGGAGCGGCGCAACGACGAGCTGTACGAGGCGCTCAACGAGGAGAACCGGCGGGCGCACGACCGCGCCTTCTGGCTGATCGCGGTGTTCGTGCCGGCCGTGACGCTGATCGGCAACCTGGTCACCGTCGCCGTCCTCGGCTACGGCGCGCTCCGGGTCATGGACGGCGCCCTCGCCGTCGGCACCCTGGTGTCGTTCCTGCTGTACCTGCGCCGGTTCTTCGACCCGCTGCAGGACGTCGCGATGTTCTACAACTCCTACCAGTCGGCCTCGGCCGCGCTGGAGAAGCTGTCCGGCGTCCTCGAGGAGCGGCCGACGGTCGCGGAGCCGGCCGATCCGCTCCCACTGCCGGACGCCCGCGGCGAGCTGGTGTTCGACGATGTCCGGTTCGGCTACACCGACCGGACCGTGCTCCCGCAGCTCGACCTCGCCGTCCCGGCCGGTCAGACCGTGGCGCTGGTCGGGGCGACCGGCGCCGGCAAGTCGACGCTGGCCCGGCTCGCCGCCCGCTTCTACGACCCCGCCGAAGGCACCGTCCGGCTGGACGGCGTGCCGCTGGACCGGCTGGCCGACGACGACCTGCGCCGCGCGGTGGTGATGGTGACCCAGGAGAGCTTCCTGTTCTCCGGGACGATCGCCGACAACATCGCCTTCGGCCGGCCGGGCGCCGAGCGGCCGCAGATCGAGGCGGCGGCCCGCGCCATCGGGGCGCACGAGTTCATCGCGGCGCTCCCCCAGGGGTACGACACCGATGTCCACCGCCGGGGCGGCCGACTGTCGGCCGGCCAGCGGCAGCTGGTCAGCTTTGCGCGGGCCTTCCTCGCCGATCCGGCGGTGCTCATCCTCGACGAGGCCACCAGCTCCCTCGACGTCCCCAGTGAGCGCCTCGTCCAGCGGGCGCTGCGGACCCTGCTCGCCGACCGGACGGCGCTGATCATCGCTCACCGGCTCTCGACGGTGGAGATCGCCGACCGGGTGCTGGTGATGGAGGACGGCCGGATCGTCGAGGATGGTTCACCGGAGGACCTGGTGGGTGGCACCGGCCGGTTCGCCGGGCTGCACCGAGCCTGGGCCGACAGCCTGGTGTGACGCATCGGACCGTGTCGTCCCGGTGCGTGAGGAGGACGATGGGCGCACCTCGATGACGGGAGTACGTCATGTCAGCGTCGGTGTCTATGCCGCTCGGCGGCGTCCAGGTGGGTTCCTACGACGGATACGAGCAGGCGCAGGCCGCGGTCGACTATCTCTCCGACGAGAAGTTCGCCGTCGAGAACGTCACCATCATCGGCACCGACCTGCGCATGATCGAGACGGTGACCGGCCGGCTCACGACCGGGCGGGCGATCGCGGCCGGGGCCGCGGGCGGCGCCTGGTGGGGCCTGTTCGTGGGGCTGCTGCTCGGCATCTTCTCCACCAACGGCGGGGCATGGGTCGGCTCGGTGCTCACCGGCCTGGCGATCGGCCTGGTATTCGGCGCCGTCTTCGGCTGGACGGGCTACGCCGCCACGCGGGGGCGCCGCGACTTCACCAGTACCAGCAAGATCGTGGCCAGCCGCTACGACGTGATGTGCGACCCGGCCCACGCCGAGGAGGCACGGGCACTGCTGGCCCGCTTCTCCCTCCGCGGCTGAAAGAAGACCCCCCTTGCCCGCCCACCGTGGAAGGACCCCGCCCTCCCGACCCTTCGCAAGCTCTGGGCGGGACCCGGGACGGGGCCGCGGCGGGTCCCTGCAGGGGGCCGTCTCAGCGGAGGGTGGCGAAGGCGATCGCGGCAGCCGCCGCGACGCCGAGTGAGTCCACGCCCGGACGCATCGGGATCCGTGCCCGCACCCGGGCCGCGGCCTGTGCCTCTGGCGTGAGTCCCGGCCCCTCCGCACCGAGCAGCACCGCCGTCCGCGGGTGCGCCACCGGGTCGATCGACGTGAGGTCGACGGCGTCGGCAGCCGGGGTCAGCGCGACGGTCGTGTAGCCGACGTCGTGCAGCCGGCCCAGCTCTGCGGGCCACTCCGGCAGAACGGCGAACGGCAGGGCCAGGATGTGCCCCATCGAGACCCGCACGGAGCGGCGGTAGAACGGGTCGGCGCAGCGCGGATCGAGGAGCAGCCCGTCGATGCCCAGCGCGAGCGCCGAGCGCGCGATCGAGCCCAGGTTCTCCGCGTCGTTGAGCGCCTCGAGCACGGCCAGCCGGCGCGGGGCCGCGGGATCGGGGCCGGCCAGCAGCGCGTCCAGGTCTGCGGGCGGACGACGGTCGGCGGACGCGAGGACGCCGCGGGTGAGCCGGAAGCCGATCACCTCCGACACCAGCCACTTGTCGGCCTCGTACGCCACGACGTCATCCGGCAGGTCGAGGGCCGCCACCCGACCCGGGACGCCGAACACCGCTCGGACCCGGTAGGGCGAGGCCAGCAGTCGCTCGACGGCCGGCACGCCCTCGACGATCACCGGGCCGCCCCAGCGGGGCGTCCCCTCCGGGCGGTCGCCGGCCTTGAGGTCGCGGAAGTCGGCCACCCGCGGATCGT
>JAOPWM010000119.1 GCA_025965695.1 Blastococcus sp.
TGTTGTAGACGTCCTGCGCGGTCAGCGACCAGCCCGAGGTCTGCGAGTGGGTGCGCAGCGACATCGACTTGTCCTTCTGCGCGCCGGCCTCCTTGACCAGCTTGGCCCACAGCAGCCGCCCGGCGCGCAGCTTCGCGACCTCCATGAAGAAGTTCATGCCGATGCCCCAGAAGAACGACAGCCGCGGCGCGAACGAGTCGACGTCCATGCCCGCGTCCCGGCCGGCCTTCAGGTACTCCACGCCGTCGGCGAGCGTGTAGGCCAGCTCCAGGTCGGCCGTCGCCCCCGCCTCCTGGATGTGGTATCCGGAGATCGAGATCGAGTTGAAGCGGGGCATCTGCTGCGAGGTGTACGCGAAGATGTCGCTGATGATCTGCATCGAGGGCTTGGGCGGATAGATGTAGGTGTTCCGCACCATGAAATCTTTGAGGATGTCGTTCTGGATGGTCCCGGCCAGCTGATCGGGGCTCACCCCCTGCTCCTCGGCCGCGACGATGTAGAGCGCCAGCACCGGCAGCACGGCGCCGTTCATGGTCATCGAGACGCTCATCTTGTCCAGCGGGATGCCGTCGAACAGCTGCCGCATGTCCAGGATCGAGTCGATGGCGACACCGGCCATGCCGACGTCGCCCGGCACCCGCGGGTGGTCGGAGTCGTAGCCGCGGTGGGTAGGAAGGTCGAAGGCGACCGAGAGGCCCTTCTGACCGGCCGCGAGGTTGCGCCGGTAGAACGCGTTGGACTCCGTGGCGGTGGAGAAGCCCGCGTACTGCCGGACGGTCCACGGCTGGGTCGTGTACATCGTCGGGTACGGCCCGCGCAGGTAGGGCGCGATCCCCGGGTAGGTGTCGAGGAAGTCGAGCCCCTCGAGGTCGGCCGGGGTGAACAGCGGCGGGACGGCGATGCCCTCCGGGGTCTCCCAGGTCGCCTCGACCACACTGCGGCCGGTCGCCTCCTTGAAGGCCTTCGCCCCGTCGTCAGGCCCTGGCACGTGTGAACCGGCGGTCGACGCCGGGCGGCCCAGCTCGACGGAACGGAAGTCGGGGATCGCGCTCATGCCTGGCCTCCTTCAGGGCCGAAATGGCCCTGTCGGCCGAATACCTCGTCGTGCACGGTCCGCAGTGCGGCGAGGGCGTCGCAGCCGGCGAACACATAGCCGTCGACGCCGTCCACCGCGAGATCCGGCTTGCCGGCCAGCCACACCTGCGTCGCGCCGGCCGCCTTGAGCGCGGCGGCCAGCTCCCCTGCTGATGCCGCGTAGTCCTTGTCGGTGCCGCAGATGCAGGCGACCGTCGTCCCCGCCTCGGCGAAGCCCTCGACCCCGTCCCCGGACGGCGTCTCGAGGCCGCCCGCCTGGAAGAGGTTGCCGGCGAAGCCGGCCCGCGCGGTGTGCCGGGCGATCGGGCCGATCGTGGCCAGATAGACGCGGGGTGGTCGGTCGGCCGCCGCCGCCCGGTCGCGCAGCTCCTCGAAGGCCTGCGCGGCACGCACCCGGGGCAGGCCGCCGGTGGGCAGCACCTCCGCGGCAGGCTCGCGGTCCGGCAGCTTCTCGCCCAGGTTGGGGAACTCGCTGACGCCGGTGATGGCGTCGGTGCGGTGCGCGACCCGCTCGGCCCGGGCCGCCCAGGCCGCGGCGATCCGGTCGGGGACGAGCCCGTCGGCCAGCGCCTGCTGCAGACCGCCGGCCCGCTCGATCTCGGTGAACCAGTCCCACGCCGCCTGCGCGAGCTGATCGGTGAGGGACTCGACGTACCAGGAGCCACCGGCCGGGTCGAGCACCCGCGCGAGGTGCCCCTCCTCGACCAGCAGGCTCTGCGTGTTGCGGGCGATCCGCCGAGAGAAGGAGTCGGGCAGGCCGAGCGCGGCGTCGAAGGGCTGCACCGTGACGACGTCGGCACCCCCCACGCCCGCGGCGAAGCAGGCGACCGTCGTCCGCAGCATGTTGACCCACGGGTCGTGCCTGGTCGTCATCACCGACGACGTGACCGCATGCTGCCGCTGGCCGCGCACCTCCGGTGCGGCGCCGCTGACCTCGCCGACCCGGTCCCACAGCCGACGGGCAGCCCGCAGCGTGGCGATCGTCGTGAACTGGTCGGCGCCCGCGCTGTACCGGAACTCCAGCTGCGCGAACGCCTCGTCGACGCTGAGACCGCCCTCGGTCAGGGCCCGCAGGTAAGCGGCGCCGGCGGCGAGCGAGCAGCCGAGCTCCTCGACCGCGGAGGCACCGGCATCGGCGAACACGGTGGCGTCGACCACGATCGTCCGGAGTCCGTCATGTCCGGCGGCCCTCCGGGCGACGTCGGCCAGTCCGGAGAGGTCCTGCTGCTCCCCGCCGGCCGCCTGGAGCCCAAGCGGGTCCAGCCCGAGACTGCTGCCGGCGGCGAGATCGCTGCGGCCCTCGACCAGCGAGAGGAACGCTTCCGCGCCAGGAAGGCCACCCTGGATCGTCACCGGCGCGAGGTCGAGGAGGACGTCGGAGAGCACGTTACCGAGCGCGTCGACCGGGATTGCGCCGTCGCCCACCACCAGCCAGAGCGAGGTGACGCCGTTCTCCAGATCGGCGGCGATCGCCTCCTTGGTGACGGCGGGATCGGGGTGGGCGTGCCGCTGGCGGACGTCCCAGCCGCCGGGCACCCCGCTCTCGGGATCGGCACCGGCCCGGGAACCACGCACGAACGGTGCCAGACCCGGGACGCCGACGGCCGCGGGCAGGTCGCCGGCGTCCTCGGCGGTGTACAGGGGCTCGATCGTCACGCCCGTGGCGACGGTGGCGGTGAGGGCCTCCTCGACGGGGTCGGGCAGGTCCTGCCGGCCGGCCTTGCGCAGCACGCCCGCGACGAGCTCCCGCCACTGGTCGCGGGTGGCGACGTCGAACTCGGCAGCGAGCGCGAGGTTCTCGGGAATCTCGTGCTCGGCCGGTACCTCGGCGTCAGCCGACGCGGTCGCGTCAGGGCTGGCGGCCTGCTGATCGGTGGAACTCATCGTCGGGTTCCCGCCTCTCGTCGACGGTAGGTCGGGACTGAGTGTCCCCAGGAGCCCGGCGGCCCGTGCGAGGGGGTGCCGCATCGGCCTCCAGCGCGTGCAGCGCCGTGCGTGCCATCAGCCGGACGCCGACGCCGATCGCGCGCTCGTCGACGTCGAACGTGCCCCGGTGCAGGTCGAGCGGCGCGCCGCCCCCGTGGGTGCCGAGGCGGGCGAGCGCGATGGGCATGACGTCGGCGAACCAGCCGAAGTCCTCGCCGCCCATGCTCTGCTGCGACAGCACGACGTGATCGCTGCCGACGGTCTCCAGGGCTGCGGCGCGGAGCAGCGCGACGGCCCGGGGATCGTTCACGACCGGCGGCACGCCACGGACGTAGTCGACGTCGACCTCAGCGCCGGTGGTGGCCGCGACCCGCTCCACGAGCGAGCGCAGCAGGCCCTCGGCGTCCTTCCAGGCGTCCCGGTCGAGCACGCGGACGGTGCCCCGGAGATGGCCGCGCTGCGGGATCGCGTTGGCCGCGACCCCGGCGTTGACGGCCCCCCACACCAGCGACATGCCCGAGCGCGGGTCGACCTGGCGGGACAGCAGCGCCGGCAGGTCGGTGATCAGCCGGCCGAGGGCATCGACCAGGTCGACGGTGAGCTGGGGCCGTGCGGTGTGCCCACCGGGACCGGTGAGGGTCACGTCCAGCCGGTCGCACGCCGCGGTGATCGGGCCGGTGCGCAGGCCGATCTTGCCCGCTGGCACGGACGGGTCGCAGTGCAGCGCGAAGGCCCGGGAGGCGCCGTCGAGGACCCCCGACGCGACGACCTCCGAGGCGCCACCGGGCAGCGTCTCCTCGGCGGGCTGGAAGACGGCGCGGACGGTTCCGGGCAGCCCGTCCAGCGAGGCGAGCGCGATCAGCACGCCGAGCAGGACGGTGGTGTGCACGTCGTGCCCGCAGGCGTGGCACAGGCCCTCACGGGTGGAGGCGTAAGGGACGTCCTTGACGTCGGCCAGGGGGAGGGCGTCGATGTCGGCCCGGAGCACGACCACCGGCTCACCCGAGCCGACCTCGCAGACGAGGCCGGTGCCGGTGGGCAGCCGCCGCGGCGCCAGCCCGTGGGCCCGCAGCCGCTGCTCGAGGAAGGAGGTGGTCTCGAATTCGGCGAAGGCCAGTTCGGGATGGGCGTGCAGATGCCGCCGGGTGGACACCAGCTGCGCGTGGTTCGCGGCGACCCAGTCGTCGACGGCGGAACCCAGCTTCTCGACGACCGGAGTCATGCCGCGTGTCCCCCTGCAGAGCTCGGTGCCGGCAGGCCCGCTGGACCCTCGGCCGGAAGTCCGTTCCGCATCTCGGCCAGCAGGCTGTCCACGACCGCCCGCAGGTCCCCACCGTTGGCCGCGCCCACCGCCCGCTGGCGCTGGTAGGAGGCCCCGACGGCGAGGACGCGCTCGACGTCGGCGAGCTCGGCCGCGCAGCCGAGCCGCTTCGCCGTCGGCGTGAGGTCCTCCACCAGGTCGAGGACGGCCTGCCGGACCGGCCGGACGGTGCCCTTCTCGTCGACGACGATGTCGGCGTCGAGGCCGTAGCGGGCGGCCCGCCACTTGGTCTCCCGCAGGATCCAGCTCGGCGGCGTCGGCAACGTGTAGCCGCGGTCGATCTGGGTGTCGAACTGCTCGACCAGGCACTGCGACAGCGCCGCGACCGCGCCGATCTCGTCGAGGGTCGGGAGCCCGTCGCAGATGCGCAGCTCGACGGTGCCGAAACCCGGGTGCGGGCGGATGTCCCACCACACTTCTCGGACGCTCTCGATGGAGTTGGTGGAGATCAGCGTCTCCATGTACGCCTCGAACTCGTCCCAGCCGGACAGCTGGTACGGCAGGCCCGCGGTGGGCATGCTCTCGAAGACCTTGGTGCGCGCCGACGCCAGCCCCGTGTCGCAGCCGACCCAGAACGGCGAGGACGCCGACAGCGCGAGGAAGTGCGGGACGTACTGGCACAGCGCGTTGACGATCGGGATCGCCTTCTCCGGCGACCGGACGCCGACGTGCACGTGCACGCCGAAGATCTGCAGCCGTCGAGCGAGCCACTGCATCCGCTCGACCAGCTGGAGGTAGCGCTCCTTCGGCGAGATGAGCTGGCTCTGCCAGTCGGTGAACGGATGGGTCCCCGAGCACATCAGGCCCAGGCCGCGGCGCTCGGCGGCGGCGGACACCTCGGCGAGCGTGCCCGCGAGGTCGGCCTTGGCGTCGGCGACCGTGCCGCAGATACCGGTGATGATCTCGACCGTCGACTGCAGGAGCTCGTGCTTGGCCTTGGGGTGTTCCTCAGCGCCCCCGGGGCGGATCTCCTCGAGGATCTCGACGGCGCCGGCGGAGAGCTCGCGAGTCTGCCGGTCGACGAGCTGCAGCTCCCACTCCACACCCAGGCTGGCGCGCTCGGAGTACCGGAACGGGATCTGCACGTCGGAAGTCTAGGTTCGATCACCGTCTGCCACCCCCTGTGCGAGCGGTCGCGACCTCGGATCACTCCAGCGGTGGACGGGCGTATCCGGGTGTACTGCCCGGACCTCCGGCGCCCACCGGACGACAGCCGCGGCACGGTCCATCACCCGTCGGACCGGCTGTCACCCACCCGCCCTGTGCCTGTCGCAGTCCGGATCCGTCCCGGTCCCGCGCCACAGGAGATCCCGCTCGTGTCCGCTCGCCTCTCGACCATCCACCGCGGCCGCACGGCCACGGTCACCCTCGCCGCCGCGTCCTGCTGATCGGCACCGGCGGGGTCGCCGCCGCCGATCCGCCGTCGTCCCGGGATCGTCATCTCCAGCGCCGAGGGACGGACACCGCTCTCGCCCCCCTGCGTTAGCGTCCGTGCGTGAACCCGGCTCCCGGACCCGATCCCGACGCCCTCGCCGCCCTGGCGGCCAAGGACCTGACCGCCGCCGTCGGCGGCGAGCACGACGTGGCGGTGGTCATGGGCTCCGGGTGGGCTCCGGCCGCCGACGCCTTCGGTGCCGCCGAGGGCACCGTCGCGATCGGTGACCTCCCCGGCTTCACCGCCCCCACCGCCGTCGGGCACGGCGGCGAGGTGCGCTCGGTGCGGGTCGGCGACCGGCGGGTGCTGCTCTTCCTCGGCCGCACCCACCTCTACGAGGGGCGTGGCGTCGAGCCGGTCGTGCACGGCGTCCGGACGGCGGCCGCCGCCGGGGTGAAGACCGTGATCCTCACCAACGCCGCCGGTGGCCTGGCCGCCGACCACCGTGTCGGGCAGGCCGTGATCATCTCCGACCACCTGAACCTGACCGCCCGCTCGCCGCTGGTCGGCGCCCACTTCGTCGACCTGACGACGCTGTACTCGCCCCGACTGCGCGCGCTGGCCGCCGAGCTGGACCCGACCCTGATCGACGGCGTCTACGCCGCCCTTCCCGGCCCGCACTACGAGACCCCGGCCGAGATCCGGATGCTGCGCACCCTCGGCGCCGATCTGGTCGGCATGTCCACGGCGCTCGAGGCGATCGCGGCCCGCGCCGCCGGGCTGGAGGTCTTCGGGCTGTCGCTGGTCACCAACGCCGCGGCCGGCGTGACCGGGGAGGCGCTCGACGCCGACGAGGTCATCGCAGCCGGCCAGGCCGCCGCCGGGCGGCTGGGCGCCTTCCTCGTCGAGTTCATCGGCCGCCTGCCGTGAGCGGCCCGGTGCTGGTGACCGGTGCCGCGGGCCGGATCGGCACATGGCTGCGCGGTGGGCTGCCCGAGCGCGGTTGGGCGGTCCGCTGTCTGGACGTCGTCCCGGTGACCGACGTCCGGCCGGGTGAGGAGCACCTCGTCGCCGACGTCACCGACCTCGCGGCGATGGTCGACGCCACCCAGGGGGCCTCGGCCGTCGTGCACATGGCCGGCATCTCGGGTGAGTCCACCTGGCCGGCGATCAGCCACGCGAACATCGAGGGCACGTACGCCGCACTCGAGGCGGCCCGGCGGTCCGGCGTCCCCCGTGTGGTTCTCGCCAGCAGCAACCACGCCACCGGCTACACCCCACGCCCGGACGGCGGCCTGCTGCGCGAGGTCGACGCCCCACCGCGGCCGGACACCTACTACGGCGTCGCCAAGGTGACGATGGAGGCGCTGGGCTCCCTCTACGCCGACCGGTACGGCATGGACGTCGTCTGTCTGCGGATCGGCAGTGCGTTCGCCGAGCCGACGTCCACGCGGCAGTTGGCGACCTGGCTCTCCCCCGCGGACACCGTGTCCCTCGTCGACGCCGCTCTCAAGGCGCCGTCCCCCGGCTTCTCCGTGGTGTGGGGCGTGTCGGCCAACACCCGCCGCTGGTGGGACCTCACCGCCGCCCGGGCGCTGGGCTACGACCCGGTGGACGACGCCGAGCGCTACGCCGCCGCGCTGATCGAGGTGCACGGTGAGCCGGACCCCGACGACCCGGTGCACAACCGGGTGGGCGGGGAGTACGCGACGCCCGCCTTCGACGCACCACTGGACGACGGCGGGGCCGTCGCGGCCCAGCAGGCGGGCACCCAGGGGCCATGACCGCGGAGCTGCTGGCACTCGCCCGGGACTGGGCCGACGACGACCCGCACGACGGCGACCGGGCCGAGATCGAGGCGCTCATCGAGGCGGAGAACACCGAGGAGCTGGCGCGCCGGTTCGCCGGGCCGCTGACCTTCGGGACC
>JAOPWM010000120.1 GCA_025965695.1 Blastococcus sp.
ACGGGGCCTGAGCAGCGAGTCTGTCCACCTCTGTGCACCAACCTGTGGAGATCTGAACCGTGACGGAAACCCCTCCCCGCGACCGCGTCGAACCGGTCGACCTCCAGCAGGAGATGCAGCGCAGCTACATCGACTACGCGATGTCGGTCATCGTCGGCCGGGCCCTGCCCGAGGTGCGTGACGGGCTCAAGCCGGTGCACCGCCGCGTGCTGTACGCGATGTACGACCAGGGCTTCCGGCCCGACCGCAGCTACGTCAAGTGCGCCCGCGTCGTCGGTGAGGTGATGGGTAACTACCACCCGCACGGCGACACCTCGATCTACGACGCCCTCGTCCGGCTGGCCCAGCCGTGGTCGATGCGCTCCCCGCTGGTCGACGGCCAGGGGAACTTCGGCTCGCCGGGCAACGACCCCGCCGCGGCCATGCGGTACACCGAGGCCCGGCTCACGCCGCTGGCCATGGAGATGCTGGCCAACATCGACGAGGACACCGTCGACTTCCAGCCCAACTACGACGGCAAGAACCAGGAGCCGCTGGTCCTGCCGGGCCGCATCCCGAACCTGCTGATCAACGGCTCGGCCGGCATCGCGGTCGGCATGGCGACCAACATGCCCCCGCACAACCTGCGTGAGGTGGCCGCGGCCGTGTTCTGGGTGCTCGAGCACCCCGACGCCGAGCCCGAGGAATCCCTCACCGCGTGCATGGAGCGGGTCAAGGGCCCGGACTTCCCGACCCACGGGCTGATCGTCGGCCGTGAGGGCATCGAGGACGCCTACCGGACCGGTCGCGGCTCGGTGCGCATGCGCGCCGTCGTCACCGTCGAGGAGGACGCCCGCGGCCGGGTGCAGTTGGTCTGCACCGAACTGCCCTACCAGGTCAACCCGGACAACCTGGCCGAGGCGATCGCCGACGCGGTCAAGGACGGCCGCCTCCAGGGGATCAGCGAGATCGCCGACGAGTCCAGCGACCGGGTCGGCCGCCGGCTGGTCATCACGCTGCGCCGTGACGCCGTCGCCAAGGTCGTGCTGAACAACCTCTACAAGCACACCCAGCTGCAGACCACCTTCGGCTGCAACATGCTCTCGATCGTCGACGGCGTCCCCCGGACCCTGCGGCTCGACGAGCTGGTGAAGCTCTACGTGACCCACCAGATCGAGGTCATCCAGCGGCGCACCCGGTACCGGTTGCGCAAGGCGGAGGAGCGCGCGCACATCCTGCGCGGCTACGCGAAGGCGCTGGACCAGCTCGACGCGGTCATCACCCTGATCCGCAACAGCGAGTCCGCCGATGCCGCTCGCGGTGGCCTCATGGAGCTCCTCGACATCGACGAGATCCAGGCGACCGCGATCCTGGACATGCAGCTGCGCCGGCTGGCCGCCCTGGAGCGCCAGCGGATCCTCGACGAGCTGGCCGAGATCGAGGCCCGCATCGCCGACCTGCAGGCGATCCTCGACTCCCCCGAGCGCCAGCGGCAGATCATTCACGACGAGCTCGCCGAGATCGTGGAGAAGTACGGCGACGAGCGACGCACCAAGTTCGTGGCGAACGAGGGCGACGTCTCGATGGAGGACCTCATCGCGGAGGAGGAGGTCGTCGTCACCATCACCCGCACCGGCTACGCGAAGCGGACGAAGAGCGACCTCTACCGCTCCCAGCGTCGCGGCGGCAAGGGCGTGATGGGCGCCCAGCTGAAGCAGGACGACATCGTCGACCACTTCTTCGTGGGCTCGACGCACGACTGGATCCTGTTCTTCACGAACAAGGGCCGGGTCTACCGGTCCAAGGCCTACGAGCTGCCGGAGGCCAACCGCACGGCCCGGGGCCAGCACGTCGCGAACATCCTCGCGTTCCAGCCGGACGAGAAGATCGCCCAGGTCATGCAGATCAAGGACTACTCGGTCGCGCCGTACCTGGCGCTGGCCACGGCGCGGGGGCAGGTGAAGAAGACTCGGCTGACCGACTTCGACTCACCGCGCCAGGGTGGCGTGATTGCCATCAACCTGCGCGACGGCGACGAACTCGTCGGGGCCGTGCTGATCGACCCCGAGCAGGACCTGCTCCTCGTCACGCGCAAGGCGATGTCGATCCGGTTCACCGCCGACGACACCGCGCTGCGGCCGATGGGCCGGGCGACCGAGGGTGTCCGCGGGATCTCGCTGTCCGAGGACGACCGGTTGCTGGCGATGATGGTCGTGCAGGAGGGCGTCGACGTCCTCGTCGCCACCGAGCGCGGCTTCGCCAAGCGGACCGGCATCGAGAACTACCCGAACCAGGGGCGCGGCGGCAAGGGCGTGCTCACCGCCGACCCGAAGGCGCGCAAGGGTGCGCTGGTGGGAGCCCTCGCGGTCACCCTCGGCGACGAGCTCTATGCGATCACGTCGAGCGGTGGCGTGATCCGGACCCCGGTCAACGGCGTGCGGCACAACAAGGACCGCGCGACGATGGGTGTCAAGCTCATGAACTTGCCTGAGGACGTGTCGATCGTGGCGATCGCCCGTACGACGGACAATGACGAACCCGACGCCTAATGTGACGTCCAACGACGATGCGGCCCGCGCCGCTGGGGAACGGGAGACTGGCATGAGCGACCGGACGCCGAGTTCGGTGCGCACCGGGTCCCGCACCGGGAACACGGCCGCGCCGAAGGACAACGCTCCGGCGGAGCCCACGCCCGTCGCGTCGACGCCCGTCTCGTCGACGCAGTCGATCCCGACCACGGGCTCGCAGCGCGTACAGGGGACGACCGCCGGGGCGACGTCCGCTTCTGCCTCCGCGGGCCAGCTGTCCGGAGCCCCCGTCGGGGCCCCGCCGGCGCCTCCCGTGACCGGTGCCGGGG
>JAOPWM010000144.1 GCA_025965695.1 Blastococcus sp.
ATCTTCTCCACCAGCCCGGCGCGGATGCCGTGCGGGGCGACCATCAGCGACCGTTAGGTCGACTGCCGAGAGTACCCGGTGAGGGTGTTGAACAGGTCGGTGAGGTCGGCGCCCACCCGCGGGTCGGCGGTGAGGATCCCCAGGTCCTCATAGATCCGGGCGGTCTTCGGGTTGTAGTTGCCGGTCCCGATGTGGCAGTAGCGGCGCAGCACGCCGTGCTCCCGGCGCACGACGAGCGCCGTCTTGCAGTGGGTCTTGAGCCCGACCAGCCCGTAGACGACGTGGCAGCCGGCCCGCTCCAGCGAGCGGGCCCAGGTGATGTTGGCCTCCTCGTCGAACCGCGCCTTGATCTCCACCAGGACGACGACCTGCTTCCCCGCCTCGGCGGCCTCGATCAGCGCCGTGACGATGGGGGAGTCGCCGGAGGTCCGGTAGAGCGTCTGCTTGATCGCCAGCACGTTCGGATCGGCGGCCGCCTGCTCGATGAACCGCTGCACGCTGGTGGCGAACGAGTGGTACGGGTGGTGGACCAGCACGTCCCCCTCCCGCAGGGTGGCGAAGACGCTCTTCGGCGTCTCGCCGTCCGAGAGCCGGGGGTGGGTGGCCGGCACGAACGGCTCGTCCTTGAGCTCCGGCCGGTCGAGGTCGTAGAGGGCCCAGAGGGCGGAGAGGTCGAGCAGGCCGGGCACCTGCAGGACGTCCTGCGGCTTCATCTCCATCTCCGACAGCAGCACCTCGAGAATCTGCGGGTCCATCGTCTCGGTGACCTCGAGCCGGACCGCGGGACCGAAGCGGCGCCGGGCCAGTTCCCGCTCCAGCGCCTGGAGCAGGTCCTCGTCGCGGTCCTCCTCCACCTCCAGGTCGGCGTTGCGGGTGACCCGGAACAGGTGGTGGGACAGGACGTCGAGACCCGGGAAGAGCTGGGGGAGGTGGGCGGCGATGAGGTCCTCGAGGGGGAGGAAGGTCGCCGTCTCCCCGATCGGGCCCACCTGCACGAACCGCGGCACGTTGTTCGGGACCTTCACGCGCGCGAAGTGGGCGACGCCGCTGTCGGGATCGCGGACCATCACCGCGAGGTTCAACGACAGGCCGCTGATGTACGGGAAGGGGTGCGCCGGGTCCACCGCCAGGGGGGTGAGCACCGGGAAGACCTGGTCGCGGAAGTACTCGCGCAGCCGCCGGGCGTCATCGTCGCCGAGGTCCTCCCAGTGCACGATGCGGATGCCGGCGTCCTCCAGCCGCGGGGTGACGTCCTTGATGAACACGTCGGCGTGCCGCTGGACGAGGTCCTGGGCCCGGCGCGTGACGAGCTCGAGCTGCTCGCGGATGGTCAGGCCATCGGGTGACCGGACCGTGAGCCCGGTGGTCTGGCGGCGCTTCAGTCCGGCGATGCGCACCATGTAGAACTCGTCGAGGTTGCTCGCGAAGATCGCCAGGAACTTCACCCGCTCCAGCAACGGCAGGGTCTCGTCCTCGGCGAGCTCCAGCACCCGCGCATTGAAGTCCAGCCAGGACAGCTCGCGATTCAGGAAGCGGTCGGCCGGCAGCGGACTGGTCCTGGGCGCGTTCTCGGGGGGCACGGGGTCATCGTGCCGCACCGGAATGAACAGTGCGGGTCCTCAGGCACCCGATGGCCGCAGCCGGCCCAGGAGGGCTGTCGTGCGTGGTCCTGCGCCCAGCGCGAGCGCGGTCCGCAGGTCGGCGTCCGTGTCGACGTCGCGCAGCAGGCCCGGCCAGTCCCCGGCGAGCGGCACCGCCCCGCGCGCGCGGTGGGCGTCGGCCGATGCCGGGCCGAACTGCGGGTCCAGCCCGGTGCCGACGGCGGTGAGCAGCGTCGTCCCGGTCCCCTGGGCGTCGGCGACGAAGGCGCGCGGGAAACCCGCCGCGGCCACGAGGGCAGCGGCGAGCTCGTCGGGGCGCAGTGCCGGGAGGTCGGAGGAGAGCGCCGCGACGGCCGGTCCGGCTGCGCTGCGGGCGCCGTGCTCGAGAGCGGGGTTCAGCCCCCGGTCGGGAACGTCTGCGACCGTGCGGGCGCCGAGGCCACGCACGACATCGGTCGCGGCGGGGTCGTCGGTGACCACGACCACCTCGGCGACGACGGGGCAGGCGACCGCGGCGGCCACGGTATCGGCCAGCAGCGCCAGAACGAGGGCATCGTGCCCCGCGGGGCTCCCGTCGCCGAGGACGGCGGTCAGGGGACGCAACCGGGTCTTCGCGACGGCGAGCCGCTTTGCCGGGATGACGACCGACCAGCTGCGCACGGACCCATGTGAGCACATCCGGCCCCACCCGCTTGCATCGACCGCCCGCGAGCCCGAACGGGCGACGTCACCCCCCGGTGCACTCCAGGGCGACGCCGGGGGTCGATCATGGGCAGGATCACACGACTTCGGTGTGCCGGTCGACGGCCGGTCGCCCGGTGCAGGGAAGGGGGCCCGTGGCCGAGGAGACGTCACCGGCTGCCGCTGCGGGCGAGCGGCGGCCCGGTCGCCGTCCGTCCAGGTGGCGCACCCGCGGGTGGCTGCCCTACGGCATGTGGGCGGCCGTGCTGGTCGTGTACCCGGTCGCCTCGCTGATGTTCCAGCTGCGCTACCGGCACGCCGAGCGGCTGCCGGCGCGCGGTCCCGTGCTGCTGGTGGCCAACCACGTGTCGGTGCTCGACCCGCTCGCTTGTGCCCGGCTGGTGTTCGACAACGGCCGGCTGCCGCACTTCCTGGCCAAACAGTCGGTGTTCAAGGGGTTCGCCGGAACGCTGCTGCGCAGCGCTGGTCAGATCCCGGTCGCTCGCTACTCGGTCGACGCGCACAACGCCCTCGACGCGGCCAAGGCCGACCTCGACGCCGGCAACGTCGTCGTGATCTACCCGGAGGGCTCGGTGACCCGCGACCCCGACTGGTGGCCGATGCAGGCGCGGACCGGGGTGGCACGGCTCGCGCTGACCACCGACGCCGTCGTCCTTCCCGTCGCCCAGTGGGGGCCGCAGCGGGTGCACGACTACCACCGCAAGAAGCTGCACCTGCGCTTCCGTGCGCCCGCCGACTACCTGGTCGGCGAACCGGTCGACCTGTCCACCGCTCGGGCGCAGGTCCGGGACGGCGGCCTGCTGTCCGCCGAACTGCTGAGGGAGACGACCGACCTGATCATGTCCCGGGTGCGCGACCAGCTCGCCGAGCTGCGCCAGGAACCCGCTCCACTGACGTTCCACCCGCGTCCTCGGCATGAGCTGCCCGGTGACCTGTCGGGGAGCGCGGCATGACCCGGGCCGCGGTCCTCGGGGCGGGTTCCTGGGGCACCACGTTCGCCAAGGTGCTCGCCGACGCCGGCTGCGAGGTCACGCTGCACGCCCGCCGTCCGGAGCTGGCGAAGTCCATCACCGAGGACCGCGAGAACCGGGACTACCTGCCCGGCATCCGCCTCCCCGCCGCCGTGCGGGCGACCGCGGATCCGGCGGAGGCGCTGCTCGACGCCGAGGTCGTCGTCCTCGCCGTCCCCTCCCAGTCGCTGCGGGACAACCTGACGGCCTGGAGGTCGCTGCTGCCCGGGGACGCCACGCTGCTGTCCTTGATGAAGGGCATCGAGCTCGGCACGACCAAGCGGATGAGCGAGGTCATCTGCGAGGTGACCGGCGCCGGACCTGACCGCGTCGCCGCACTGTCGGGGCCCAATCTGGCCCGGGAGATCGCCGAGGAACAGCCGGCGGCGACGGTGATCGCCTGCACGGACACCGACCGCGCGACCGCCCTGCAGGCCGCCTGCCACACGCCGTACTTCCGGCCGTACACCAACCCCGACATCATCGGCTGTGAGCTGGGTGGGGCGGTCAAGAACGTCATCGCGCTGGCCTGTGGCATCGCCGAGGGGCTCGGCTTCGGGGACAACACCCGCGCCTCGCTGATCACGCGGGGCCTGGCCGAGATCGCGCGGCTGGGCCTGGTCCTCGGGGCCGAGCTGACCACGTTCGCCGGGCTGGCGGGCATGGGTGACCTGGTGGCCACGTGCAGCTCGCCGCTGTCCCGCAACCGGACGTTCGGTGAAAAGCTCGGCCGAGGGATGACGGTCGAGGAGGTGCAGCAGAGCACCCGCCAGACAGCTGAAGGCGTCAAGAGCTGCCGCTCGGTGCTGGACCTGGCCCGGGCCCACGACGTCTACGTCCCGCTGACCGAGGCCGTCGTCCGGGTCTGCCACGAGGGCGAGGCGCCGGCGCGGATGGTGCGCGAGATCATGACCCGCGAGGCCAAGTCCGAATGAGGTCCGAGAACTGGGGCGACGGCACCCGGTCGGTGCGGGCGGGGGAGGGCGACGCCGTGCCCGGCGCGCCGCTGCGGCCGTCCCCGGTGTTCGCCGCGCCGTTCCATCTCGGCGACCTGCCGCCGCGCGCCGGTGGCGTCGACGCCTACGCGCGCACCGAGCACCCGACGCTGCGCGATCTCGAGTCCGCCGTCGGCGAGCTCGACGGCGGACGCTGCCTGTCCTTCGCCACGGGCATGGCCGCGATCAGCGCGGCCGTGTTCGCCTGCGTGAGCACGGGGGATCGGGTCGTCCTCCCCTCCGACGGCTACTACACGACCCGGCTCCTGGCCCGGGACGAGCTGGCGCGGTTCGGGGTCCGGGTGGACTACGTCGCGACGACGGAGATCGAGTCGGTGGCGGCCCGGGGCGGGCTGGACGGCGCCCGCCTGGTCTTCCTGGAGACCCCCAGCAATCCGCTGCTCGACGTGTGCGACATCGCCGCCGTCTCGCGGGCGGCGCACGCGGCGGGGGCGATCGTGGCCGTGGACAACACGACGGCGACGCCCCTGGGGCAGCGGCCGCTGGAACTGGGCGCCGACCTCACCGTGGGCAGCGACACCAAGGCGCTCACCGGGCACAGCGACCTGCTCCTGGGCCATGTCAGCACCGCGGACGACGAGCTGTTCGCCCGGCTCCGGCGCTGGCGGAACAACACGGGGAACACCCCGGGGCCGTTCGAGGCCTGGCTCGGTCACCGCTCGATGAGCACGCTGGACCTCCGGCTGGCGCGTCAGGCGGCGAACGCCGCCGCGGTCGCCGACGTGCTGGCCGGCTCATCGGCGGTCACCGGTGTCCGGTGGCCGTGGCGGGCCGGTGACCCGTCGTTCGTGCTCGCGGCCCGTCAGATGCTGCGGCCGAACGGGGTCGTGTCCGCCGTCCTTGCCGACGAGGCCGCCGTCGCCGCGCTGCTCACGCGCACCCGGCTGTGGACCGCGGCGACCAGCTTCGGCGGCGTGCACAGCACGATCGACCGGCGAGCCCAGTGGGGCGGGGACGCGGTCGCGCCGGGCTTCGTGCGGCTCTCATGCGGGATCGAGGACACCGACGACCTGGTCGCCGACCTATCGGCCGGGCTCGCCGGCCTGACGTGAGCGCAGCCGCATGCCGACCGTGAGGTACAGGCTCAGTCCGACGTAGTAGACGAGATAGGCGATGCTGAGCCCCACGACGACGGGGTGCGGGTCCGGGTACTGGGCGAGCAGCACGGCGTAGGTGACCAGCCACGTGCCGGCCAGCGCCAGGTTGAGCCCGCGCAGCAGCTTGGTGCGTGACGGGTAGACGTAGCGCACCGGTACGAAGACCAGCACGGTGAGAACGACGAGCGCGATCGCCACCCCGGTTCGGCCGACGTCGAGAACGATGGCGTAGAACGCGACGACGTTCCAGTAGCTGGGGAAGCCCAGGAAGAAGTGGTCGGCCGTCTTCGCGTCGACGCGGCAGAACTGGTAGCAGGACGCCAGCAGCGGCAGCCCGGCGAGCACCCAGCCGGTCAGGCCCTCGGGGAGCCGGTCCGTCGTCCAGAGGAGGACGATCGGGGCGAAGACGTAGGTGAGGTAGTCGACGATGTCGTCCATCCGGGCACCGTCGAACCAGGGGATCGTCTCCTTCACCCGGAAGCGCCGGGCGAGCATCCCGTCGGTGCCGTCGATGACCAGCGCGGCCAGCCCCAGCCACAGGGCGGTCACCGCCTTGCCGTCGAATGCGGCGAGCACGATCAGCAGCGCGAGCACCGATCCGCTGGCCGTGTACAGGTGGACGGCGGCACCCGCCAGCCGCAGGCCGAGTGGGAAGGCCGCGGGGCCGTCGGCGGGGGCAGCGGGCTCCCCGGCCCCGGGGGCCGCGGGCGCGGCCGCGTTCTCGCGCACTCCGAGAGGTTGCCACACCGCCTCCACTAGGGTCGCGGTGATGAGCCGGAACAGGGCCCTGCATGGGTGACAAGGTGCGTGTCGCGGTCGTGTTCGGGGGCCGCAGCGCCGAACACGCCATCTCCTGCGTGTCGGCCGGGAGCGTGATCGCAGCCCTGGATCCCGCCCGCTACGAGGTCGTGCCCGTCGGCATCACGCCCGACGGCGGCTGGGTGCTGGCAGATCCCGATCAGCGTCTGGCGATCACCGACGGGGTGTTGCCCGAGGTGACCGGCGGGACGGCGGTGTCCCTGGTCGGCGACCCGGCCGGGCGCGGGCTGGCCGTCCTGCAGCCCGCCTCGCTGAATTCGGGGGTGGCGATCGGGCCGGCGTTGACGGAGGTCGACGTCGTCTTTCCCGTCCTGCACGGCGCCTACGGCGAGGACGGGACGATCCAGGGGCTGCTGGAGATGGCCGGACTGCCCTACGTGGGCTCCGGTGTGTTCGCCAGCGCGGCGTCCATGGACAAGGAGTTCACCAAGAAACTGCTCGCGGCCGCGGGGCTGCCGCAGGGCGACCACGTGGTGCTCCGCGATGCGGACGGCGCGGTCTGCCCCGATCCCGCCGTCCTGGACGAGGCGACGCGCGACCGGCTGGGCCTCCCGGTCTTCGTGAAGCCGTCGCGGGCCGGGTCGAGCATCGGGATCACCAAGGTCACCGACTGGGCGCAGTTCCCCGAGGCGGTCGCGACGGCGGCTGCGGTCGATCCGAAGGTCATCGTCGAGGCGTCGGTGCCCGGCCGGGAGATCGAGTGCGGAGTGCTCGCGCCGCGTGGCGCCGGTCTGCCCGAGGCCAGCCTGCCGGCCGAGATCCGGCTGCGGCCCGGCGTCGACTGGTACGACTTCTCGGCGAAGTACCTCGACGACTCGGTCGACTTCGACGTACCGGCCGACCTGACCCCGGAGCAGACCGCGGCCGTCCAGGCGGCCTCCCGCCGGGCCTACCTCGCGATGGACTGCCGCGGCCTCGCCCGGGTGGACTTCTTCCTCGCGACGGCGCCGGACGGCAGCGACCACCTGGTGATCAACGAGGTCAACACGATGCCCGGCTTCACGCCGATCTCGATGTTCCCGCGGATGTGGGCGGCCAGTGGAGTGACCTACCCGGAGTTGGTCGACCGGCTGATCGCGTCCGCGCTGGCCCCCGGCTCGCGGCCGGCTCGGTGACCCCCGGGCGGTCGTCCCGAAAGGTCCGGGCCGCCGTCCTGCTGGTCGTCCTGCCCTGTCTGCCGGCGACGGTCGGCTGCGCCCGCGCCGTCGACGGCGTCCCCACGGCGGCGCCGACCGGGGTGTTCCCGAACTCGGCCGATGACCTCGGGGCGCTCGTCGTCACCGAGGTGCCTTCCGGGCTGCCGCGGCTGCCCGACGAGGAGCTCCAGCCGCCGGCGGGACCGAAGGCCGTCGACGACATCGCCGACTACTCCGGCGACCCGGCCCGGGAGCACGACGTGCTCGAGGGCTACGGGTATCGGCAGGGCTGGGAGCGGTTCTGGGGGACCGGCACCGGACCGATGACCGGGGTCTTCATCGACCAGTTCGGGTCGCGGGCCGGGGCGGGGGCCTACGCCGAGGACCTCGCGCGCAACGAGGCCGAGCACTACCACGCCGTTCTGCACGCCAACCCGCCGGAGCTGCCGGGTGGGTGCCGGATGTTGACCGTGGACGACGCGGATGCGCAGGCGGCGCTGGGCGGACCGGCAGCGCTGGCCTGGTGCGCGCACGGGCCGTTCAGCGTCTCGGTGACCTCGGTGACCGCGTCCCTGGCCGCGGCCGAGGAGGAGGTCCGGGCGGTCGTCGAGGAGCAGTTGGACCGGCTGCCCCCGTGATCGGTCACGGGCCGGGTCGGGGCTCCTGGTAGGGGAGGGCCTGGGCGATCTGCGTGGTCAGGGCGGTGACCGGCGCGCTGTCGACCGACGCCGGCAGCGAGATCTGCACGTACACGGGCCGGTCGACCGTCGTCCACACGGTGGTGTCGGGGTTGCCGGTGTCGACGTACCACTGGACGCCGTTGATCTGGATGGCGGAGACACCGGCGACGTAACCGGCCGGGCGGTCGACGCCGCACACGAGCACGATCGCCGGGTCGCCCCACGCGTAGGCGTACGGCGAGTCCGACTGCACCCGCCGGGATGTCTCCCCCGACAACTCCAGGGGCAGGGTGCTCATCAGCGCCGGGCAGGAGGCGTCTGCCTCCGGCGTCACCGGTGGGACCTGGACCGGGAGTACGGGGAGGTTCTCGCGGGCGGGCGGCGTGCTGCCCTCGAGCTGGGCCACGCCGCCGCTGTCCCCGTTGGTGCCGCCGAGGACGTTGACCAGGACGGCGAGCGCGACGACCACCGGCACGAGGACGGCGGTCGATATCAGGGCGATGCGGCGCAACGGGTCCTGGTGACGGTCGGCTCGAACGTCTCGGCCGCCGTCCTCAGGTTCCTGGGCCGCCGGCCCGGGGGTGTTCTCGCTCAGGGTGCGCTCAGATGTTGACGACGGGGCAGGTCAACGTGCGGGTGATGCCGTCGACGGACTGCACGCGGGCGACCACGAGCCGGCCGAGCTCGTCGACGCTCTCGGCCTCGGCGCGGACGATCACGTCGTAGGGGCCCGTGACGTCCTCGGCCTTGGTCACGCCGTCGATCTCTGCGATGGTCGAGGCGACCTGGGCGGCCTTGCCGACTTCGGTCTGGATGAGGATGTAGGCGTGGACCACGGGAGACCTTTCCTCGGGCGACGCTGCCTCGCCGGGTGGCGGACAGTTCGGCAACCTACCCCAGCGGCAGGATGGGGCAGGTGACTCGCCCCCGCCCCCTGGTTCCCCGCGGTGATCCGGCCGACACCGTGCGCGTCGTAGGAGAGTTCGGGGTGATCGCCCGGGTACTGGCCCAGGCCGGATCCGCGCGGGCCGCGGAGGTGGGGCCCGGGGACGACGCCGCCGTTCTGCGAACCTCCGACGGCCGGGTGGCGGCGAGCACCGACGTCCTGGTGGAGGGCCGGCACTTCCGGCGCGACTGGTCGTCGGCCGAGGACATCGGTCACAAGGCAGCTGCCGCCAACCTCGCCGACATCGCCGCGATGGGCGGGACGGCGACCGCGCTGCTGGTGGGGCTGGCGTGCCCGTCGAACACCCAGACGACCTGGCTCGAGGGCGTGACCGCGGGACTGGCGGCGGAGTGCGCGCCGCTCGGAGCCGCCGTCGTCGGCGGGGACCTCGTCGCGGCCGCCCCTGACAGCGCCGCTGTGGTGCTCGCGGTGACCGCGCTGGGCGACCTGGGTGGGCGGGCGCCCGTGTTGCGGTCCGGGGCCCGTCCCGGGGACGTGGTGGCGCTGGCTGGCCGGCTCGGTTGGGCCGCCTGCGGTCTCGCCGTCCTGCGCCGGGGGTTCACGAGCCCGATCGCCGCGGTGACGGCGCACCGCCGTCCCACCCCGCCGTACGCGGCCGGGCCGGCCGCCGCCGAGGCCGGAGCGACGGCGATGTGTGATGTCAGTGACGGGCTCCTCGCAGACCTGGGACACCTGGCCGCCGAGAGCCGCGTCGTCATCGACCTCGACCGGGCCGCGCTGGAGCGCGCGTGCCTGGAGCCGCCGGGTCCCCTCCAGCAGGTGGGCTCGGCGCTCGGGGTGGACCCGTTGGCGTGGGTGCTGACAGGCGGGGAGGATCACGCCCTGGTCGCCACGTTCTCCCCGCGTGCGGTGCTCCCCGAGGGCTGGACGGTGATCGGCGAGGTCCGCAAGGGCGGGAAGAAGCCGGGAGTGCTCGTGAACGGCGAGCCGGCCGCGGACGTCGTCCAGGCCGTCGGGGCGGAGGGAGCCGGGCATGTCCACTTCGGCTGAGCGACCGGTGGTCCTGCGCGACGGGACACGGGCGAGTCTGCGGCCACTGCCCTACGACCACCCGGTGGCCCGCTACCTCGTGGAGCAGGTGCAGCAGGAGTACGTCCAGCGCTACGGCGGGCGCGATGCCGCCGTCGTGGAGCCGCGAGAGTTTCTGCCACCGCGCGGGATCTTCCTCGTCGCCGAGGTGGACGGCGTGCCGGCCGGGTGCGGTGCGTGGCGCGCGCTGTCGCCGGGCGTCGCCGAGATCAAGCGGGTGTACGTCGAGCCGGGCTTCCGCCGCAAGGGGCTCGCCCAGGTGATCGTCGCGGCGCTGGAGGACGGCGCCGCGCGGGCGGGGCGCGGGTCGGTCGTGCTGAACACCGGGCAGCAGCAGCCGGAAGCCCTTGCGCTGTACGCGGACCTCGCGTATCTACCGGTCCGGGGCTACGGGGTGTACGCCTGTGCACCCGACGCGGTGTTCCTCGGCAAGGAGCTCGCCGCGTCCGCCGATGCCGAGCAGGAGGACCCGTCATGGGCGTCGTGACCGTGTCGGCCGCGTACGGGGCAGCGGGGGCGGAGATCTCGCGGGCGGTGGCCCGGCGGTTGGGGCTGCCGTTCCACGACCGGGCGATCGCGGCGCAGGTGGCCGGCCGGCTGGGTGTGTCCGTGTCGGAGGCCGAGGCGAACGACGAGACCGTGCTGCGGGGGCTGTGGCGCCTCGTGGCGTCGCTGGGGACCATGCCAGACCCGGTGGGCGGAGTCCTGCCGGCGACCGCACTGCCCGATGCGCGGGCCTACCGGCAGCAGACCGAGCGGGTACTGACCGAGATCGCCGAGGGGGCCGGGGGCGTCGTGCTCGGCCGTGCCGGGGCTCTGGTGCTGGGGAACCGGCCGGACGCGCTGCACGTGCGCCTGGACGGCCCGCGCGAGCGGCGGCTCGAGGCGGCTGTCGCGCGCTCGGGGCGGTCCCGCGGCGAGGTGCTCCGCGAGATGGAGGCCAACGACCGGACCCGGGAGGCCTACGTGCGGCACTTCTACCGGTGCGATCCGGCGGCGGCGCAGCACTATCACCTGGTGGTGGACACCACGGCGCTACCGGTGGAGACGGTCGTCGAGCTCGTGCTGACGGCGGCGCGGGGGCGCGGGATCGGACCGGCGTGACGGCTTGCCGCTTGTCCTCTGGCATACCGCCAGTGTGCGGACGTCCGGGCACTTCTCTCGTTCGTCGTCCACATCGCGAGCCACTGTCCACAGGGCTCATTTCCGCTGGTCAGGTCAATTCCGCTGCCCTAGAATCGAACATCTGATCGATCAACAGCCGCCTCCTCCGCGGGTGTCGCCGGTCGAGGCAGTGCTGCCGGCTACGTCCACGGCCTCGTGATCGATCGCAGCCATGCCGGCGAAGGCGTGGACGGCCAGTTGCTCGACTGGGCCGTGGGCCGGACCTGGCACGCAGGGAGGCAGTTCCTCCGCCTGGACTGCGCCGCGGACAACGATCGGCTTCGCGGGTACTACCGCGAGCGGGGCTTCGTCGAGCTGGTTCGCCGCGAGTTCCGCGACTGGGGACCAGTCATGCTGCTGGAGAAGCCGCTGATCTGACGTGTTCGCCGGACCGCGGTCCAGTCAGCCCCACCTTCCGCGAACGCGAAAAACCCTGGAGGCCGAAGACCTCCAGGGTTGACCCGGACCTGCCGGGACGCGCTGACCGTCAGGTCAGGCGCGCACGACCTTGCCGGCGCGGATGCACGAGGTGCACGCGTTGATCCGGCGACGGGTGCCGGGGGCGATCAGCGCCCGCACGGACTGGATGTTCGGGTTCCAACGGCGCGGCGTGCGGCGGTGCGAGTGCGACACCGACATACCGAAACCGGGCCCCTTGCTACACACATCGCACACGGCAGCCACGGTTAATCACTCCCAGAGAATCGTTCACAGACCGCGGGGCAAGGCAGCACCCGCAACAAGACCGTCCAGAAGTCTAACCGCTTCGGGGCCGAGACGTCGCCGCACCCCCCCGATCGGGCACCGGAACCAGCGGATCGACCGGTCCTGTCACATCACATGGGTACCCTCCGCCCGTGCTGCAGGCGCTGGATGACGCCGCGGTCGGTGAGTGGTACCGAGCCGCGGTCGAGGTCCTGTCCGAGTCCCGCGGCCGGCTGGACGATCTCAACGTCTTCCCGGTGCCCGACGGCGACACCGGCACCAACCTCCTGCTGACGGCCCAGGCCGCCGTCGCCGCGCTCGACGCACAGGGCCCCGGCACCACCGAGTCGGCCTGGTCGATCCTCGCCCGCGGCGCCGTGCTCGGCGCCCGGGGCAACTCCGGAACGATCCTCGCCCAGCTCCTGCGCGGCCTGGCCGACCAGCTCGCCGGCCAGCCGCCTGCCGACGGCCCTGCCTTCGCCGCCGCCATGCAGAAGGCGGCCGACACCGCCTATACAGCGGTCGCCGACCCCGAGGAGGGCACCTTCCTCACCGTCGCCCGGTCGGGCGCCGAGGCCGCGGTCGCCGCCGTCGACGCGGGTCGCGCCGAGCTCGCCGACGTCGTCCGCGCGGTAGCCGACGGCGCCCGCGTCGCCCTCGAGGCGACGCCGAGCCAGCTCGAGGTCCTGCGTGCGGCCGGCGTCGTCGACGCCGGCAGCGCCGGCCTCTGCCTCGTCCTCGACGCCCTGGTGACGACGGTGACCGGGGTCGAGCCGGCCCGTCCCGCGCTCGCCCGGCGCGACCACCGCCACCACCACTCCGGCGAGCACCTGCCGCACCAGCCTCCCGCCGGTCCGGGGAGCGAGGTCCAGTACCTGCTGGCCGATTCCGACGAGGACGCCGTGGGCCGCCTGCACCAGCGTCTCGCCGCACTGGGCGACAGCCTCGTCGTCGTCGGCGTCGACACCCCGACCGGTCGGGAGTGGAACGTGCACGTGCACGTCGCCGACGTCGGTGCCGCCATCGAGGCCGGCATCGACGCCGGGCGCCCTTACCGGATCTCGGTCTCCCCGCTGGCCCCGGTGCCGCCGTCGGCCCCGATCCCGGGCACCCGCGCCGTGGTCGCCGTCGTGGCCAGCGAGGGGCTCGCCGACCTCTTCCGGGCCGAGGGAGTCCGGGTACTGAGCTGCGGTCCCGGCGGCGTGACCGAGGAGGAGATCCTCGACGAGGTGATCGCCTCCGCCGCCTCCGACGTGGTGGTCCTGCCGAACGACGCGGAGCTGTCGGCCGTCGCCGCCCGCGCCGCCGCCCGCGCCCGCGAGGTCGGCCGGGACGTCGGCGTCGTCCCCACCCGATCGCCGGTGCAGGGCCTTGCCGCGATCGCCGTCTCCGACCCGGCGCGCCGCTTCGGCGACGACGTCATCGCCATGGCCGAGGCCGCAGCGGCCACCCGCTGGGCCGAGGTCACCGTCGCCGAGCAGGAGGCGCTCACCTCCGCGGGCCGCTGCCAGCCCGGCGACGCCCTGGGCTCAGCGGAGGGTGACGTCGTGGTGATCGGCAGCGACCTCGCCACCGTGTCCTGCGACCTCCTCGACCGCATGCTGTCGGCCGGCGGGGAGATGGCCACCCTCGTGGTCGGTCCCGACGAGGCCCTCGGTGACGTGGTCTGCCGGCACCTGGCCACGCAGCACCCCACCATCGAGGTGGCCCGGTACGGCGGCGGCCCCGACGGAATACTCCTGCAGGTGGGGGTCGAGTGACGTCATGGCGGTGACCCTCGAGACCCCGCTCGCCCGCGTCCTCGGCCCGAAGACGGCGACGAGCATGGCTGAGCAGCTCTCGCTGCACACGGTCCGCGACCTGCTGCGCCATTACCCACGCCGCTACGCCCGCCGCGGTGAGATGGCTCGCCTCGACGACCTCCAGGTCGGCGACCGAGTGACGATCCTGGCGATGGTCACCAGCGTGAGCAGCCGTCGGATGAGGCAGCGCCACGGCACGATCACCGAGGTCACCGTCGGAGACGGCGCGGGATCGATGAAGCTGGTGTTCTTCAACAACAAGCACGCCAAGCTCGAGCAGGGCCGGTGGGGTCTGTTCGCCGGCACGGTCGGCACCTACGCGGGCAAGCTGCAATTCACCCACCCCGACTGCCACATGCTCGACGACGACACCGGGGACGTCGACTGGGCCCGCGCCCTCGTGCCGATCTACCCCGCCAGCAAGGACGTGTCGAGCTGGGTGATCCAGAAGTCGGTCACGCTCCTCCTCGGCCCCTCCGGAGAGCTCGGGGAGCTCGTGGTCGACCCGCTGCCCGAGGAGATCCGCGCCCGCCACGGCCTGCTGTCGCTCGCCGCCGCGCTGCTCGACATCCATCGGCCCACCACGCTCGAGGACGTCGAACGCGCCTCGGAGCGGCTCAAGTGGGACGAGGCGCTCATCCTCCAGCTGACCCTCGCCGCCCGGCGCCGCGCCGCAGCGCTGGAACCGGGCATCGCGCGCCCGCGCCGGCCGGGTGGTCTGCTCGACGCCGTCGATACCGCCCTCCCGTTCGAGCTCACCGAGGGCCAGCGGGACGTGGGGGAGGAGCTCGCCGCAGAGCTCGACCGCGACCAGCCGATGCACCGCCTCCTGCAAGGCGAGGTCGGCTCCGGCAAGACTGTCGTCGCGCTGCGTGCCATGGCCCAGGTCGTCGACGCCGGGGGACAGGCCGCGCTGCTCGCCCCCACCGAGGTGCTCGCCGCCCAGCACGCCCGCGGCATCCGGCAGCTCCTCGGTCCGCTCGGGCGCGCGGGCGAGATCGACGGCGACCCGTCCGGCACCCGCGTCACCCTGCTCACCGGATCGCTCAAGGCCGCCGCGAAGCGGGAGGCCCGCGCAGAGGTCGCCGAGGGCCGGGCCGGCATCGTCATCGGCACCCACGCCCTGCTCCAGGAGGGTGTCGACTTCGCCGACCTCGGCCTCGTCGTCGTCGACGAGCAGCACCGCTTCGGCGTCGAGCAGCGGGACGCGCTGCGGGCCAAGGGCACCCGTCCTCCACACGTCCTCGTCATGACCGCCACGCCCATCCCCCGCACCGTGGCCATGACCGTCTACGGCGACCTGGAGATCTCCACGCTTCGCCAGCTCCCGAGCGGCCGCGGCGGGGTGTCCAGCTCCGTCGTCCCGCAGTCGGAGAAGCCCACCTGGATCGACCGCGCCTGGGAGCGGCTCCGGGAGGAGATCGCCGCGGGCCGGCAGGCCTACGTCGTCTGCCCACGCATCGGGGACGATGCCAGTGACGCTGCCGGTCCCGACGACGAGCCCGAGGACGCCGACGGCGCCCCGGACGACGACGGCCGCAGTGACCGCCGGCCGCCGCTGGCCGTGCTCGACATCGCCGAGATCCTGCGCAACGGCGCTCTCGCGGGCCTCCGTCTCGACGTCCTGCACGGCCGGCTCAGCCCGGAGGAGAAGGACGCCCGGATGCGGGCCTTCGCCGCCGGGGAGATCGACGTCCTCGTGGCCACGACGGTGGTCGAGGTCGGCGTCGACGTCCCGAACGCCACCGTCATGGTCGTGCTCGACGCCGACCGCTTCGGCGTGAGCCAGCTGCACCAACTGCGTGGCCGCGTCGCCCGGGGCAAGCATCCCGGCCTCTGCCTGCTCGTCACGGATGCACCGACGGCCTCCTCCACCGGGCAGCGGCTCGCTGCGGTCGCCGCGACCTCCGACGGCTTCGAGCTCGCCCGCCTCGACCTCGAGACGCGCCGGGAAGGCGACGTGCTCGGTGCCGCGCAGTCCGGCACGCGCTCGGGAATCCGGCTGCTGTCGCTGCTAGAGGACGAGGAACTCATCGCCACGGCCCGCGCCGAGGCCACGGCCCTGCTGGAGACCCAGCGTGGCCTCGCCGACCATCCGGGGCTGGCCGCCGAGGTCGCCGCCCTGGCCACCGACGAGCGCGCGGAGTGGTTGGAGAAGGCATGAGCTGCCCCGCATGACGCGTCTCATCTCCGGCGTCGCCGGCGGTCGGCGGCTCAAGGTCCCGCGCACCGGGGTCCGCCCCACGGGCGACCGTGCCCGGGAGGCCCTCTTCAACTCCCTGAAGTCGCTGCTCGACGTCCGGGGCGCCACCGTGCTCGACCTCTACGCCGGTTCCGGCGCCCTCGGGCTGGAGGCCCTCTCCCGCGGGGCGGAGGCCGTGGTCTTCGTCGAGTCCTCGCCCGGGGTGCTCCCCGTGCTGAGGGAGAACCTGGCCGCCGTCGGCCTGCCGGGTGGGCGCGTCATCGCCGGTTCGGTCCCCACCGTCGTCGGCGGCGCGCCGCCGGCCCGCTTCGATCTGGTGCTCGCGGACCCGCCCTACGCAACCCCCGTCGACGAGGTCCGGGAGGTGCTCCAGGCACTGGTGGACGGCGGGTGGCTGGCTCCCGACGCGGTCGTGGTGGTGGAGCGCCCGAGCCGCGAGAAACCGTGGGAGTGGCCGACACCGCTCGTCGGTCTGCGCGACCGGCGGTACGGAGAGGCTCAGCTCCGGTACGGTCGCTCCTCGTGAGGCGTGCCGTCTGCCCTGGATCCTTCGACCCGGTCACCAACGGTCACGTCGACGTCATCACCCGGGCCGCCGGCCTCTACGACGAGCTCGTCGTCGCCGTGCTGGTCAATCCCGGCAAGGCCGGGCTGTTCTCCGTGGACGAGCGGATGGAACTCCTGCGCGAGGCCGTCGCCGAGCTGCCCAACGTCGTCGTCGCCAGCTTCCAGGGCCTCCTGGTCGACTACTGCAAGGCCAACGACATCCCGGTGATCGTCAAGGGCCTGCGCGCCGTGAGCGACTTCGAGTACGAGCTCCAGATGGCGCAGATGAACCGCGAGCTCGCCGCCGTGGAGACCCTTTTCGTCCCGACCGCGCCGCAGGTCGGCCACCTCTCCTCCAGCCTGGTCAAGCAGATCGCCATGTTCGGCGGCGACGTCTCCCGGCTCGTTCCCAAGGCGGTGTACGAGCGGTTGCTCGCCCACCGCGCCGAGCAGCGGGCCAGGGAGTCGTCATGACAGAGGTGGTCTACCGCCTCTACGAGACCGTCGACGAGCTGACGACGGTCATCGAGAACGCCCGAAGTGTCCCGATGTCGGGCTCCTGCATGGTCCCGCGCGACCACCTTCTCGACCTGCTCGACGACCTGCGCGAGTCCCTGCCCGAGGACGTCCAGGCCGCCGGCGCGATCGTCGAGCAGCGCACGGAGATCCTTCAGCAGGCCCAGGCGGAGGCCGAGCGGCTCACCGGCCGGACCCGCGCGGAGAGCGAGCAGCTGCTGTCCTCGGCGCGGCGCCAGCGCGAGGAGCTCCTGGGCACGGCCCGCCGTCAGCGCGACGAGCTGCTCGCCGGCGCCCAGGCCGAGGCCGAGGAACTGCTCGCCGACGCCGAGGCCGAGGCCGAACGGCTGATCGTGGAGGGCCGCGCCCACCGGGAGGCCCTGATCGCCGAGGCGCTCGCCGAGCACGAGCGGCTGATCACCGAGACCGAGGTCTACCGCGGAGCCGTCTCCCGCGCCGACGAGCTCGGCGCCCAGACCGCTACGGACGTCGCCCGGATGCGCGCGGAGGTCGACCAGTACGTCGACAGCCGGCTCGCGGACTTCGGGACGACGCTGGAGCGGATGCTCCATTCCGTCGAGAAGGCCCGCACGACACTGCGCGAGCCCTGACCCCCTCGCTGGCGACCACCCCCGAAGGGGATCGGGTAGTCTTTACCCCTGGTCCGACCGCCGGTGGCCCCGCTCTTCATGGGGTGGCTCCGGCCGGCCCTCCATCCCACTGCCGACCGCGAGTACTGACATGCCTGCTGCTGCCTCGAACCGCCCAGGCGCCACGTCCCAGGACGTGCGGCGTCCCAGAGCCAACCCCTGGCGGTTCGACCTCCGGGAACTCGGCCGTCGCGCCGGCTCCATGCAGGAGATCGACCGCACGCTTCCGGCGCCGGCCGAGTGGCGGGTGGAGCTCATCGGCGTCCCTGCGGGTGCCGACGTGCACCTGCGCCTGCGACTGGAGTCGGTGATGGAGGGCGTGCTGGTCACCGGCGAGCTCGACGCCCCCGTGACCGGGTCCTGTGCCCGCTGCCTCGAGCCCATCGAGGACACCGTGCACCTCGACGTGCAGGAGCTGTACGCCTACGAGGGCAGCACCACCGAGGCCACGAGCGAGGAGGACGAGGTCCGCCGCATCGACGGCGACTACCTCGACCTCGAGCCGCTGGCGCGCGACACCGTCGTCCTGAACCTGCCCCTGGCGCCGGTCTGCTCCGAGGACTGCGCCGGGCTCTGCGTCGACTGCGGCCAGCGTCTGGACGACCTACCGGCCGACCACCACCACGAGATCGTGGACGCCCGATGGGCCGGGCTCGCCGAGAAGTTCGGCACCCCAACGACATCCTCGCCGGGCGCCCCCGGCGAGAGCCCCACCACTGAGGAGAACTGACCGTGGCTGTCCCGAAGCGGAAGACTTCCCGCTCCAACACCCGTTCCCGCCGCTCGATGTGGAAGGCCACCGCGCCGACCCTGTCGCCGTGCCCCAACCGCGCCTGTGGTCAGCCGAAGCCCCCGCACCAGGCGTGCGCGAACTGCGGCCAGTACGCCGGCCGTCAGGTCCTCTCCGTCTGACCGCCGGACCTTCGATCGTGGGGACGACGGCCGCCGGCACGCGCTCTTCACGGAGCGCTGCTGACGGCTGGACCCCAGGTGGTGAGGTGCACGCCGAGCGGGCCGCGACCTGGCTGAACGACGCCCTCGGCGTCGCTCTGCCGGACGGCCTGCTCGGGCTGGCGCTGACCCACCGGTCCTTCGCGTACGAGAACGGCGGCCTGCCGACCAACGAGCGCCTGGAGTTCCTCGGCGACTCGGTGCTCGGGCTGGTCGTCACCGACGAGCTCTACCGCAGCCAGCCGGCCCTCCCCGAGGGCCAGCTGGCCAAGCTGCGTGCCTCGGTGGTCAACATGACCTCGCTGGCCGGGGTGGCCCGTCGTCTCGGCGACGGCGGCATCGGGCCGTACCTGCTGCTCGGCCGCGGCGAGGAGACCACCGGAGGCCGTGAGAAGGACTCGATCCTGGCCGACGCGCTCGAGGCGCTGATCGGTGCGGTGCACCTGGGGTGCGGCCTGGACGCCGCCTCCGAGCTGGTGCACCGGTTGTTCGACCCGCTGCTGGTCGAGGCCGCCACGCGCGGCGCCGGCCTGGACTGGAAGACCAGCCTCCAGGAGCTCGGGGCCGCCCGCGGCCTGGGCGCACCCGGCTACCTGGTCGAGGACGAGGGCCCCGACCACGCGAAGACCTTCACCGCGGCGGTCGTCCTCGCCGGCACCGTCTACGGCCGCGGGTCGGGCAGGACCAAGAAGGCCGCCGAGCAGGAGGCCGCGGAGGCCGCCTGGCGCGCGCTGACGGACGCCGTCCCCGAGAGCTGAGTCCATGCCGGAGCTTCCTGAGGTCGAGGTCGTTCGCCGGGGCCTGGAGCAGTGGGTCGCCGGCCGGACGGTCGCCACCGTCGAGGTCCACCACCCGCGCGCCGTCCGCCGGCATCTCGAGGGCGCCGAGCACTTCGTCGCCGCCCTGACCGGTCGCACGTTCACCGACGCCCGCCGGCGTGGGAAGTACCTGTGGCTGCCCATCGTCGAGGCCGACGGTTCCGCCTCCGGCGGCGCCATGGTCGCCCACCTCGGGATGAGCGGCCAGCTGCTGGTCGAGAAGCCCTCCGCCCCGGACGAGACCCACCTGCGGGCCCGCTTCACGTTCACCGACGGCGGCCGGGAACTGCGGTTCGTCGACCAGCGGACCTTCGGCGGCCTCGCCGTGGAGGAGTCGGTGGGGGAGGAGATCCCGGCCCGGCTCGCGCACATCGCGATCGACCCCCTCGACCCCTCGTTCGACGAGGCGGCCTTCACCGCCGCACTGCGCCGTCGACACACCGAGGTCAAGCGGGCGCTGCTGGACCAGACGCTGATCGGTGGGGTCGGCAACATCGACGCCGACGAGGCGTTGTGGCGCGCCCGCCTGCACGGCACCCGGCCCACCGACAAGCTCACCCGCGGCCAGGTGGCCGACCTCCTGGACGGCGTCCGCGACGTCCTGGGGGAGGCGCTGGCGCAGGGCGGCACATCCTTCGACTCGCTCTACGTCGACGTGAACGGGCAGAGCGGCTACTTCTCCCGCTTCCTCGCCGTCTACGGCCAGGCCGACCGGCCGTGCCCCCGGTGCGGGACGGCGATCCGACGGGAGTCGTTCATGAACCGCTCGAGCTACAGCTGCCCGCAGTGTCAGCCACGGCCCCGCATCTCGACGAACCGGACGCGTCGGCCGTGAACCGGCGCGCGGTCGCCGTCGTCTCCGGCCGCGTCCAGGGCGTGGGCTACCGCTGGTTCGTCCGCGAGCTCGCGTCGTCGGCCGGGCTCGGGGGTTCGGCGCGCAACCTCCCGGACGGGCGGGTCGAGGTCGTCGTCGAGGGACCGGCCGAAGCGGTCGACGCCCTGCTCGATGCGCTCGACGGGCCGCGCGCGCCGGGCACCGTGCAGCGGGTCGACCATCACTTCGAGCCGGCGCAGGGAAGTACGGGTTTCACCACAGCGTGACGAACGCGACATCCCCCCGACACGGTGAGTAGGCATTCTTCGCGTTGACCTGCGTGTCCTGGCCTGTCACCCTGGGGATACCACAGCTCGCGCCGACCGGCTTTCCGGGGCGCCGGGCCCACCCTCCTCGTCGGAAAGGCCGCCGCAGTCATGGCCAAGGCCCTGTTCGGTCACGTCGTCGCACCCGCGGAGCTCCGAGTAGCCGAGGAGAATGCCGTCCTGCGGGCCAGAGTGCGCCGGCTGGAGCGGGAGCTCGATGACCTGCGCGCCCAGCGTGACGCGGCCATCGCCCACGAACTGCTCTCCCTGGCGCGCGACAGCGCCGAGCCCGCACTGGCCTGAGGCTCCTGTCCAGAGGCTCGCCATGAGCCTGCGAATGGTGAGAGGGACGGGGTCCTTCTACTAGGGTGCCTGTTCTGTGCACCTGTCCAGCCTGACGCTCAAGGGCTTCAAGTCCTTCGCGTCCGCCACCACGCTGCGGCTGGAGCCCGGGATCACCGCCGTCGTCGGCCCCAACGGGTCGGGCAAATCCAACGTCGTCGACGCCATCGCCTGGGTTCTCGGCGAGCAGGGCGCCAAGAGCCTGCGCGGCGGCAAGATGGAGGACGTCATCTTCGCCGGCACGGCCGGCCGCCCCGCCCTCGGCCGGGCCGAGGTGACGCTCACGATCGACAACGCCGACGGCGCCCTGCCGATCGCCTACACCGAGGTGTCGATCACCCGCCGCATGTACCGCTCCGGTGAGAGCGAGTACGAGATCAACGGCGACAAGGTCCGGCTGCTCGACGTCCAGGAGCTGCTCAGCGACTCCGGCATCGGCCGCGAGATGCACGTCATCGTCGGCCAGGGGCAGCTCGACGCCGTCCTCTCCGGCCGTCCCGAGGACCGCCGGGCCTTCATCGAGGAGGCGGCCGGCGTCCTCAAGCACCGCAAGCGCAAGGAGAAGGCGCTCCGCAAGCTCGAGGGGATGTCGCACAACCTCGACCGTCTCGCCGACCTCACCACCGAACTGCGCCGTCAGCTCACACCGCTGGGCAAGCAGGCCGAGGTCGCGCGCCGGGCCGCCGGGGTGCAGTCGGACCTGCGGGACGCCCGGCTGCGCCTGCTGGCCGACGACCTGGTGCAGCTGCGCGACGCCCTCGATCGGGACGTCGCCGACGAGACCGCCGCACGCGAGAAGCGCGCGCTCGTCGAACGCGACCACTCCGTGGCCTCCCGGCGGGAGTCGGCGCTGGAGTCGGAGCTGTCGGCCAGTGCGCCGCTCCTGCAGAGCGCTTCCGACACCTGGTACCGGCTGTCGGCACTGACCGAGCGGTTCCGCGGCGTCGCCCAGCTGGCCGCCGAGCGACACCGTCACCTGGCCGCCGCCGCGCCGGCCGCCGCTCCCGGCCGGGACCCCGATCAGCTCGACGCCGAGGCCGACCGGGTGGCCGCGACCGAGGCCGAGCTCGCGACCGGTCTCGAACACGAGCGGGGCCGGCTGGCCGGCGTGGTCTCGGAGCGTGCGGAACTGGAGACCGCGCTCGCCGAGGCCGA
>JAOPWM010000203.1 GCA_025965695.1 Blastococcus sp.
GGACGACGTCGATACGTCGAGCTGCCCGGACCGGAGAGGCGGGCCGTCGTTCCCGCCGCCGCCCTCGCCGTAGAGCCGCCGCCCACGGCGCGAGGGGCGGATCATGATCGGTGTCAGCCCGGGCTGCTTGACTGACCGGCATGGATCTCCCCGTGCAGCCGCCGGTGAAGCCGATGCTGGCGAAGGCCGCGACCACGCTCCCCGTGGGCGACGGGCTCTTCTACGAGCCCAAGTGGGACGGCTTCCGTTGCGTCGTCTTCCGCGACGGCGACGAGGTCGAGCTCGGCAGCCGCAACGAGCGACCGCTGACGCGGTACTTCCCCGAGGTCGTCGCGGCGGTCAAGGCCAACTTCCCGGAGAAGTGCGTCGTGGACGGCGAGATCGTCGTCCCGCGCGGTGACCGGCTGCACTTCGAGGACCTGCTGCAGCGGATCCACCCGGCCGAGTCGCGGGTCAACCTGCTGGCCGAGCAGACCCCGGCGTCGTTCGTCGCCTTCGACCTGCTGGCCGTCGGCGACGAGTCACTGCTGACCGTGCCGTTCGCCGACCGGCAGGCGCGGTTGCGGACGGCGCTGGCCGGTGTCCGGGCGCCGATGTACATCACGGCCATCACCCAGGACGCCGGCACCGCGCAACGCTGGTTCGACACCTTCGAGGGCGCGGGTCTGGACGGCGTCGTCGCCAAGACCGCCGACCTGCCGTACGGGCCGGACCAGCGGCTGATGACCAAGATCAAGCACGTGCGGACCGCCGACTGTGTGGTCGCGGGCTTTCGCTGGCACAAGAGCGGGCCGATCGTCGGCTCCCTGCTCCTCGGCCTCTACAACGACGCGGGCGACCTGCAGCACATCGGTGTGGCCGCGTCCTTCCCGATGACGCGGCGGGCCGAGCTGGTGGAGGAGCTGGCGCCGTACCGGGCGAACGCGCTCGACGGACACCCGTGGCAGGACTGGGCGAACGCGCAGGTGAGCGAGGAGGACGGCGAACACCGGATGCCCGGGGCGGTCAGTCGGTGGAACGCGAAGAAGGACCTCACGTGGGTGCCGCTGCGCCCGGAACTGGTCGTGGAGATCAAGTACGACCAGCTCGAAGGCCGTCGGCTTCGTCACACCGGGCAGTTCCTCCGGTGGCGCCCCGACCGGGACGCGCTGAGCTGCACGTACGACCAACTGGACGTGCCGGTGCGCTACGACCTGGCCGAGGTACTGGCGGGCTGAGCGTCGCCCGAACGGGAGCGATCGCCTGCAGCGAGGATCCCCGCCTCCTACGCTCATGATCATGCGTCTGCACCGAGGCCTGGCGGCCGTCCCCTCGAGCCTGCTCGCCCTGGGCCTCGCCGCGACCCTGGCACTGTCCGGCTGCACGTCGTTCTCCGACAGCGTCGCCGGTGACGCGACCCCGTCGGCGACCTCGGCGGCCGCCGAGCCGACGGCGACGCCGATCGCCTGGACCGACTGCAACCAGCAGATCCAGAAGCTCGTGGCCGGTCAGCCCGGCAGCGACCGGAACCTCTCCTTCGAGTGCGGGCGCACCGAGGTGCCGATCAGCTACGCCGAGCCGCGGGGGGCCAAACTCCCGCTGTTCCTCGTCCGCGTCGTCATGGCCGGGCAGACGAACCGGATCGGCTCGCTGGTGGTCAATCCCGGTGGGCCGGGCGCCTCCGGTGCCGACGCCGCGATCGGCCTGTCGCTGACCCTGCCGACGGAGGTGCTCAGCCGGTTCGACATCGTCGGCTTCGACCCGCGTGGCGTGGGCCTGTCCACACCGGTCGAGTGCATCTCCGGCGGCATGAAGGAGCGGCTCGTCGCGGCCGAGCCGCGGCCGACCACCGACGCGCAGCTCGACGACGCCTTCAAGCTGACGACGGAGATCGCCGACGGCTGCGCGAAGCAGTACGGCAACGCGCTCGGCACGTTCAACACCGTGGACACCGCGCGGGACATGGAGCAGCTGCGGCAGTCCCTCGGCGACGAGAAGCTGAGCTACCTCGGCTACTCCTACGGCACCACCCTCGGCTCGACCTACGCCGAGCTGTTCCCGCAGAAGACCCGGGCGCTGGTGCTGGACGCCGCGGTCGACCCCAACACCGACCCGAAGACCAACGCGGAGGCCAGCGCGAAGGGGCTGGAGGCCGGCTTCGACGCCTTCGCCGCCAACTGCGTCGGCCTGATCGCCGGTTGCCCCGTCGGCGCGAACCCGCGTCAGTTCGTCATGGACCTGCTGACCCAGGCCGGCCAGACACCGATCCCCAGCAGCAAATCGGGCGAGACCCGTCAGGCCACGTCGGGCGTCGTGCTGACGGCGGTGCAGGCTGCGCTGTACGACACCGCATCATGGCCGCAGCTCGCCCAGGGACTCGCCGCCGCACAGAAGGGTGACTCGGCGGGGCTGTTCTCCCTCGCGGACAGCTACTCCGGCCGCCTCGACAACGGCACCTACTCGAACCTCTTCGACGCGAACCTCGCCATCAACTGCGCCGACACCAACGAGAAGTACGGGGAGAGCGAGATCCGCAACCTGGCCGCCGACTGGGGCCAGAAGTACCCGCTGTTCGGCGCGGGTTCTGCCGTGAGCCTCTACACGTGCTCGGTGTGGCAGGCCGAGCGCACGCCGCTGCCCCCGCGGGACGCACCGGGCAGCGCGGCGATCCTCGTCGTCGGCAACTCCGGTGACCCGGTGACCCCGCTGCCGGGTGCCGTGGACATGGCCGACGACCTCGACAACGGCGTCCTGCTCGTGTGGCAGGGGCAGGGGCACACCGCCTACCCGAAGACCGACTGCATCAAGGCCGCGGTGAACTCCTACCTGATCAACCTGACTCCACCGGTGGACGGCCTCACCTGCCCTGCGTGACACTCCCTTCCCGCGGCAAGCCCCACCTGCGTACGGAGTTCTGATGGCCAGCAGCAAGGACGCCGTCGTCCTGGAGGTCGACGGTCACGAAGTGCGCGTCTCCAACCCGGAGAAGCCGTACTTCGCCGAGCGCGGGATCCGCAAGATCGACGTCGTCGAGTACTTCATCTCCGTCGGGGAGGGCATCCTCTTCGCACTGAAGGACCGGCCGACGACGCTGGAGCGCTGGCCGGGCGGGGTCTTCGAGGGCGCCCGGATCTCGACGCGGGTGGACAACACCGGCGACGCATTCTACCAGAAGCGGGTTCCGAAGAACGCCCCTGACTGGGTACCGACCGCGCACATCACCTTCCCCAGCGGGCGAACCGCGGACGAGGTCGCTCCGGATTCGGTGGCGGTCGTCGCGTGGGCGGCGAACCTCGGCACGCTGACGTTCCACCCGTGGCCGGTGAACAGCGCCGACGTGGAGTCGCCGGACCAGATCCGCATCGACCTCGACCCGCAGCCGGGCACCGACTTCTCCGATGCCGTCTGGGTCGCGCCACACGTGCGCGAGCTGCTCGCCGAGTTCGGCATGCAGGGCTGGCCCAAGACCTCCGGCGGCCGGGGCGTCCACATCTACGTGCCGATCCAGCCGCGGTGGACCTTCCAGGAGGTGCGCCGCTCGGTGATCGCTCTCGGCCGCGAGCTGGAACGGCGGCTGCCCGACCGCGTGACGATGTCATGGTGGAAGGAGGAGCGCGGCGAGAAGATCTTCATCGACTACAACCAGATGGCCCGGGACCGCACGATCGCCTCGGCGTACTCGATCCGACCGAAGCCGCACGCCCCCGTCTCCGCGCCGCTCGACTGGGACGAGCTGCCCGACGTCTCCCCCTTCGACTTCGACGTCCTCACGATGCCCGCGCGGTTCAAGGAGGTCGGCGACAAGCACGCCGGCCTGGCCGACCACGCCTTCGGCATCGAGCCGCTGCTCGAGCTGGCCGAGCGCCAGGAGAAGGAGAACGGGCTCGGGGAGATGCCCTGGCCGCCCGACTACCCGAAAATGCCGGGCGAGCCGATGCGGGTGCAGCCGAGCCGCGCCAGACGCCCGACCGACGACCAGGCCTGACGGCCCCCCGGGAGGCCGCTCGCCAGGCTCTCTCAGCTTCTGCACAGGCAAAAGGGCGCAGAGTGACGCGAATGGACCGTCGCCTCGGTACGAGCGAGCCGGCCACCGGCGCGCCGACCCATCCGGCCGGCAGTAACCGAGGCGTAGCCGGCTCATCCGGCCGAGGCCGGCAGCGGGCGACCGGCGGCGGATCCGTTGTCGCGCCGGATCTACTCGAAATATCTCGCCCCGCAGTCCATCCTGGGGCGGGTGTGGTCATCCCACCGGCAGTGCGACAGAAGATTGACGGATTGCCGACCCCCGCTGCCGGGCACCCGTGGCCCGCTCGGCAGCACGCCGAATTCGGGCGGTCACCCTGGCTGGGGGAGGCAACTGTCGCGCTCAACCCGACGTCCGGCCCACTCGCGCCGGAGTCCGTTCCAAGGATATTGCGTCGGTTGGTCTGGTGCCTTCACGAGGCCTGGAACCGGCTCGTGACAGGGATTGCATCGATGGCCGCGGTCGCGGCGCGGCGGTTACGCGGCGGCGAGGGCGTGGCCACCCGCGGCCGGGTTCTCCTCACCCTGGATCCGGGGGCGTTGTCCCACCTCGCACAGGGTCGGCACGTGGTCCTCGTGACGGGGACCAACGGCAAGACGACGACCGCCCACCTGCTCGCGGCGGCACTCGGCACGCTGGGGCCGGTGGCGCACAACGCCACCGGCGCCAACATGGCCGACGGTGCGGTCGCTGCCCTGGCGACCCGTCGGCATGCCCCGCGTGCCGTACTGGAAGTCGACGAGCTGCACCTGACCCGGATCGCGGACGCGGTGTCCCCGGCCGTCGTCGTGCTGCTCAACCTGACCCGGGACCAGCTCGACCGCGGATCGGAGGTGGCGGCCGTGGCCACCAGCATCCGAGAGGGGCTCCGACGGCATCCCGACACTCTGGTCGTGGCCAATCGTGACGACCCGGTGGTGGTGGCAACCGTCGAGGGTCTGCCGCGGGTGACCTGGGTGGCTGCCTCGGCCGGCTGGTCGGGCGACGCCTCGCTCTGCCTGCGCTGTGGACGGCAACTGGCGACGACCCCCGAGTGGTCGTGCCCCTGCGGGCTGTCCCGCCCCCCGGCGGACTGGGAACTGCACGGGGAATCCGTGTGCGGTGCCGGGTCGACGACGCCGCTGCGCCTGCGGCTGCCGGGCCGGTTCAACCTGGGCAACGCTCTGGCGGCGATGGCCGCTGCGCACGCCCTCGGTGTACCGCCGGGTGACGCGTCGGAGGCCATGTCCGGCCTGGAGTCGGTGGCCCACCGGTACGCGACGGTGCGGCACGGTCCTCATCAGTTGCACCTGCTGCTGGCCAAGAACCCCGCGGGATGGGCGGAGACGCTGCCCCTGCTGAAGGACTACCCGGCACTGCTGCTGGTCATCAACGCCCGGGAGGCCGACGGCCGAGACACCTCCTGGCTGTGGGACGTGCCGTTCGAGGGACTGGCGTCCCGGCCTACCGTGGTGAGCGGGGACCGCGCCCCGGACATCGGCCTCCGGCTGAGCTACGCGGCTGTCGAGCACCAGACAGTGCATGATCCGCTGGTCGGCCTCGAACTCCTCCCGCCCGGCGAAGTGGTCGTGGTCGCCAACTACACCGCTTTCGCCGATCTGTGGCGCAGGCTGGCAGTGATGTCCCGACGATGAGCCGGGAATCGACCGTCCGGATCGGGCTGCTGCTGCCTGACGTGCTGGGCACCTACTCCGACCGCGGCAACGCTGTCGTGCTCGCCCAACGGCTGCTGCGGCGCGGGATCGACGCCGAAGTGATCATGGTGACCGCCGGCTCGCGATCGCCCGGCCGCTGCGACCTCTACGTCATCGGTGGAGGTGAGGATGCGGCGCAGTCCTTCGCCACCGACTGGCTCCTCCAGCACCGAGACCTGCGGGTCGCCCTGCAGACAACGCGCATCCTCGCCGTGTGTGCCGGACTTCAGGTACTCGGCCAGTGGATCGAGGACGGTCACGGCCGCCGACAGCCGGGCCTGGGAATCCTCGACGTGACCACGTCGCCCGGCCAACGTCGCGCCGTGGGAGAAGTGCTCACCCGATGCGTCCTGCCCGGGGTCGGGCTGCTCACCGGTTTCGAGAACCACCGCGGCATGACCCACCTCGGGCCGGACGCCGCACCCCTTGCGGTGGTGATGCACGGCGTGGGCAACGGCAGCCCGGACGGCAGCGAGGGAGCCCTCACGCCGACCGTCGTCGGCACCTACCTGCATGGGCCGGTCCTCGCTCGTAATCCGGTCCTGGCCGACCACCTGCTGCAAGGGGTCATCGGGCGGGACCTGCCGGCTCTGGAGCTGCCCGACCAGGAGGACGTCCGGGACATGCATCTTGCGCTCGCCACCCACCACCCGCTGGAACGCCTCGGCCCCGTCCGAGCCGCTCTCCACCGACGGCGGTCATCGTGACAGCCTTGGAACGCATGGCATCCCTCACCCGGCGTCCCCTCGAGTTCACGCGCGTCCCGGAACGTCCCGCCGGAGGTTGCGCGACCGGGGCCGCTTCAGGCCGGCGCATCGGACGCCCGCACGAGCGAGGCCCCGGGTGGACGTCGGCCCACGGGACCTGTCGCCGCCTCCATCGGTCTGGGGACGCCTGTGGTTGACCGGCAGTCGCGCCCAGGGGTCACGCCCCGACCCTGGCGGACCCTCCCCCGCCCGGTCCTGGTCGCGGCCCCCGTTGGGTTCGTCGTCGTCCTCGCCACCGCCCTCGTCACCGCACGCGCGGGGGTCACGCAGGCCGTCGTCCTGCCGAACTGGTGGGGCGACTGGCCACGACGCCAGCCCGGCCGGCTGGTCGGATGGGTGACCGCGGGAGTCGTCCTCCTCGGTGTTCTGTGCACGTTGTGGACGTGGCTGGGACTGTCCCTGCTCCGACCGGTGAGCGCCGACGGGATGAGCGCGTCCCGGGACGTGGAACGCTGGGCCGACCGGTCCCGTCGATGGCGTGTCCAGGTCCTCGCGGGCCTCGCAGCGGCCTGGTCCCTGCCGCTCCTGGTGACGGGACCGATGGGCAGCCTGGACGTGCAGAGCTATGCCGCCGTCGGCAGGCTGGCCGCCCGCGGCCTGGACCCCTATCACGCCACCCCCGGATGGCTCACCGACGGCTTCGGGGCCGCGGTCGATCCCAGGTGGCGGTGGACGCCCACTCCGTACGGCCCGCTGCAGGTCGCCATCCTCCGAGGGCTGGCACTGGTCGCCGGTCGGGAGGTGGGGACGGCGGTGCTGTTGATCCGGGCCGTCGCCGTCCTCGGACTGGCAGTCGGCGTCGTGCTCGCCGTCCGTGCGGTGCCGCTCGTCGACCGGGTGCCTGTCCTGCTGATCACCGCACTGAACCCTGTCGTGCTCGTGCACGTCGTGTCCGGCGCTCACCTCGATGTGCTGGTCGGCGCGCTCGCCGTGCTCGTGGTCGGACTCACGCGCTCCGGTCGCCCGGCAACGGCCATGGCCTTCGCCGTGGTCGCGTGCGAGGTCAAATTGCCCGGAGCGGTCCTGATCGCGTTCGTGCTGCTGGACGTGCTGCGATCGGCGGCCGCCCCGGACCGGCTGCGCTCCCTGGTGCGGGTGGTCGGGAGTGGCCTGGGCACGCTCGCTGCGGTCGTGGCGCTGTGCCCGGACCCGTTCGGCTGGGTGGGCGCGTTGAACGTCCCGGGGCTGTCGCACAACGGGACGGCGCCGAGCACCTGGATCTCCTACCTCGCGACTGCCGTGATGCAGCCGCTCGTCGGTCACGGGCCGGAACCCTCGTTCGCGGTCGGCCGTCCGGTCACGGCGGTCATCGGCGCTGCCGTGGCCTGCTTCCTGCTCTGGCGGGCGACCTCGGGCCCGCGGCCCGCGGCGTTCTGGGGAGTGGGCTGGGCGCTCATGGCCGTCGCCCTGACCGGCCCCGCGCTCTACCCGTGGTATCTGACCTGGGGCCTGTTCGCTGTCGCTGTCGGCAGCGGGCTGGCCGGCCGGGTGGTCGTGATGGGCCTCAGCTCGGCCGCCTGCCTGGCTGCCGCCATGGGGAGCGACACGATCGTCGTCGTCACCTGGGCCGTGATCATGCTGGCCATCCTGGGCTTCACCGGGTGGGTGGGGCGTGCCCTGCTCGCCGATCGCTCCGCGGACCAGCAGGAGGAGGACGACGACCTCGCCGACGTACCCCGGTCACCTGCTCGGGCGACGGCTCCGCGCCCCCGACCGGAGGGATGAGCGATGGGCATCGTCAGCGGCCGGCGCGTCCGAGCGGTCGGTGTCGCGCTAACCCTCTGCATCGGGCTCTCGGCGTGCTCCGGCCGGTCCCCGGCGACGGCGACCGCTACCTCCACGCGTGCGGATGCCCCGTCGCCGAGCCCGTCCAGCACCGCGAGCCAGGTGCCACTGACCCAGGCCCGGTGGAGCCAGGAAGCACCGCTGCCGGTCGGGGTGAGCGAAGTGGGAGTGGCGCTGGTCGGCCGCCGGATCCACGTCCTCGGCGGCTATGTCGCCGGCAGGCCGCACTCGACCACTCACCTCGTGTACGACGTCGACACGGGCACCTGGCAGACCGGCGTCCCTCTTCCCGTCGCCCTGGACCACATCGGTACGGCGGCGCTCGGCGACACCCTCTACGCCGTGGGCGGCTACGGTCCCTCCGGCAAGCCGACCACGGGTGTCTGGGCCCTCGACCCCGGGACGGACACCTGGGTGGCGCGGGCGCCGCTGCCGGATGCCCGCACGGCAGCCGTCGCCGCCGAGATCGGCGGGCAGCTGCACCTGGTGGGCGGCCGGGACCTCGGCGGCGACACCGGCCGACACGACGTCTACGACCCGGGCAGCGACACGTGGACCACCGCCGCGCCGATACCGACCCCGCGTGACCACGCGGCCGGCGCGGTCCTCGACGGCCAACTGCACGTCACCGCGGGGCGACCGGGCGGGATGACGGTGCACGAGGTGTACGACCCGGCCTCCGACAGCTGGCACACCGCCGCTCCCCTTCCCACCGGCCGCAACAGCGTGGCCGGTGCCGTCCTGAACGGGCAGTTCGTCGTCATCGGCGGGGAGGACGGCGCGGAGCAGCAGGTGTACAGCGAGGTCGAGGCCTACGACCCGGGTACGGACACCTGGACGGCGCTCCCGCCGGTGCCGCAGCCGATGCAGGGCACCGGCGCCGCGGTCACCGACGGCCGGCTGTTCCTCCCCGGGGGCGGCCCCACCGCGGGCGGGACGGACCAGAGCACGCTGCTGCAGGTGCTGACCGTTCCGCAGTAGCAGGACCCGGTCACCCGATCGGGTGACGGCCTGGCGGCTACGGGTCTCCGGGACTCCAGCGCGGTTCACGGACGGTCGATCCCACGAGAATGAGGGTCTCGTTCCTGGTGTACGGCGTGCTGTACGTCGCCTTGGAGATCGTCGGCCATCAGCTCGAGACCGTGGGCTGGCCGCGGATCACGCCCCTGGACGTCGCCTCGGCCCTGACAGACGCCCTGCTCGCCATCGTCATCTGCATCGCGCTCGTCGTCGCGGTCGACGTCGGCCGTCAGCGCTACGGCCCGGCGCTACGGGCGTGGAACGAGGAGCGCCTCCGCCTGGCCGCCGAGGCAGAGCTGGAGAAGTCCTGGGTCGAGGTCAGCTGGGACGACGAGCCGATCGGCGTGCGGTCGTGGCGCCCGGCGCCGTTGGCCCTTCCCGCTCCGCCGGCGACTGCACCTCCGGGCGGCACCTTCTACACGCCCAGCACCTACGGGCCTCCCTTCCCAGAGGAACCGGGACAGCAGGTCTAGCGGTTCTCCCCCGACGGTCAGCCGGCGAGCTGCGCGGCCTGCGCGCCGAGTCGGTGTGCGACGAGCGCGGCCGGGCCGGGCTCACCGAGAAGGCGCGCGAGAGCGATCGCGACGTCGGTGGCG
>JAOPWM010000208.1 GCA_025965695.1 Blastococcus sp.
GGCACCCCGTAGACGGTGATCTTGCCTTCGCTGCGGTCGTGCGCGACGCCCGTGATGATCGCCTGTTCCACCGGGAGGTCCTCCATCGAGCCGGCCACGATCGTGCCGGGAAGCTGTGAGTAGGAGCTGCGGACGTGCACGGGGATGCCCTCGCGACGGGCGTACTCGACGCACCGCAACATGAGCACCTTCGCCCCCGAGGCTGCCAATTCGAGCATCTCCTCATAGGTGATGGTCTCGAGCCGCCTGGCGTTGGGGACGATCCGCGGGTCGGCGGTGAACACGCCGTCCACGTCGGTGTAGATCTCGCAGACGTCGGCGTTCAGGGCCGCCGCGACGGCGACGGCGGTGGTGTCGGAACCGCCGCGGCCGAGCGTGGTGATGTCCTTGGTGTCCTGGCTGACGCCCTGGAATCCGGCCACGATCGCGATCGAGCCCTCGTCCAGCGCCTGCCGCAGCCGGCCCGGCGTGACGTCGATGATCCGGGCCTTGCCGTGGCTGGACGTGGTGATGACGCCGGCCTGCGAGCCGGTGAAGGAGCGCGCCTCGTAACCGTGCGTGGAGATGGCGATGGCGAGCAGGGCCATGGAGATCCGCTCGCCGGCGGTGAGCAGCATGTCGAGCTCGCGACCGGGCGGATCGTCGGTGATCTGGCCGGCCATCTCGAGGAGCTCGTCGGTGGTGTCACCCATCGCGGAGACCACGACGACGACGTCGTCGCCGTTCTTTTTCGCGGTGACGATCCGCTCGGCGACACGCTTCATGTGCGCTGCGGACGCGACGGAGGATCCGCCGTACTTCTGGACGACGAGGGCCACGGGTCCACAGGCTACCGACGTCTGCCCGGTCGCCGGTGGTTGCGTCCCCGGCGGCGGCGGGTTCTGATCATCGGATGGACGAACCGGAGCGGTGGCTGCTGCGCGACGACCAGCGTGGGAACCCCGCGACGGACCTGCCTGCGTGGACTGCGGGCAACCTCGCCCGGCCCCTGCTGCACGGCGTCGCCTACTTCGACCGGCTGGTCGAGGAGGTCGAGGCGCTCGACGCCGGCGACCACCTGTTCTTCACCGACTGGCGCGGTGATCCCGACCAGTTGCTGCGCGACGGCGGCCCGACCGTCGCGGAGTTGTTCACTCGCGCGGTGAAGCGCGGGGTCTGCGTGCGCGGCCTGGTCTGGCGCTCGCACATGGATCGGGCGTCGTTCAGCAAGGAGGAGAACCGCGCCCTCGACTCGGAGATCGAGCACGGCGGTGGCGAGATCATCCTCGACCAGCGGGTTCGGCGCGGCGGCAGTCATCACCAGAAGTTCGTCGTCCTCCGCCACGACCAGGACCCCTCGCGCGACGTCGCGTTCGTCGGCGGGATCGACCTGTGCCACAGCCGGCGGGACGACGCCGATCACAACGGTGATCCGCAGGCCGTGGCGATGGCGGCCGCATACGGGCCGAACCCACCGTGGCACGACGTCCAGCTCGAGCTTCGCGGACCCACGGTGGGCGTGCTCGACACGGTGTTCCGGGAGCGCTGGGACGACCCGAACAGCCCGGACGAGGATCATCCGATCGCCTGGATCCACGACAAGCTGCACCACAGGCGGCTGCAGGGCGACCCGTTGCCGCCGCAGTTGCCGCCTCCTCCGGAGTGCGGACCGCACCTGGTGCAGAACCTCCGGACCTATCCGGCGATCCGCCCGCCCTACCGCTTCGCGCCCGACGGGGAGCGGTCGGTGGCCCGGGGCTACACGAAGGCGGTGCGGCGGGCGCGGCGGCTGGTCTACCTGGAGGACCAGTACATGTGGTCGGCCGAGGTGGCGCAGCTGTTCGCCGACGCTCTGACCGAGCAGCCCGATCTGCACCTCGTCGTCGTGGTGCCGCGGGTGCCGGACCAGGACGGTGCCTTCGCCGAGCGGCCGCAGTACGTGGGGCGCTGGCAGGCGATCGAGATGTGCGAACGGGCGGGGCGGGGCCGGGTGCACGTGTTCGACGTGGAGAACCATGCAGGGACGCCGGTCTACGTGCACGCGAAGGTGTGCGTGGTGGACGACGTCTGGGCCAGCGTCGGCAGCGACAACTTCAACCGGCGCTCGTGGACGCACGACAGCGAACTCTCCAGCGCCGTCCTCGACACGACCCGCGACCCCCGCGAGCCGACCGACCCCGCCGGCACCGGTGAAGGGGCCCGTACCTTCGCCCGGGACCTGCGGCTGGAGCTCGCCCGCGAGCACCTGGACCTGGCCGACGACGGCAGCGAGGACGACGCCGTGCTCGACCCCGAGCGCTTCGTCGCGACGCTGGACGAGCGGGCCGCGGCTCTCGACGCCTGGCACGAGGGCGGCCGGCAGGGCCCGCGACCGCCGGGCCGTCTGCGCCCCCACCGCGCCGAGCGGATGCCCCTCCTGACCCGGCTGTGGGCCACCCCGGTCTACCGCCTGCTCGACGACCCCGACGGCCGGCCGTTGCGGTTGAGACTGAAGAAGACGTTCTGAACTGACGGCCGGTTGCCCCGCCCAGGTTCCTTCCGAGAAGCTTGTGCTCTGAGTGCACCTGCACTCAGAGCACAAGCTCCCTGGCAGTACCTCCCTGGCCACCGATCGGACCTCCCTGGCCACCGATCGGTCCCGGCACGTGTTCCACAGCACCGACGTCGTCCACAGAATCCTCCGCGGCGGCCCCTCCGGGATCCGGGCCGGCGAACATCGGTCACGTGGGCGGCTTCGACCTGGGAGGAGCGCTGCGGCGTATCCGCCGTCGGGCCGATGTCTCGCAGCGTGAGCTCGCCGAGCGATGCGAACTCAGCCAGTCGGCCGTGGCCCAGGCGGAGAGCGGCCGGCGTGACCTGCCTGCGCAGGCCCTCGCGCGGGCGGCAGCGGTGGCCGGTCTGCGACTCGTCATGGTCGATGCGGAGGGTCGCGAGGTCGACGGCATGGGGGACGGCACCGTTCGAGACATGTCGAACCGCCGCTTTCCCGCACATCTCGACACCCGGTACAGCGAGGAACTGTGGTGGCACGGTTCGCACCGGTACAGCCGGCGTCAGCCCTGGTACACGTTCGACCGCGACCGCAACATCCGTGACACGTACCGGGCTCGGCACGGCACACCGGCGGACCACCAGTCCCCTCTGCCGGGTGACTCTCCCGCCGACCGGGCAGCGACCCGACGCCGGGAGTACTGGCGGCGTCGGGCCGAGGAGCGGGAACGTGCCTTCCTCGCCGGGGAGTTCGCGCACCTGGCCGAGGCCTTCGTCTGCGCGTGCCCGCCCGACTGTGATGAGCTCGACGACAGGTCGGGCAAGCCCGTCCACGCCGGGGGATGCCCGTGCCTCTGCGACCTCGCCTGATCCGCTGCTACCGTGGGGGCGTGCGCGGCAGCCTGCTTCTTACCCGCCGCGGCGAGGCCCTCTCCTAGGTCGGCCCCCTCGCCGCGGGGTTTCGCGCGTTCCCGGCGCCGCTGACCGCCCCACCGGAGCTGAGTCCAGCCCGCGCCAGAGGAGCCCCATCGTGAACGAGCAGCACCCGCACGCACGCAATCCGCAGCAGCCCTCGCGGATGCCGATCCACCGCTACGCGCCCTTCACGCCCGTCGTGCTGGCCGACCGCACATGGCCGGACAAGGTCACCACCGTCGCGCCCCGCTGGTGCGCCGTCGACCTGCGCGACGGCAACCAGGCCCTCATCGACCCGATGACCCCCGACCGCAAGCGGCGCATGTTCGAGCTGCTGGTCCGGCTGGGCTACAAGGAGATCGAGGTCGGCTTCCCGGCGGCCAGCCAGACCGATTTCGACTTCGTCCGCCACCTGATCGAGGAAGATCTGGTCCCCGACGACGTCACGATCCAGGTCCTGACCCAGGCCCGTGACGAGCTGATCGAGCGCACGTACGAATCACTGCGCGGCGCCAAGCAGGCGATCGTGCACCTCTACAACTCCACGAGCACCCTGCAGCGGCGCGTGGTCTTCAACTCCGACCGCGCCGGGATCATCGACATCGCCGTCCACGGCGCGGAGCTGGTCCGCAAGCTGGCCGAGCAGATGGATGACACCGAGATCTTCTTCGAGTACTCGCCGGAGTCCTTCACCGGGACCGAGCTCGACTTCGCCGTCGAGATCTGCAACGCCGTCACCGACGTCTGGGAGCCCACCCCCGAGCGGCCGGTCATCCTGAACCTGCCGGCAACGGTCGAGATGGCCGAGCCCACGGTCTACGCCGACCAGATCGAGTGGATGCACCGCAACCTGGGCCGCCGCGACTCCGTCGTCCTGAGCCTGCACCCGCACAACGACCGGGGCACCGCCGTCGCCGCTGCCGAGCTGGGTTACCGCGCCGGCGCCGACCGCATCGAGGGCTGCCTGTTCGGCAACGGCGAGCGCACCGGCAACGTCGACCTGGTCACCCTGGGTCTGAACCTGTTCAGCCAGGGCATCGACCCGCAGATCGACTTCTCCGACATCGACGA
>JAOPWM010000225.1 GCA_025965695.1 Blastococcus sp.
TCGTGCTCGTCCAGGCGATGCGCTCCTCGGGGTGCTGCTCGGTGATCTCGGCGTCGAACTCGCGCTCCACCCCGCCGATCTTGGTGACCCAGTGGGTGTGGGTGTCGTCGAGCTGCGTGATGCGCTCCACCCCGCCCATGAACTGGGGGAAGGACTCGAACTGCGTCCACTGGTCGTAGGCGACGCGAATCGGGACGTCGACGTCGACGGACTCCTGCACGGTGGCCATCTGGCGGCTCCTCTGCTCGGGACTGTGTCCCTGCCGCCCTACCCCGGCCCCGACCGGGCGCAACCCCGGCGCATCGCGGTCACCCGGGAGCGTGACGACGAATCGGCACCCTTCTCCGTTCCCGCTCTCGAGGTCAGCCCCGGCGGAGGCGACGGCTGACCCGCTTCAGCGCAGGGCGGCGACGAGGCTGCCGCGCACCGGGCGGCCCTCGAGCAGCAGCATCTGCACCAGGTGGTAGGCGTCCGGCTGGCCGGTCCAGGTGCCGCTGCCCACCTCGCCCGACGGCGTGAGCTCGTGGTGCCAGCTGCCGGTGGTGGGGTCGGCGAAGAGCGCCTCGCCGTGATCGCGCCACCGCCGCGCGAGGTCCCGGTAACGCTGCTCGCCGGTCACCTCGGCCAGGGCCGTCGCCGCGGCGATCGCCTCGCAGAGCACCCAGTGCATCCGGGCGCCCACGACCGGCCGGTCGTCCCAGTCCAGGGTGTACGGGAACCCGTCGGAGCCGTCCGCCGCCCAGCCCCGCGTCGCCGCGGCGTCGAACAGGGCGACGGCGTCGTCCAGAAGCCACTGCGGTGGATCGACGGTGACCGCGCGGAGGTGCAGCGTCAGCCGCGCCCACTCGAACTGGTGCCCGATCGTGACGCCGTAGGGGCGGAACGGGTCCGCCGGGCGGTCACGGTTGTAGTCGGGCAGCGGCTGCCAGCCGGCGGTGTAGTGCTCCGGCAGCCGCCAGTCGCGCTCTCGCGCCCACCCGTGGACGACGCGCTCGGTGCTGCGCCACGCCTGGCGGCGGAGCCGGCCGGCGATCTCCTCATCGGCGACGGCGTCCGCGGCGGCCAGCATCGCCTCGACGCCGTGCATGTTGGCGTTGATCCCGCGGTAGTCCGCGCAGGTCGTCCAGGCCCGGTCCCACTCCTCGACGGCGAGGCCCTCGTCGTCGTCCCAGAACCGGGCCTGCCACGTGGTCAGTGCCTCGTCGAGCAGTTGCCGGCCGCCCTCGGCGCCGACGGCCGCCGCGGTGGAACCCGCGAGGACGACGAAGGCGTGCACGTAGGCCGCTTTCGTGTCGTCGTCCGTGCTCGCCAGCCACCCTCCGTGCGTGCGGTCGCGCAGCGGCCCGTCGGTGAGCGCGGCGACGCCGTGCCGGACCAGTTCGTCCGCCCCGGGGCGGCCCACCAGCTGCGCCAGCCCGAACACGTGCGTCATCCGCGCGACGATCCAGGTCTCCACCGGCCGGTCGGGCAGCACCCGGCCGTCGTCCCCGAGGTAGCCGAACCCGCCGTCGGGCAGCCGGGAGCGTGCTGCGAAGTCGAGCAACCGGTCGAGGTCGGTCACGATCGCCACCGCTAGGGCCTGGACCCGCGGCGACCCAGCGCCACCGTGGTGGCCATGAGGCGTCCGGCGACCGCCACGATCCCGACCAGGCAGACCAGGCGGAGGAAGCCCGCGCCGATGTTCGCGCCGCCCGAGCTGTCGAAGGCGAACGCGTCCAGGAGGACCAGGATCGCCAGCGCCGCCAGGAGCACGCCGCCGAGCTTCCGGTCGGCACCGGCCGGGGGGCCGGGGAGGCCACCCGGTGCGAGCAGCACCGCGGCCGCCACGAGCGCGGACAGGTAGCCGAGGCCCTGGACGATCCAGGGCGCGCTCCCCTGCTCGGGCACGGGGCGCGACCCGCTGACCACGATCGCCACGGCGGTGAAGACGGCGAACGACAGCAGTGCGACCAGCGCGAGACGACGACGGTCCACAGCAGGCACCCCTTCCGGCGAGCGATCGGGCCCGGGTCAGAAGGCCAGCGCCACCCCGGGATCGTGCAGCATCGCACCGATGTCGGCGAGGAACCGGGACCCCAGCTCGCCGTCGACGATCCGGTGGTCGAACGACAGGGCCAGTTGCGTCACCTGCCGCGGCACGCCCTGGCCCTTGTGCACCCATGGCATCTCACGCACCGCGCCGAAGGCCAGGATCGCCGACTCGCCCGGGTTGAGGATCGGGGTCCCGGTGTCGACGCCGAAGACGCCGACGTTGGTGATCGTGATCGTGCCGCCGGACATCTCCGCCGGCGCCGTCCGTCCGGCCCGCGCGGTCTCGGTGAGGTGGCCCAGGGCGCCGGCGAGTTCGGCGAGAGACATCCGGCCGGCGTCCTTGATGTTCGGGACGACGAGACCGCGGGGCGTGGCCGCGGCGATGCCGAGGTTCACGTAGTCCTTGAGCACGATCTCCTGGGCCGCCTCGTCCCAGCTGCTGTTGACCATCGGGTGCCGCCGGACGGCGAGCAGCAGCGCCCTGGCCACGAAGAGCAGGGGGCTGACCTTGACGCCGGCGAACTCCGGCCGGAGGGCCAGTCGCTGGCGGAGCTTCATGGTGCGGGTCACGTCGACGGTGACGAACTCCGTGACGTGCGGCGCGGTGAAGGCGCTGGCCACCATCGCCGCGGCCGTGTGCTTCCGAACCCCCTTGATGGGGATCCGCTGCTCCCCGCCCGCGGGACTTTCGGCGCCGAAAGTTCCCTGGACGACGGTCCCGCCGGATGGCTGCGTGACGGCGGCGTCGACGTCGGCACGAGTGATGACGCCGCCGTTCCCGGTGCCGGTGACGGTAGTGAGGTCCACACCGAGGTCCTTGGCGTACTTGCGCACCGGCGGCTTGGCCAGCGGGCGCGGCCGCTGGCGTCCGTGCTCGGCCCCCTCCGCCGGCGGCGCGTCGCCGGTCACCGCGTGGGCCTCCGCCTGACGGCCGACCTCGAGGCCGCCGTGCCGCACGGGCTTGGTGTCGGCGTCGGGCGCGGTGGCGAGCAGGGGCGGGTGCACGCTCCCCCCAGAGCCGTAGTCGGCGCCGGGCAGCCCGGCCGCCACCGACGGCACCGTCGCCCGCGCGGCCACGCTGTCACCGGAGCGGCGCGGCCTGCGGCGGGCCTCGGTGGTCCGGGGCCCGTAGCCGACCAGCACCGCGGTCCGGCCACCCGGTGCGGCGCCACCGATCAGGCCGGCGGCCGGTTCGTCGGCCGCCGGCGCGGGGGCCTGGGTTGGCACTCCCCCGCCCACATCGATCGTGATGATCGGTGTGCCGACCTCGACCATCGTGCCGGCGTCGAAGAGCAGCTCGGTGACCGTGCCCGCGAACGGCGAGGGCAGCTCGACCGCGGCCTTGGCCGTCTCCACCTCGCAGAGCGGCTGGTTGACCGTGACGGTGTCGCCGACGGCGACCAGCCACTGCAGGATCTCCCCCTCGGTGAGGCCCTCACCGACGTCGGGCAGCTTGAACTGGCGCAGCGGAGTCATGTCAGTACCCCATCGAGCGGTCGACGGCGTCGAGCACCCGGTCCAGGTCGGGGAGGTACTCCTCCTCCAGCTTCGACGGCGGGTAGGGGGTGTCGTAGCCGCCCACGCGCAGTACCGGGGCTTCCAGGGAGTGGAAGCAGGTCTCTGTCACACGGGCAGCGATCTCCGCGCCCACGCCCAGGGTCACGGCCGCCTCGTGGACGACGACACAGCGGCCGGTCCGGCGCACGGACTCGTACACCGGCTCGAGGTCGAGCGGGGAGACGGTGCGCAGGTCGATGACCTCCAGCGAGCGCCCCTCGTCGGCGGCGGCCTCGGCGGCCTGCAGCGCCGTCTTCACCATCGGGCCGTAGGCCAGCACCGTGACGTCGTCCCCACCCCGGACGACCCGGGAGCGGAACAACGGCTCCGGCGTCGCGTCGGTGTCGACCTCGGCCTTCTCCCAGTACCGCCGCTTGGGCTCCAGGAAGACGATCGGATCGGGGTGGGCGATCGCCTGCTGGATGCCCCAGTAGGCGTCAACCGGGTTGCTGACGGCGACGACCTTCAGCCCCGGGGTGTGGGCGAAGTAGGCCTCGGGGCTCTCGCTGTGGTGCTCGACGGCACCGATGCCGCCGCCGAACGGGATCCGGATGACGATCGGCATCGTCAGGGTGCCCTGCGACCGGGCGTGGATCTTGGCCACCTGGGTGACGATCTGGTTGTAGGCGGGGAAGACGAACCCGTCGAACTGGATCTCGCAGACCGGGCGGTAGCCCCGCATGGCCAGGCCGACGGCGGTGCCGAGGATGCCGGCCTCGGCCAGCGGGGTGTCGACGACGCGGTCCTCGCCGAAGTCCTTCTGCAGGCCGTCGGTGATGCGGAAGACCCCACCGAGCTTGCCGATGTCCTCGCCCATGAGCACGACCTTGGCGTCGTCCTCCATGGCCCGGCGCAGGCCGAGGTTGAGTGCCTTGCCGATCGTCAGAGTCTCGGCCATCAGTGCTCGCCTCCCTCGAAGCTCGCGTGGTACTCGACGAACTCCGCGCGCTGGGCGGCCAGGGGTGGCGTCTGCTCGGCGTAGACGTGGTCGAACATGCTGGCCGGCGGCGGATCGGCCATCTCCAGCGTGCCGCTGCGGATCCGGGCGGCAAGCTCGTCGCCCTCGGCGTCCACACCGTCGAAGAACACGTGGTCGGCGATGCCGCTGCGCGACAGGTAGGCCTTGAGCCGGCCGATCGGGTCGCGCAGATTCCACTCCTCCAGCTCGCTGGCCAGCCGGTAGCGGGTCGGGTCGTCAGAGGTGGTGTGCGCCCCCATCCGGTAGGTGAAGGCCTCGATGAAGGTCGGACCCTGGCCCTCCCGGGCGGCGGCGAGCGCGGCCCGGGTGACGGCGAGGACGGCCAGGACGTCGTTGCCGTCGACCCGCACGCCGGGGAACCCGAAGCCGGCAGCGCGCTGGAACAGCGGCACCCGCGCCTGGCGCTCGATCGGCACGCTGATCGCGTACTGGTTGTTCTGGCAGAAGAAGACGACCGGCGCGGAGAAGCTGGCCGCGAAGATCATCGCCTCGTTGACCTCACCCTGGCTGGTCGCGCCATCGCCGAGGAACGCCAGGACGGCGCTCTCGGCACCGTCGCGCTGCACGCCCATCGCGTAGCCGGTCGCATGCAGGCACTGGGAGCCGATGACGATCGTGTACAGGTTGAAGCCGCGCTCGACCGGGTTCCAGCCACCGTTGTCCACGCCGCGGAACAGGCTCATCACGTGCAGCGGGTCGACGCCGCGCGCCCACGCCACGCCGTGCTCGCGGTAGGTCGGGAATGCCATGTCGTCGGCGGCCAACGCTCGGCCGGCGCCGATCTGCGCGGCCTCCTGGCCGAGCAGCGAGGCCCAGATGCCCAGCTCGCCCTGCCGTTGCAACGCCGTCGCCTCGACGTCCCACCGGCGGACCAGCGCGAGGTCGCGGTAGAGCCCGCGCAACTGCTCGTCGCTGATGTCCAGCGCGTAATCGGGGTGCTCGATGCGCTCACCCTCGGGCGTGAGCAGCTGGATCAGGTCGGGCTGCTGCGGCAGATGGGGAGACGACGCTCCGGGTACGGGATCGACCACCTCGGTGGCCTGACGCAACGCGGTCATGGTCTCTCCTCGCGTCTTCCGCTGCTGCCGGGGTCACCGGCGACGCTGCGGGTCTGGACGTGTCGTGGCACCGGGGTGTGGCGCCACTCACACATGGTGACACGCAACCCCCCTGGAAGGACAAGACCACCTCGGGACCGATCTGCGCAAGCTCCCGCGGACCGATTGCGCAGAACAGCCACTAGTAGGACGTCCTCGCATGTCAGACTGAGCAACATGCCTGAGGTCGACGCCACCGATGCGCGGCTGCTGCTCGCCCTGGCCGAGGACCCCCGCGCGAGCGTGATGGCTCTGTCGCAGCGCCTCGGGCTGGCCCGCAACACCGTCCAGACGCGGCTGGCCCGGCTGGAGAGCAACGCCGTCCTCGCGCCGCTGGACCGACGCATCCGGCCCGAGGCCCTGGGGTACCGGCTCGGCGCCTACGTCACGGTCACCGTGGTGCAGCGCAGCCTGGCCGAGGTCAGCGACGCGCTGGCCGAGATCCCCGAGGTCATCGAGGTGACCGGGTTGTCGGGCGTCGCCGACCTGCTCGTCGAGGTCGTCGCCAAGGACGCCGACGACCTCTGGCGGATCACCGAGCAGGTGCTGGCAATCCCCGGCGTGCAGCGCACCGACACCGCGCTCGCGCTTCGCCGGTTCGTCGACCACCGGCTCGGCCCGCTGCTCCAGCGCGCCGCCGGCGAGGAAGAGGCCCGCTAACCGCGGGACCCTTTCCCTGCGCCCGGCACCGGGGGCATCGTGGTGGCCTGGCGCGGCCCGGGCACCTTCGTGACCTCCTTGTCCGCCGGGAGCGGAACCACCAGCGGCGGGTGGAGGTCCAGCCGGACGGACAGCGGCCGCGGCTCGGGCGCCCACGGTGGCGGGGTGAGATCGGCGAAGGTGAACGAGACCGCCAGGGAGGCGAGCTCGCAGGTCACGGCCTCGATCGCACCCTTCCGAACCACCAACGACGTCTCGCCGAGATTCACGCCTACGACGAGGCGGAACGGGAACTGTGCGATCGGATCTTGGTCGACAGAGACCTCGACCTCGAATTGGTCGGTCCACGTCACGGGGTGCGGATCGAGCAACACGACCATGACCTCCGGCTGCTCCACATCGCCGAGCGTCTCGCGCGCCGCTTCGGTCACTCGCTGGAAGGCGCTCAGCCCGGAGACGAGCGGGCCGGCGATGTCCTGGTCGAGGCTCTCGAGGGCGGCCTTGAGGATCCGGCTGTCAAGGAGTCGGAGGGTTGCCTCTCTCAGGTGGAACTTGCTGCGCAGGTATGTGGCCGTCAGACCGTCAGGAGGCAGTCGACGGCGAACCGCCGCGACGAGCTCGTCCTTGTCGAGCCCCTCGCACGCCGCGGTCCACAGACTGGTCGGGTAGGTGACGTCAACCGTCGGGATCGTTGCGGGCATTGCCCACCTCCTGAGGCCGCGGCGCACCGGGCCCGTGTCGGACGGTCAGGCGCACGTCCACAGCCGGCACGGTGCCGGCCGGGACTCTCGAGAATTGCCGTGGCGACGTGGCTTCGCCGAGGCTCACCGCAACGTGGTCGTCCACCCACTGCTGCTCGCGCCGCGCCGTCCTCGAACGGCGCAGGTGCGCCCGCCTCGACCACCGCGACACCCGCGAACAGCAGAGCCAACGCAACGCCGATCAGCAGGGTCTGAAAGGAGGAGGACGCTGCGGCGCGCGTCTCTGGTGCAACGGAGGATCGCAGGACGACCGCCACGGGAGTGCCCACAGGCACCTCCGCACCGGCCAGGGGATCTTGTGATTCGACGACGCCCTCGGTCCCACTGCGATCCGCCAATCGCAATTGCGCACCGGCGAGGGTGGTCATCGCGTCCGGCGCGCTGAGACCCCGGACGTCGGGGACGACGACTCGCCCGTCCGACTGGCTGCCCGGGGAGGGTGCGGTCGCCGCGGTCGGCGGTCCTGTCCCCTGCGTGGTCCCTGTCGTCGGAGTGCCGCGCGCGGGAGGTACCGATAGAGGCGCGACTCCCGTCGACGTGGCCGGCGCGCTCCGTGTCGCCGTCGCCGTGGGTGTCGCCGTCGCCGTGGGTGTTGCCGGGGACACAGGTGGCGTCGCCGGGGGCGACGGCGTCAGCGGAAGGACCACCGTGAGGGTGGTCGCTCCGCCACAGGACGTGGTGACACGATGCGGCCCGAGTACGTCGGGCGCGGTGAAGACGACGGGGCCGAAGGCCCCCGTACGGCCGTCGACCGAGGGACTGCCGACGACCTGCCCGCCCAGGAGGACGTCCGTCACCTCATTCGACCGAGGGCACGTACCCGTCGCCGTCACCCTCATACCGGTCGTCGCGCCGGGCGGGGCCAGTTCGATCGTCGCTGGCGGGCCGACCGGAGACGGAGGGGGCGGGGTGAGGACCAGGAAGGAGGCCGTAGCCGGTCCGCCCGCACAGGAAGCCTTGACGGTGACGGCGCCTGGGGGCGCCCCGCTGGGCACGACGAACGCAACGGGGCCGAAGTCTCCTGTGCGGCCCCCGACGGGCACCTCCAGTGGGCCCCACGGGGACAAGCTGATGACTCCAGGACCATCGATGCAGCTCCCCGAGGCCGACACCGTCGTGTTCGGCACGCCTTCCATCGGGACGAGGGTCAGCGTCGACCCGGCGGCCGCCGCCTCGTCCACTACCGCGGGTAACACGGCGAACATGGCCGCCGTCAGGGCGATGGCAGCTGTCAGCCCAGCGACCGCGACCGTCCGGTTCCGCACCATGGCGCTACCCCCGACAGAAATTGTTGGGCGCCCACCACTGTTCCGGAACTCTTTTTCGTCCCGCTTTAGTTCCGCTTTACGTTTTCCAGCGGGTTCCCTACCCCGACGAGCCGGTTGCCCCGGAGATCGCGGGGTAGGGCGTCCGCCATGGCGAAGAAGACCGCGATGGGCACCTTTGGTAGGGGCAAGCGACGGATCAGCCCGCTCGGCTGGGCGCTCCGCGGTGCGGCAGCGGGCGCGGCCGGCACCACAGCGCTCGACGCGGTCACCTACCTGGACATGGCGATCCGGG
>JAOPWM010000265.1 GCA_025965695.1 Blastococcus sp.
CACCAGCTGCCCTGATGCGTCTCGGCGCCGGCCAGCCACTCCCGCGGATCGGCCGGGTCGGCCTTGTTCGTCTGGAAGTTCGCCTTGGGGTTGCCGGGGGGATTGACCAGCGCCGCGATGTGCCCGCTGGTGGACAGCACGAAGCGGCTGGTGCCGCCCAGCAGTTGCGTGCTGCGGTAGCAGTTCTGCCACGAGGTCAGGTGGTCGGCGATCCCCGCGACGATGTAGGAGTCGACGTCGACCGCGGACAGGTCCACCGGGACGCCGAGCGCGGTCACTTCCCCGGGCTCGACGATCCGATTGTCCAGGGCGAAGTCGATGAAATCGGCGTGCAGTTTCGCCGTCATCCGGGTCGTGTCGCTGTTCCAGAACAGCACGTCGAACGCGGGCGGCGTGCGGCCGAGAAGGTAGTTGTTGACCCAGTAGTTCCAGATCAGGTCGCCGGGTCGCAGCCAGGCGAACACCTCCGCCAGGGCCCGGCCATCGAGGTAGCCCCGCCGGCGCGAGGAGGCGACGGCGGCCTGGGCGAGCGGCCGGTTCACGAGCGCGGCCGGGGTGCCGGCGCGGGCGCTGTCGAGGACGGTGACGGCCAGCGCGAAACCGGCCAGCCGGTTCAGCGCACCAGTGCCTGCGAGGTGCCCGGCGGTGAGGCTGGCGATGATGCCTCCGGAGCACATGCCCATCAGCAGTGTCCGGTGCACCGCGCTGACCCGGGTGACGGCGTCGAGCGCGTCGAGGACCGCCTGAACGTAGATGTCCAGCCCCCAGCCCTCGTGCTCGGGCAACGGGTTGCGCCAGGACATCACGAAGACCTGCTGGCCGGAGCCGACCAGGTACTCGATCAGGCTGCGCCCTGGGGGCAGGTCGAGGGCGTAGTACTTGTTGATCGTCGTACTTGTTGATCGTCGGCGGCACGATGAGCAGCGGGACCTCGCGGACCTCCTCGGTGGTGGGCCGGTACTGGATCAGCTCGAAGACGTCGGTGCGCAGCACCACCGCACCCGGGCTCACGGCGATGTTGCCGCCCACCTGGAAGCCCGATCCGTCGACCATGGCCGGGATCCGCGGACGCGTCGCCATGTCCCCGAGGAAATGGCGGGCACCGCGCAGCAGACTGCCCCCGGCGGTGTCGATCGCGGCCTTGGCCGAGGCGGGGTTGACCAACGGGACGTTGCTCGGGGCGGCGGCCTCGACGAGGTTGTCGAGGAAGAAGCCCACGCGCTCGTCGTCGCGCCAGTCGAGGTCGGCGTCGGCGACGAGCTGGTGAAGCGTCTCCCCGGTGGCCAGGTATCCCTGGACCAGCCGGCGCAGGATCGGGTTCTCGGTCCAGCCCGGATCGGTGAACCGCCGGTCCCGGCGCGAGGGCGCGACCGTCGACGTGCCGGCAACCGCCTTGGCGAGCTCACCGCCGAGCGCGGCGACCCGCCGCCCGGTCGTCCGCGGGTGGCGGGCGAGCCGCACAACCCACCGAACCGTCGACGCGTCGGGGGTGAACCGGCGCAGCGGACCGAGCGCGGCGTCGACGAGCAGGGCGTCGATTGGTGCCGCCTGCTCGGCGGCGTCCATCTCCGCCGTGAAGACGACGTTGCTGGCCATCCGAAGCTCCAGACGTGGTCGGGCCGGACGGCCCCCGCCGGACGCGCCCGCCGTCAGCCGATGCGCGGGACGCTACGACCGTCCACGGGTCCGGCCATCATCTCCAGCGCACAAGGTCCCCGTCCGGGTTCGTGCGGCGTGCAGCGGGTCGCCGACCTGACGCAGCGGCGTACCTCCGCGCTTCTGACCATGAGTGAGCGCGCCGCGACCCCACAGATCGCATCGCTGGCTCGTCGGAGCGTCCCTGAAGTCGCGTGCTGACGTCCCGTCCGAGTCATTGACAGCCTCCTACCCCGCTGCAACGGTAACTTGTCCCTGTCACTCACGGGGGGCCCCGTCCCACGGAGGGACCATGGCCGTTTCCGACGACTTGTCACGACTGTCGACCCGAGCCAAGGAAGCGGAGGACCGCGCCGCGGCCGCCAAGACGCAGGCGAGGGAGAACCTCGAGCAGGCGATCACGAAGGCCAGCGCCAACGCGCAAGAGGTATCGGACCTCGCTCGCAGCGAGTCGGCTGCGGCCGCCGAGAAGGCGCGGTCGTGGGGCGAAGGCGTTCAGCGCTCTTGGAAGGAACACCTCGCCGAGGTTCGCCAGCGGGCCGACGAGCGGAAGGCTGAGCGCAACGCCGAGCAAGCCGAGAACAACGCCGAGGATGCGGAGGACTACGCCGCCTGGGCCATCGACTTCGCCTACGCCGCGATCGGGGAGGCCGAGTTCGCCGTTCTCGACGCCGTGCTCGCCCGGCAGGATGTCCAGGCCGCAGCAGGGGGTGCCGGCGGCTGAGCAGCCCACCCGAGTTCCACGTCGGAAAGCAGGGCGCCCGACGGCCTGCGGCTGTCTTCCGGCCCGACACCGTCGCCGCCCATGTCGGTGATGACCGGCTCCGCGGAGCGCGGGCCGGTGCTCCTTTCTTGGAGGAGACCATGAACAGAGAAGAACCTGCGCTACTGCGAGGGCCGGGACGAGTGCTGGCGCAGGAGGCGAGCCGGTTTTGGTGGGCACTCCTCATCGTCGGGGTGGCCTGGCTGGTGATCGGTTGGGTGGTGCTTCGTGCGGACGTCACCTCACTGGCCACAGTGGGGGTGCTGCTCGGCGTCGTGTTCATCGCGTCGGGCGTCAACGAGGCGGCCCTCGCCAGCATGGTGACCGGCGGGTGGAAGGTGCTGCACTACGGCATCGCATTCCTCTTCCTGCTGGCGGGCCTATGGGCCTTCATCCGCCCGATCGACACCTTCTTCGCGCTGGCCTCGGTGCTGGGTCTGATCCTCGTGTTCGCCGGAGCGTTCGAAATCACCCGCGGGGTCGCAACACGCGGGGAGACGCCCTACTGGTGGACCGGACTGCTCAGCGGAGTGATCCTGCTCTTGCTGGCCGCGTGGGTCTCCGTCTCCGACCCGCAGACCAGCATCGCCCGCCGCACCTACCTGATCC
>JAOPWM010000272.1 GCA_025965695.1 Blastococcus sp.
GGCGGTTCTGCCCTGGAGCACCGCCCCGGGCCTGCCGCACGACGGCAGCCTGGATGACTTCCTGTTAGAACCGAAAACCGTGCTGAGGGAGGCCACCGCGTGACCGCCGCCCGCCCCCGACTCGACCGCGTCGTCGTCACCGGTGCATCCGGAGACCTCGGTGCCGCGGTGGTGGCCACGTGCCTGGAGCGCGGCGCGGCCGTCGTGGCGCAGGACCGGAGCCGGAGGGACCGCCTCGACGGTCTCGGAACGACCGTCGGTCTGCACCTCTGTCAACTCGACCTCACCGAGCCGGGCGCCGCCCAGGCACTGGCCTCATCGCTTCCGCCGCAGTGGGACGGCGTCGACCTGCTGGTCAACTGCGTCGGCGGTGCGCGTCCCGTGGCCTTCACGGAGGTCACGGACGAGGAGTGGCACCGCTGCGGGCAACTCAACGTGGACGTTCCGTTCTTCGTGATGCGGGAGCTGCTGGTCCCGCTCCGGAACGCCGGCGGAAGCGTGGTCAACCTGTCCAGCGTGGCCGCCCTCACCGGGGGCTCGTTCGGACCGCACTACGCGGCGGCGAAGGCCGCGGTCATCGGTCTGACCCGGTCTGCCGCCCGATCCCTCGGCCCGCAGGGAATCCGGGTGAACTGCGTAGCTCCCGGACCGGTGGCGTCGGCCATGACCGGTTCGCTCGACGACCGCACCATGGAGGCGCTCCTGGCCGGAACCGCGCTCGGACGGGTGGTGCGGCCGGAGGAGGTCGCCGACACGATTCTCGGGCTCGCCCTGACGACCGGGATCACTGGGCAGACCCTGGTCGTCGACGGTGGCCGACTCCTCCATTGAGCAAGTCGCAGGACCAGGACCCGGACAGGGGCCGGCGAGTGATGGACCCAGAGTTCTCCCGGCCCGTTCAGGCTCAGCTGCTGAAGCTACTTCCTGGAGCAGGTCAGGCCTGCCCGTCAGAGCGCCGCGGACACTCGAGTCCACTCCGATCTGGCATCCCTCGCCGAGCGATGTCGGATTCGCGCGGTCGTCGCAACGCTGACGAGGTCAACCCGCCGGTGCGGCCTCCATCACCTCCATCACCTGCGCGGGAGAGCGCCACCTGAGTCGTCTGCGGGCCGCGCATCTCGCCGAGCGGGTCCAGGGGCAGCGGCTCAACCCCTTCAAGCTGGCGGCCCACCGGAAGAGCATCTGGCCGCACATCGAGCCCTACCCCGGTGCGCATCCGGTGGCGCGTCTCACCGGCTCGGCGGTGGACGCCTGGCTGCGGAAGCTGGAGGCGTCCGGCCGGGCCGACGGTCAGGTCACACAGGCGCGCAAGGCGCTGGGGGAGGAGCGACTGCCGGTCATCCGGCTGCACGACCTCCGCCACACCCACACCACCCTGCTGCTCGCGGACGGCGTGCCGGTCAAGGTCGTCTCCGAGCGCCTCGGCCACGCCAGCGCCACGATCACGCTTACCGTCTACCGGCACCTGCACCCGACCTGGGACGCCAGGCTGCCGACCGCTTCGCCGCGCTGCTGGGAGGCTGACGCCGGGTCCGAGTACCACGCGGTGTCACGGGGCCCTCGCAGGCCTCGACACGCAAGCACCCTGGGCTCCTGACCTGCAGGAATACTGGGGTGAGGCTGTGTCCGAGGGGGAGTTTGACACCGTGGGGTGGGAGCCGTCCCACCAGCGGCGTCCCCGGTGGGGGAGGGGAGTAGCGCGGTGCGCGCGGCTTCGTGGACATGATCGCAACGTCGCGGCCGGGCCCGACAGGCACGATCGTGAAGGTCCCGGGACCTCACGTCGGTCGCGCGAATGGCGGGCTGCAGCCGGCTCACCGGCTCCGTCTCATCGATGACGTCCTGCCCGAGCGTCCTGCTGGTCACGCTGGACGGAGAGCGCAGGCCGCGGCCGGGTCGCGGCTGCTGGTCGTTCCCCCGGCTCGCCAGTGTCTTCGGCGTCCTGGCGACGCTGGAGCAGGTCGGCCGCCTGGCGCCCGGCCCCGGAGGCGGAGCAACGCTCCCCAGACCGGCTCGGGCTACGGTCGGCGCATGCTCGACCGGGCATGGGGGATCGGGCGCTCCCTGATCATGTACCACGGGCAGCCGGGCAAGCACCGACGGATGGTCCGGTTCTATCGGGAGTTCCTCGGGCCTGGGGACGTCGGGTTCGACCTCGGCGCGCACGTGGGAAGCCGGGTGCGCGCCTGGCGGCAGCTCGGAGTGCGGGTCGTCGCGGTCGAGCCGCAGCCCGACTGCCAGCGCATCCTGCGCCTCTTCTTCGGCCGGGACGACGACGTTCTCATCGTGGCGGGAGCGGTCGGGGCCCGGGCCGGGCGGGAGCGACTGGGCATCTCCACCGCGACGCCGACGGTCTCGTCCATGTCCCCCGACTGGACCGAGTCGGTGGCGGCCGATCGCAGCTTCGCCCGCGTGCGGTGGGACCGCTCCATCGAGGTGGATGTGTCGACGCTCGACGACCTCATCGCGGTCCACGGACTGCCGGCCTTCTGCAAGATCGATGTCGAGGGTTTCGAGGTCGACGTGCTGACAGGGCTCACCCACCCCTTGCGCGCGCTCTCCTTCGAGTACCTGCCACCTGCGCACGACGCCGCGCTCACCGCGTTGCGCCTGGTGGAGCAGCTCGGGGCAGCGGTGGGCGGGTATCGGTACAACTACTCGCCCATCGAGACGCTGCGGTTCGCCAGCGACCGCTGGCTCGATGCCGCCGAGCTCGTGCAGTTGCTCGAGCGATTTCGCCCGCTCGGCCGGTCCGGCGACGTCTACGCCCGCCTGGCTCGACCGGAAGGCCCGACGATGTCGAAGTCGGAGTCCCAGCAAGCTCCGCGCGGTGACGATGTCGTCGGCGGCGGGGCACGTCGCGACCCGCCCGCGGAACTGCCCGGCCAGGGCAGGCCGTGAACGCCGGTCTCCTTCAGCGGTCGGCACGGCCGGGAGACGGGCCGGTCGATCGACCGACCCTCGCGGGAACCGGTTGACTGGAAGACCGCAGCAGCAGCAGGGCGCCGCCGGGAAGGCAGGCGATCAGGCAGAGCACCCCGTACACCAGAGCGGCAGTGAAACCCAATGTCGCGCCGAGCCCCCCCGCCCCGAACGCGACCGTGGCGACGGCCTCCCGAGGCCCCCATCCACCGATGCTCAACGGCAGTGCCATCGCCAGCAGCCCCGGCACCAGCAGCGGGAGCAACTCCCCGAGCGGGCTCCGGCATCCCGCGGCCCGTGCGGCGATCACGAAGAGCGCGAGGTACCCGACCAGCGTGGCGACGGACAGCAGGACCACCCCCGGCCAGGTGCCGCGGGAGAACACGCCGGTACGGGCGTGGGCACCCGTCCGCAGCGCGGCGCGGATGCGGGACGGGTGCGCTCCACGTACCGTCCAGACCCCCAGCGCGGCGACGGCGGCGAGGACGACGACCAGCCCGACGGCGCCCCAGCCGCCGAGGACCAGGGGGCCGATCGCGGCCATGAGCAGCTCCGGCCGGCTGAGCACTACTGCGACCCCGACGATCACCGAGACCAGCAGACTGGCGGACCGTTCGAGCGCGACCGCACGGATGCCGCGCCCGACGTCCCCGGCCTGCCGGCCGTGGCTCACCGCCCGGTGCACGTCGCCGAGCACCCCCACCGGCAGCACGGAATTGAGGAACAGCGCCCGGTAGCAGTCCGCGACCGCCACCCTCAACGGCAGGCTCAGGCCGAGGCCATGGGCCACCAGGCACCACCGCCACGCGCTGAGCACCGTGGTCAGCAGACCGATGCCGAGCGCGGCCAGCACCGCCCTGGCGTCGATGGCCCGCAGCCCTTCCGCGACGGCGTCGCTGCCGAGGCGCAGCACCAGCGCTACCAGGATGCCGGCGCCGACGAGGATCCGGAGGTAGGGCCAGAGCCTCCGCGTCACGGCGCTCCCGTCGGAAGGGCGAGCACGTCGACGTGGCCCACCACGATCCGCAACTGTCCGGCGGTGCAGGCGTCCAGCCTGCGGCACAGGTAGGTGGCCGCCCACCGCGCGAGGTCCGGCTGCTGAGTGCAGGCAGCGCCGATCCACCCCCGCAGCCACTCGTCCGCCAGCTCGGCCTGGTCGGCACCGAGGCGCCACGGGCTGGGCCGGCTCTCCACCACCGTGCCCCGCCGAGCGAACGCCTCGACGGCGGCGGCGCCGGCGTCCGGCCCCAGCAGGCGCCTGCCGTCCATGCAGCGCCGTTGGTGCGCGTCGAAGGCGGCCGCCAACGCGGCGTCGAGCGGATCGGACGGAGTCAGCTCGACGCGCCCGGTGACCGACAGCGCCAGCAGTGCAGCGGCTCCGGCCTCGGCGCACGCGGCAGCGAGCCCGTCAACCTCCTCGGCAGTCAGCAGGTCGAGCACCGCGGACGCGGTCACCAGCGCCGTCCCGGCGAGGTCGGCGGAACTCAGTTCGGCGAGGTCACCCTGCTGCGTCCGTGCGGTGACCGGAGCGCCGTCGGCGGCCACCGCTGGCATGCGCGCCGCGGCGGAGGCGAGCAGCCCGGGATCACGGTCGTGCAGCATCCACATCTGCGGCCCGGGCAGCCGTCCGGCCAGCCAGCGTCCCATCGAGCCGGTGCCGCAGCCGAGGTCCCGGATCACCGCAGGGGCGGCGGGGCAGGCACCGGCCACCAGGTGGACTCGGACGAGCTCGACCAGATCGGGCGCCCGGGCCGCGGCATCGGCGTCCTCGCGCAGCGCCAGCCAGTCCGGCGAGCACACGGGTGAGGCCGGACTGCTCAGTCGGGCGTCCCACGCAGTCGGTCCAGCACACCGGTCAGGCATCGGCACGTCGCCTCCCAACCGTTCAGTTGGTCTCGCCGCGCCCGCGCGGCGTGCCGCAGTTCTTCCCGCAGGACCGGCTCGCCGAACCAGCGGCGCAGGGCCATCGCGACGGCGGTGATGTCGGCCGGCGGCGTCACGATTCCCGGCACCCGGCCGTCCGGGTCCTGGCCGAGGGTCTCCGGCACCCCGCCGACGGCCGCCGCGAGCACCGGGATCCCCCGCGCCAGCGCCTCGGTCACGACCATTCCGTAGGACTCGGTGCGCGACGGCAGCACCAGCAGATCGGCGGCGGCGTACGCCGCCGCCAGTTGGGAGCCTGTCCGCGGACCGGCCAACCGTAGGCGCCCACCGAGCCCGTGGTGCTCGATCCTGCGCCGGACGGCAGCCACGTGCGCGGGATCGCGGCGCAGCGAGCCGACGAGAGTGCAGCTCCACGGCAGGTCGGCGACGGTGGCGAGGGCCTCGACGAGCAGGTCCTGGCCCTTCGTCGCGGTGACCGCCCCGACGCACAGCAGGTGGGTGACGCCGTCGGTGCCGGGGGCCAGCGGAGCGGGGTCGACGCCTGGTGTGACGACGTGGACCCGGTCGGCGCCGAGCCCGTGATGCGCGACGAGCCGGTGCGCCGACCACGGGCTGGTGGCCACCACCGCGCTGGC
>JAOPWM010000056.1 GCA_025965695.1 Blastococcus sp.
GAGACTGCCCGCGATCACCGACGGTGTTAGGAGTTGGCTAGCGTGGCCAGGGAATTGAACGAGGTCGGCGTCGTGGGGCTGGGCACCATGGGTGCCGGCATCGCCGAGGTGCTCGCACGGGCGGGTCTGTCGGTCACCGCGGTGGACATCAACGACGAGGCGGTGACCCGCGGCCGCGGGCACGTCGAGCAGTCCACCGACCGTGCGGTGAGCCGCGGCAAGCTCGACCCGGCCGACCGCGACGCGATCTTCGAGCGGATCCGGTTCAGCAGCTCGATGGAGGACCTTTCGAACGCCGAATTGGTGATCGAGGCCGTGCCCGAGCGTATGGAGCTGAAGGCCGACATCTTCGCGCAGCTGGACAAGATCTGCCCGCCGGACACCATCCTGGCGACCAACACCTCGAGCCTCTCGGTCACCGAGCTCTCGGTCGTCACCGGCCGCCCGAGCAAGGTCATCGGCATGCACTTCTTCAACCCGGCGCCGGTCATGAAGCTGGTCGAGGTCGTGCGCACCGTCGTCACCGAGCAGTCGGTCGTCGACGACGTCGAGGCGCTGGCCGCGCGGCTGGGCAAGGTCGACGTCACGATCGGCGACAAGGCCGGCTTCATCGCCAACGCCCTGCTCTTCGGCTACCTCAACCACGCCGTCTCCATGTACGAGAACCACTACGCCAGCCGCGAGGACATCGAAGCCGCCATGCGGCTGGGCTGCGGCCTGCCGATGGGCCCCCTCGCGCTGATGGACCTCATCGGCATCGACACCGCCTACGAGATCCTCGACACGATGTACAAGCAGTCGCGCAACCGGCTGCACGCGCCCAGCCCGATCATCAAGCAGATGGTCACCGCCGGGCTCCTGGGCCGGAAGAACGGCCGCGGCTTCTACAGCTACAGCGAGCCGGGCTCGGCCGAGGTCGTCACCGACGTCGCCACCCCGTCGGCCGGTGGTGCCGCCGAGGGTGCCCGTCCGGTGCAGACCGTCGGTGTCATCGGCTCCGGCACGATGGCCACCGGGATCATCGAGGTCGTCGCCAAGGGCGGCTACGACGTGCGCTTCGTGGCCCGGGCCCCCGAGAAGGTCGAGGCGGTCCGCAAGGCGCTGACGAAGTCGCTGGACAAGCAGGTCGTGCGCGGCCGCCTGGACGAGGCCGGCCGCGACGAGATCCTGGCGCGGGTCTCAGGGACGACGTCGCTCGACGAGCTCGCCGACCGCGACCTGATCATCGAGGCGGTCGTCGAGTCGCTGTCGGTGAAGGAAGCGCTGTTCGCCAACCTGGGCGAGATCGCCAAGCCCGGCGCCGTGCTCGCGACGACGACGTCCAGCCTGCCGGTGATCGAGTGCGCGAGGGCCAGCGGCCGGCCCGAGGACGTCGTCGGGATGCACTTCTTCAACCCGGCCCAGGTCATGAAACTGGTCGAGGTGGTCTCCACCATCTCCACCGCGCCCGACGTCGCGGCCACGGCGCACGCGGTCAGTGACCAGTTGGGCAAGCACGCCGTCTCCTGCACCGACCGCGCGGGTTTCATCGTCAACGCACTGCTGTTCCCCTACCTCAACGACGCGGTGAAGATGCTCGAGGCGCACTACGCGACCGCCGACGACATCGATGCGGCGATGAAGGTCGGCTGCGGTTACCCGATGGGGCCCTTCGAGCTGCTCGACGTCGTGGGCCTCGATGTGTCCCTGGCCATCGAGAAGGAGCTCTACACCGAGTTCCGCGAGCCCGGCTTCGCGCCGGCGCCGCTGCTCGAGCACCTGGTGACCGCCGGGTACCTCGGCCGCAAGACCGGCCGCGGGTTCCGGGACTACGCGAGCCGCTGACGGGTGCCCCGTCGACGCCCCCGGGCCGGTTCACGACCCTCGGGTCGTGAACCGGCCCGTCGCGTCGAGGTCGTCGAACAGGCCGCCGACGGCGACTGGGTCGTCCGGCCGCTGACGGGTGCCTCGACCGGCAAGACCTACCGCTGCCCGGGGTGCGATCAGGAGATCCGGCCGGGGACGCCGCACGTGGTGACCTGGCCGGCCTATCCGCGCGACTCCGACCTCGATCCGTGGGACACCGACTCGTCGGCCGACTGGCGCCGGCACTGGCATACCGCCTGCTGGCGCGCCCGGAACAACCGCCGCTAGCCGACCGATGCGTAGACCACCACGTTGTCCGGATAGCTGCGCGCGGCACGGTCGAAGACGCCGCCGCAGGTGATCAGCCGGAGCTGGGCGTCCGGCGTCGGCCCATAGACCTCCGCGGCGGGGAAGGCACCCTTGGCGTAGCGGGCCACCCGCGTGACGGTGAACCGCACGGTCGTCCCGTCCGCGCGACCCACCAGGACCGGGTCGCCGACCGCGACGTCGCGGAGCCGGAAGAAGACCGCCGGCCCGGCGACGCTGTCGACGTGACCGGTGAGCACGGCCGGGCCGGCCTCGCCCGGCGCCGGCCCCTGCCGGTACCAGCCGGCGAGCGTGTTGTCGGACGGCGGGACGAGCGCGCCCGCCGTGTCCAGGTCGATGCCTGTGAGCGCCGTGTCCACGCCGGCGGAGGGCACCTGCAGCCGGACGGGCGCGGCCGCCCGGAGACGAGTCTCGGTCGCGAGGGTGACCGCGGGCGCAGGCACGTCCCGCGCCGGCGCGTCGCCGAGAGCGGCGGCACCGGGCGCGGCAGCAAGGACGGCAGTGGCCACCACCGCCAGCACCCGGCCCCGCCGTGAGACCGCGGCCAGCGCCAGGGCGGCGCCCAGCGCCCAGGGGAGGGGGACCGACAGTCCCGCGGTGCCCCCGCTCCCCGCCTCCACGGCACCGGTGGGCACCACCGCCGGTCCGGCGGCATCCAGCACCACGCGCACGGCCTGGCCGCCGCCGCCGGGCGCGTCCAGGACGAGAAGCGTGCTGATCGAGCCCGGCGCCCAGGTCACGGGCAGCGCGGTGGCGCTCCCGGGTGCGCCGTCGACCCACACCGTCGACCGACCGGCCGGGACGACGACGGCGCTCGCGGCCCTGCCGAACGGCAGGGCGGTCGCGAGCGCGGGGCCGCCCTCCAGGCCGACGTCCACCGACCGGATCCCGGAAGCTGCCGAGAGCACGCGCACGCGGGCGGACCCGGCCGGGGGAGCGCTGAGGTCGTCGGCGAGGGGCTGCAGCGCGAGATCGGCGAACAGACCGCTGACCGCGACCGTGCGGGCCTCGCCGGCGGGGACGTCGACACGGGCGGTCAGGACCGGAGGTGTGCTGCGGCCGGTGCCGGCGGCGCGGACGCTGACGGCGTAGCTGCCGGGGCGGACCTCGGTGAACGCGCTGACGTCGCCGTAGCCGAGGCCGGTGGCGACGTCCGGCCCCGGATCGGTGAGGGCGGCGCCGTCGGCCGCCGGGAGAGGGGCGAGGGCGACGTCCACGTCCGGGGTGTCGGGCGAGAGGTGCGCGATGCGCAGCAACCCGGTGGCGTCACCGGCGGCGGCGTGCGGGACCCCCAGCGCGCCGACGAGCACCCCGACGGTCGCACACAGGACGACGGCGAACAGCCCGCGCGCCGGCCGGACCGTGCGGTCCGGCGACGTGCGGGCTGCTCGCCGTGCTGCTGAATTCCGTGCTGACTTCAGTGACGCCCCTGGCCGACCGGTGCGTCGATCGCCTGGGTCGCCGGACCGACCGGCGCGGCGGTGGAGCCGGTGCCATTGCCCCGTGGGGGCCTCGGGAGCTCCCGGGTGGCCGGCTCACCGGGCCGGGTGGGCTGTCGGGCCGCAGCGGCGTCGCCCTCCGGCCGGACGGCCTGGGAGGAGGGCTGGGCGGCGGGCTGCGTGGCCGGTGCGACCGCGGGCGCGGGGGCCGCGGCCTGCGGAGTCGGCTGCGGACGCCGCTCGGCCTCCGGAGCCTGGGTTGCGGCCGGGGTCGCCGCGGGCGACTCGGTCTGCTGCGGCCGGTCACCCAGCTCGGGGAGCGTGGTGAGCAACTGACGGGCCTGCAGCAGACGGCCGGTGAGCTCGTCGCGGATGGCGCGGATGGCCTCGGCCTTGGCCTCCGCCTCGGCGACCAGCTGCACGGAGTGCTGCTCGGCGACGGCGATCCGCTGCCGGGCGGCCTCGGTGGACACGCGCTCGCGGTCCTCCTCGGCTCGGGCGGCCTCGGCGCGGCGGGACCGCTGGGCGATGTCGAAGTCCTCCTCGACCTTGGCCCGGCGGGCCTGCGACTCGGCATCGAGTCGCGCCACCCGCTCCTGGGCCTTGCCGACGAGTTCGTCGGCGCGCAGCTGGGCCTTCTGCGCGATCTGCTCGGCGTTCTGGCGCGCCTCGGCGATCATCCGCTCGACCTCGGCCTGGCCCGCGGCGTGCCGCTCGAGCAGCGCCCGCTCCTCCGCTGCGGTCTGCTCGCGGACCGCCTGCGCGTCGAGCTCGGCGGCGCGGCGGATCTCCCCGGCCTCCTCCTCGGCGAGCTGCAGCATGTGCTGGATGCGCTCGCTGATGTTCTCGAACGTCGGGGCCGAGGCGGTGGCGGCCTTGCGGCGCAGCGTCTCGATCTCGCCGTGCAGCGCCGACAGCTGGCCGGCCATGTCGGAGGACCGGGAGACGGCGGCGTCGCGGTCGGCGAGCGCGATGCGGAAGTCGGCCTCGAGCCGTTCGATCGTGTCGGCGACCTGACTTCGGTCGTACCCCCGCAGCACTACGTCGAACGAGTGCTGAGCCTCGTGCATCGGCAGCGGTTCGCGGCGGGGGTCGGTCATGTCCTCATCCTCGCAGACGCTCAAACACTCGTCAGCGTGTCGGGCGATTGTCGGGACCGATGGGACAGCTGTGCCGCTTCCGGATCCGGACCGCGACACGGCCTCGCGGGGGTCCGACCCGTCGGCCGGCCCCCCGCGAAGAGCCGCTCAGACCCCGCGGAATCGGTTGATCGCGGTGAGGTGCTTCTCGCGCTTGTCGGTGTCGCGCACACCCAGTCCTTCCTCGGGGGCGAGGGTGAGCACGCCGACCTTGCCCTGGTGCAGGTTGCGGTGCACGTCGTAGGCGGCCTGCCCGACGTCCTCCATCGGGTAGACCTTGGAGAGGGTGGGGTGGATCAGGCCCCGGTCGATGAGCCGGTTGGCCTCCCACGCCTCCTTGTAGTTGGCGAAGTGCGAGCCGATGATCCGCTTGAGGTTCATCCACAGGTAGCGGTTGTCGTAGGAGTGCATGTACCCGGTGGTGGAGGCGCAGGTGACGATCGTCCCGCCCTTCTTGGCGACGTAGACGCTGGCGCCGAAGGTGTCCCGGCCGGGGTGTTCGAAGACGATGTCGACGTCGTCGCCACCGGTGAGCTCGCGGATCTTCTTACCGAGGCGCTGCCACTCCTTCGGGTCCTGGGTGTTCTCGTCCTTCCAGAACTGGTAGCCCTCGGCGGAGCGGTCGATGATCAGCTCGGCGCCCATCGAGGCGACGATCGCGGCCTTCTCCGGGCTGCTGACGACGCAGACCGGGATCGCACCGCCGTTGAGGGCCATCTGGGTGGCGTAGGAACCGAGCCCGCCGGAGGCGCCCCAGATCAGGACGACGTCGCCCTGCTTCATGTTCGCGCCGTTGTGGCTGACCAGCTGCCGGTAGGCGGTGGAGTTGACCAGCCCCGGGCTGGCCGCCTCCTCCCAGCTGAGGTGGCCGGGCTTGGGCATCAGCTGGTTGCTCTTGACCAGCGCGAGTTCGGCGAGGCCGCCGAAGTTGGTCTCGAAGCCCCAGATCCGCTGCTGCGGGTCCATCATCGTGTCGTCGTGGCCGGCTGGGTCCTCCAGTTCGACGGACAGGCAGTGCGCGACGACCTCGTCGCCGGGCTTCCACTTGTTCACCCCCGGGCCCACCCGCAGGACGACGCCGGCGAGGTCGGAGCCGACCACGTGGTAGGGCAGGTCGTGGCGCTTGGTGAGCTCGGAGAGCTTCCCGTAGCGCTCGAGGAAGCCGAAGGTGGAGACGGGCTCGAAGATCGACGTCCAGACGGTGTTGTAGTTCACCGACGACGCCATGACGGCGACGATCGCCTCACCCGGGCCGAGCTCGGGGGTGGGGACCTCTTCCACGTGCAGGGACTTGCGTGGGTCCTTCTCCTTGGTGGGCAGGCCCTCGAACATGTCCTGCTCGTCCTTGCGCACCAGCACCGCGCGGTAGGACTCCGGCACGGCCAGGCCCCCCACGGCATCGAGCTGGTCGGCAAGGATGGCGTCCCTGATGTCGTTCACACGGGTCTCCCGGGTCGTCGTTGGCGCGGACGGCGGTGCGGTGGCTCTATGGGGTGGCGCAGGATGTTACCGGTGGGTAACCGCGGCGTCGAGCCGGCTCAGTGAGCCATAGCGGCGGGCTGCACCAGCTCGACGAGCACGCCGCCGGCGTCCTTGGGGTGGACGAAGTTCACCCGGCTGTCGGCGGTACCGCGCCGGGGGGTGTCGTAGAGAAGTCGGAGCCCCCGCTCCCGCAGGGTCGCGCTCACCGCCTCCACGTCCTCCACCCGGAAGGCCAACTGCTGCAGGCCGGGGCCGGAGCGGCCGATGAACTTGGCGATGGTCGACTCGGGCGTCAGGGGCGCGAGCAGCTGGATGCGGGTGCTGCCGTCGCCCACGGCCAGCATCGCCTCGCGGACGCCCTGCTCCTCGTTGGTCTCCTCGTGCACCGAGTGCACGCCGAAGGCCTGGGCGTAGAAGGCGATCGCCTCGTCGAGATCAGGGACGGCGATCCCCACGTGGTCGATCGTGGTGAACAGCTCGCCGGAAAGCCCGGCCTGCGCGTCATGGGTCACGCGGGCATCCTGCCGGTGCACGGCGGTGCATTGCAGCCCGAGGGGTGCCGATCACCCCCTCCGGCGTGATCGTGGCCACAGTGCTCGCGGTGCCGGACGGGGTACGGCCGTCCTAAACTTCGCCGAAGGCCCGGCGCCGCGCTGGTTTCCACTTGCTCGCGGTGCGTCCCGACAACGCGGTCGCCAACGTGGCGCCCCGGCACTGGAGGCAGCATGTCCCGCTCCGTCATCGTCAGCGGCGCCCGTACCCCGATGGGCAGGCTCCTCGGCTCGCTGAAGGACTTCTCCGCAGCCGACCTCGGCGGCGTGGCGATCAAGGCAGCTCTGGCGCGGGCCGGCATCTCCGGTGACCAGGTCGACTACGTGATCATGGGTCAGGTCATCCAGGCCGGCGCCGGGCAGAACCCCGCCCGCCCGGCCGCGGTCGCCGGTGGCATCCCGATGTCGGTGCCGTCCTTCACGCTGAACAAGGTGTGCCTGTCCGGCATCGACGCGATCGCGCTGGCCGACCAGCTCATCCGCGCCGGGGAGTTCGAGATCGTCGTCGCCGGCGGCATGGAGTCGATGACCCAGGCGCCGCACCTGCTGGCCAACTCCCGCACCGGCACCAAGTACGGCGACACCAAGCTGATCGACTCGATGGCCCACGACGGTCTGTCGGACACCTTCGACCAGGTGGCCATGGGCGAGCTGACCGAGCAGGCCAACTCCCGGTACGACCTGACCCGTGAGGAGCAGGACGCCTTCGCCGCCGGCAGCCACCAGAAGGCGGCCGCGGCGCAGAAGAACGGCCTCTTCGATGACGAGATCACCCCGGTCCTGATCCCGCAGCGCAAGGGCGACCCGATCGAGTTCCGCGAGGACGAGGGGATCCGGGCCGACACGACGGCCGAGAGCTTGTCGAAGCTGAAGCCCGCCTTCGCCAAGGACGGCACGATCACCGCGGCCTCGGCCTCGCAGATCTCCGACGGCGCCTGTGCGGTCGTCGTGATGAGCGCCGAGAAGGCCGCTGAGCTGGGTCTGACCCCGCTTGCCGAGATCGGCGCGCACGGCGTCGTCGCCGGGCCGGATGCCACGCTCCAGAGCCAGCCGTCGCGGGCCATCGCGAAGGCGTGCGAGCGTGAGGGCATCGACCCGAAGGACCTCGACCTGGTCGAGCTCAACGAGGCGTTCGCCGCGGTCGGCATCGTGTCCACCCGCGAGCTCGGCATCGACCCCGAGAAGGTCAACGTCAACGGCGGCGCGATCGCCCTGGGGCACCCCGTCGGGATGAGCGGTGCCCGCATCGTGCTGCACGCCGCCCTCGAGCTCGGCCGCCGTGGCGGCGGCGTGGCCGCCGCTGCCCTGTGCGGCGGCGGTGGTCAGGGCGACGCCCTGATCCTGCACGTGCCCGCTCGCGCTTGAGCGAGCCGATCGAGGGCACGGCGGTCCAGACGCCGGTCTCCGCCGCCCCCGCCGGGCTACGGCCCTCCCGCCGCTCCCGGCGGGCGGCCGACGTCCCGGGTCTCGTCGCCGGCGCGCGGAAGGGTGACGCGCGCTCGGTCGCCCGGCTGATCTCGCTGGTCGAGGACGCCAGCCCGGCGCTGCGGGAGGTGGCGGCGGCGCTGTCCCCGCACACCGGGCGCGCGCAGGTCATCGGTCTCACCGGTTCTCCTGGTGTCGGCAAGTCGACGACGACGACCGCCCTGGTCCGGGCCTTCCGGACGGCCGGCAAGCGGGTGGGCGTGCTCGCCGTCGACCCGTCGTCCCCGTTCTCCGGCGGTGCGCTGCTCGGCGACCGGGTGCGCATGCAGGACCACGCCGGCGACAGTGGGGTCTACATCCGGTCGATGGCCTCCCGTGGGCACCTGGGCGGGCTGGCGTGGGCCACTCCTCAGGCGCTGCGCGTCCTGGACGCGGCCGGCTGCGACGTGGTCCTGATCGAGACCGTGGGTGTGGGTCAGTCCGAGCTGGAGATCGCTTCGCTCGCGGACACGACGCTGGTGCTGGTCGCGCCGGGCATGGGCGACGGGATCCAGGCCGCGAAAGCCGGGATCCTCGAGGTCGCCGACCTGTTCGTCGTCAACAAGGCCGACCGGGACGGCGCCGACCAGACCGTCCGCGACCTGCGCTACATGCAGTCCCTGGGTGGGCGGCACTCCGAGCCGGGTCACTGGCGGCCGCCGATCTGCCGGACGGTCGCCTCCCGCGACACCGACAACGGCGTCGACGTGGTGCTCGAGAAGGTCGAGGAGCACCGGCTCTGGTTGGCTTCCTCCGGCGAGGGGCACCGCCGCCGCAGCGAGCGCGCGGCCCGGGAGATCGAGGCCATCGCGCTGGCCAGCCTGAGGGAGCGGATGGGTGACGTGCACGGCTCGGCCGCGCTCGACTCGCTCGCCGGATCCGTGGTCGCCGGGGAGACCGATCCCTTCCGCGCCGCCGACGAACTGCTCGCCCAGCTGTAGCGGGCATAGCTCTGAACGGGCGGCCCCGGCCGCTCGCGGCCAGGATGGGGCGGTGAACGGATCGGCTGGGTGGGCGGGTTGAACGGGCGGCCGGACGCCGTCGTCGTCGGATCGGGGCCGAACGGGCTGGCCGGCGCCCTGCGGCTGGCCGCCGCCGGGCTCCGGGTGCAGGTCGTCGAGCAGGCCGACCGTCCCGGTGGTGGCATGCGCACCGAGGAGCTGACCCGGCCCGGCTACCGGCACGACGTCTGCTCGACCGTGCAGCCGATGGCCGCCGCCGCCCCGTTCTTCCGGGAGTTCGACCTGCCCAGCCGCGGTGTCCGGCTCGTCCACCCCGAGATCTGCTACGCCCATCCGCTGGACGGTGGCCGCGCGGCGGTGTCCCGGCGCTCGCTGGAGGAGACCGCAGCGGGGCTCGGGAAGGATGCGGCCGCCTACCGGCGGCTGTTCGAGCCGCTGGTCCGGCACGGCACCGATGTCATCGACTTCTTCCTCACCAGCCAACTGCGCCGACCGCCGACGAAGAGCGCCGCCCAGGTGATCCACTTCGCCCTCAACGGGCTGCCGAACGTGCGCTGGCTGGCTCAGCGGAGGTTCGACACCGCCGAGGGGCAGGCGCTGCTCGCCGGGGCCGCCGCCCACGGGATGCTCGACCTCGCCCGGCCGCTCACCGCCAGCCTCGGGATGCTGCTCGGCATGCTGGCCCACCACGTGGGCTGGCCCCTGGTCGAGGGCGGCTCGCAGGCACTCGCCGACGCGATGGTGGCCGCCCTCGAGGAGCAGGGCGGCGAGGTCGTCACCGGGCACGAGGTGACCGACCTGCGGGAGTTCGAGGGGGTGCCGGCGGTGCTGCTCGACACCACACCGCGGGCCTTCGTGGCGATGGCCGGCGACCGGGTGAACGAGGGCTACAAGCGGTGGGTCTCGCGCTACAAGCACGGGCCCGGGGTGTTCAAGGTCGACTGGGTGCTCTCGGAGCCGGTGCCGTGGACGAACCCGGAAATTCGGCGGTCCGGCACGATCCACATCGCCGGGACCCTGGAGGAGACGCTGGCCGGGGAGGCCGCACCCGCGGCGGGCCGGCTCACCGACCGGCCGTACGTGCTCGCCGTCCAGCCGACGGTGGTCGACCGCACCCGGGCGCCCGATGGCGGGCACATCTTCTGGGCCTACGTGCACGTCCCGCACGGTTCGGACGCCGACATGACCGAGGCCGTCGAGAACCAGGTGGAGCGCTTCGCGCCGGGGTTCCGCGACACGGTTGTCGAGCGGGTCACGAAGAACGCCGTTCAGATGGAGGCGTGGAACCCCAACCACATCGGTGGGGACATCTCCAACGGCGAGGCGTCGCTGCGGCAGATGCTGGCCCGTCCCGTGCCGCGGTGGAACACCTACAAGACGCCGGTCCGGGGGACCTATCTCGCGTCCGCCGCCACCCCGCCCGGGCCCGCGGTGCACGGACAGTGCGGGGACAACGCCGCCCGGGTGGCGCTGCGCGAGGTCTTCGGCGTCCGGAAGGTCCCGCCGCTGCGCCCGGCCCTCCGCTAGGGCGGTCCGGGTGTCGACGTGACGACATCCCGCGCGGCGCGCTGACGGGATCAACCGGCGCGCAGGGAGTCGTTGACAGCAGGACCGTTCGGCGGTCGGGTACCTCCAGCCGCGGGTTCGGCTTCGAGCCCCGGGACCACCGCCGAGCTGGGGGACACAGTGAGCGCACACAACCACCTGCGGTGCATCCTGCCGCCCTCCCTGTTGGACAAACTCGCACGATCGGACGACGCGGACCTTCGGGCAGCGGCGCTGGATGCGATGGCCCTCGACAACCGCTTCCGGATCGCCCGGGCGGAGTCGGCGTCGCGGATCGGCGGCCGCAGGGCCGCTCCGATCACCTTCGCCCGTATCGGCGGCCAGGTGAACCGGACGATCTACGACAAGCATCACGACACCAGTCAGACCCTCGGGAAGGTGGTGCGCGCCGAGGGGCAGCCCGCGGCCGACGATGTCGCCGTCACCGAGGGCTACGACGGCCTGGGGGAGACCTACGACTACTACTGGTCGACGTTCCAGCGCGATTCCATCAACGGGCAGGGCCAGTCACTGCTCGGCTGCGTCCACTTCGGGACCGATTACCCCAACGCCTTCTGGGACGGCCACGCCATGTTCTTCGGCGACGGGGACGGTCGGTTCCTCACCCGGACGACGGCGGGGATCGACGTCATCGGCCACGAGCTCACGCACGGTGTGACGCAGTACGAGGCCAACCTCGTCTACTCCGGCCAGTCGGGCGCCCTCAACGAGTCGATCTCCGACGTGTTCGGCATCCAGGTGAAGCAGCGCGCGCTGGGCCTCAACTCCGAGACGTCGGACTGGCTGATCGGTGCCGACATCGTCGGACCGGAGCTGGCGCCGGCCCTGCGATCGATGAAGGATCCGGGGCAGGCCAACCCGCACGACGACCAGCCGGCCGACATGGACGGGTACGTGGACGGGGGCGACGTGCACACGAACTCCGGCATCCCGAACCGCGCGTTCTACCTCGTGGCCAGCAAGCTGGGCGGGAATGCCTGGGACGCGGCCGGGCCGATCTGGTACGCCACACTGCGCGACAACCGGCTCAACTCGACGGCCACCTTCCAGGAGTTCGCCCGGCTGACCCTGGCGAACGCGCAGCAGACGTATGGTCGGCAGAGTGCGCAGGCCGAGGCGGTGAGCGGTGCCTGGGACACGGTGAAGGTGCCACTCTGAGCTGTGCGCATCCGGGTCCGCCGCGCGGGCGGCTTTGCAGGCAACATTCCCCCCCTCGCGGCGGAGCTGGACACGGCGCAGCTCCCGGCCGGTGACGCGACGCGGCTGGAACAGGCGCTCGACGCCCTGCGGTGGGGTGCAACGGCTGGGCCTGCGCCGCATCCCGATGCCTTTCGCTACGAGATCGATGTTCCCGACGAGCCGGAGCGCGGGACGGCGGTGGTGCAGGAGCAGCAGATGAGCGGCGGCCTGGACGTGCTGCGGAACCACCTGCAGGAGCACGGCGTGATCGAGCCGCGCCGCGGGCGCGGATAGGGGTGCGTCTACCGGGCGGTAGCCTGCGGCACATGGTCCGACCGCTGGGACTCCCCTTCGATCCCATCGAGCGGGCGGGGCAGACGTGGGAGACGCGCTTCGGCCCCGCATCGGCGATGCGGGCGGCCACCTCGGTGTTCCGCGTGCAGCAGATCCTGCTGGCCCGCTTCGACGAGGTGCTCAAGCCGCACGAGCTCACGTTCGCCCGCTACGAGGTGCTGGTCCTGCTCACGTTCAGCCGGACCGGTGAGCTGCCGCTGAAGGTGATCGGCAGCCGGCTGATGGTCCATCCGACCAGCGTCACCAACGCGATCGACCGGCTGGTCGCCGCGGGTTACGTTCGGCGGCGCCCCAATCCCGATGACGGCCGCGGCGTGCTGGCCGGCATCACCGACGAGGGGCGCGGGGTGGTGGAGACGGCGACGGCGGCGCTGACCGCTCTGGATTTCGGGCTGGGCGACCTGCAGGAGGCTGAGCGCGAGTCGCTCTTCGACGTCCTCAAGCGGGTCCGGCTCGGCGCCGGCGACGTGGGCGGTCTCGAGCCGACCCGTTCGGTTGTCGACGAAAGATAGTTGGACGTCCTAGTATCTGGACATGACCCAGGACGCCCGGCAGCGGTGGCAGCAGCGGTACGACGCAGCACTGGCCGTCGGGAGAGTCCGCGACGCAGACTTCACAACGCTCTCCGGCGTGGAGGTCGACCCCGTCTACGGCCCGGCCGACGAGTCCGCCGTCCCCGGCTTCGAGCGGATCGGCTATCCGGGTGAGTTCCCGTTCACCCGTGGGCTGCACGCCACGGGCTACCGCGGGCGGCCCTGGACCATTCGGCAGTTCGCCGGCTTCGGCAACGCCCAGCAGACCAACGAGCGCTACAAGATGATCCTGGCCGAGGGTGGCGGCGGCCTGTCGGTCGCCTTCGACATGCCCACCCTGATGGGCCGCGACTCCGACGATCCCCGTGCGCTCGGCGAGGTCGGTCACTGCGGCGTCGCGATCGACACCGCGGCCGACATGGATGTCCTCTTCGACGGCATCCCGCTCGACGAGACGACGACGTCGATGACCATCAGCGGCCCCGCCGTCCCGGTGTTCTGCATGTACCTGGTCGCCGCCGAACGTCAGGGCGTCGACATCGGCACGCTCAACGGCACCCTGCAGACCGACATCTTCAAGGAGTACATCGCGCAGAAGGAATGGCTGTTCGCGCCCGAGCCGCACCTGCGCCTGATCGGCGACCTGATGGAGTACTGCGCCCAGCACATCCCGGCCTACAAGCCGATCTCCGTCTCCGGTTACCACATCCGCGAGGCCGGCTCGACCGCCGCGCAGGAACTCGCCTTCACCCTCGCCGACGGCTTCGCCTACGTGGAGCTGGGCCTCTCCCGCGGCCTCGGCATCGAGCAGTTCGCCCCCGGCCTGTCGTTCTTCTTCGACTCCCACCTGGACTTCTTCGAGGAGATCGCGAAGTTCCGCGCCGCCCGCAGGATCTGGGCCCGTTGGCTGCGCGACGTCTACGGCGCGACGACCGAGAAGGCGCAGAAGCTGCGCTTCCACACCCAGACCGCGGGCGTCTCGCTGACCGCGCAGCAGCCGGACAACAACATCACCCGGACGGCGGTCGAGGCCCTGGCCGCGATCCTCGGCGGCACCCAGTCGCTGCACACGAACGCCCTCGACGAGGTGCTGGCGCTGCCGAGTGCGAAGGCCGCGCAGATCGCGCTGCGCACCCAGCAGGTGATCGCCGAGGAGACCGGCGTGATGAACGTGGCCGACCCGCTGGGCGGTTCCTGGTACGTCGAGGCGCTCACCGACGAGATGGAGCGCCAGGCGGAGGAGATCTTCACCCGCATCAAGGACATGAGCGCCGACGGCACGATGACGTCGGGGATCCTGCGCGGCATCGAGGACGGCTGGTTCACCGGCGAGATCGCCGAGGCCGCGTTCGTCTACCAGCGCGCGCTGGAGAAGGGGGAGAAGAAGGTCGTCGGCGTCAACACACTCGCCGGCTCGGTGGACGCCCACGACAAGCTCGACATCCTCCGGGTCAGTCACCAGGTGGAGGTCGACCAGAAAACCGAGCTCGCCGCGCGGCGACAGGACCGGGACGACGAAGCCGCCCGGGCCGCGGTCGCGCACATGGTCGAGGTCGGCCGCACCGAGGCCAACATGATCCCCGCGATGCTCGAGGCCGTCCGTGCGGAGGCGACGCTCGGGGAGGTCTGCGATGCGCTGCGCGCCGAGTGGGGCAACTACACGGAGCCCGCGCGCTTCTGAGGGGCCGTCAATCGGTGGTTGACGATTTGCGGTCGTCAATCTAGCGTTGACGCATGACTTCCCCCTCCACCACCGTGCGCCTCGACGACCTCATCGGCGCGATCGCCTCGGCGCACGACGCCCCACTCGACCGACTGTCCGGTGCGGTGCTGCTGGGCGAGCACCTCGGCGACGTCGCCGACCACCTCGTCGGCCACTTCGTCGATCAGGCCCGGCGGTCGGGCGCCTCGTGGGCGGACATCGGCAACAGCATGGGGGTGAGCAAGCAGGCCGCTCAGCAGCGCTTCGTGCCGAAGGCCGGAGCTTCGGCCCTGGACCCCAGTCAGGGGTTCAGCCGGTTCACCGATCGCGCGCGGGCCGTCGTCCTCCGGGCGCAGGAGGAGGCCCGGGAAGCCGGGAACGAGACCATCGGGGTCGCGCACCTCGTGCTCGGGCTGGCGGCCGATCAGGGCAGCACAGCAGCGGGGGCGATCTCGGCCCAGGGGATCTCGCTGGACGCCGTCCGCCGGACGGCCACCGCGACGCTGGCCGCCCGGTCGGAGCACGTGCCGGACCTCGTCCCGTTCGACGCGCACGCCCGCCGCGCCCTCGAGCTCACGTTCCGGGAGGCGCTGCGTCTCGGGTCCGAGCAGGTCGGCACCGGCCACGTGCTGCTGGCCGTCCTCGAGGCCGAGGCCGGCACCGGCGTGCTGGCGGGGCTGGGCCTCGACAAGCCCACGGCCGAGGCCTACGTCAGCGCGGCTCAGGGCAGCTGATCCGCCGCGCGTGACCGCCGGCCTATGGGGAGCCGCTCTCCGTGTCGCCGTCGGGGACCCTCCGGGCCCCGTGCCGGGTCCACCCGCGCCCTACACGCCGGGCGGCACGGTGGGATCATGACTCTCATGCAGCCCACCCGTCCCGCACGTCCCGACCCGCGGGCCCAGGCCCAGCAGGCCCAGATGGCCGCCGCGATGGCCGGCGCCGTCGACCTCGCCGCGATCAAGGCTCGGTCCGACGCCGCCGCGCGCGCCCAGTCCGCCCCGCCGCCCAGCGCCGACCTCCCCGCCGGTGCCTCTGGCTCCGCCGTCGTCGACGTCACGGAGGCCACCTTCCAGGCCGAGGTGCTCGACCGCTCCTTCCAGGTGCCGGTGGTGCTCGACCTGTGGGCTGAGTGGTGCGGACCCTGCAAGCAGCTGTCCCCGGTGCTGGAGCGGCTCGCCGCCGAAGGAGCCGGCTCCTGGGTGCTGGCGAAGGTCGATGTCGACGCCAACCCGGCGCTGGCCCAGGGCCTGCGTGTGCAAGGCATCCCCGCCGTCAAGGCCGTGTGGCAGGGGCAGCTGGTCGCGGAGTTCAGCGGCGCGATCCCCGAGGAGCAGGCCCGCCAGTTCGTGGACGAGCTGGTGAAGGCCACCACCGGGGGCGCGCTCCCCGGCGGGGACACCGAGACGCAGGTGGACGCCGAGGACCCGCGCCTGGACGCCGCCGAGGAAGCCCTGGAACGTGGTGACCTGGCTGCCGCCGAGGCGGCCTACCGGGCGATCCTCGAGACCGAACCCGACCACCCCGAGGCGGGGCTGGCGCTGCGGCAGGTGCAGCTCTTCCGCCGCGCCGACGAGGCCGGACCCGATGCCCTCGCCGCCGCCGAGGCAGCGCCCGACGACGTCGCCGCCCAGACCCGCGCGGCGGACTTCCTGCTGGGTACCGGCAACGTCCAGGAGGCCTTCGACCACCTGCTCGACGTCGTGCGGCGCACCACGGGAGAGGACCGCGACGAGGCCCGCAAGCACCTGGTGGAGCTGTTGGCGGTCGTCGGGGACGACGACCCGCGGGTCGGCGCGGCCCGCCGCCAGCTCACCCTCGCGCTGTTCTGAGCCGCGCTCTGCTCACCGGGGGTCACTTCCCGACGTCGCAGGGGCCCACGCCTTCGACGAAACCGCCGCGGAAGAGATCCACCAGCTGGAAGCCGGTGAGGTTTCCGGTGCCCAGGACGTGGTCGTCGTCGCCGTAGGTCAGCAGGAACTGGATGCTCTCGTCCAGGTCGCCCGGTGAGATCTGCACGCTCGAGATGGTCCGGTTGTAGACCTGGGCGCTGTACCAGCCGGTGAGGCAGACCGCCGAGCGCAGGGCAGCATCACCCTCGACGGGCAGCCCGAGCTGGTCGCGCGCGGCGAGCGCGTAGGGAATGGACACGGCGGTGAAGACGGCGAAGTCGCCCAGCCGATAGGCGGGCTGGGCCAGGTCGGTCTGGTCGTAGCCCACGAGGCGCTTGTCCGGGCAGTACACGAGGTCCCGGTCCGCGGGCGCGCAGTCCGGCGCCGTCCCGCGGAAGGCCTCGATCGCGGGTGGGTCGAACGACTTTCGGAAGACCTCGCTGAACGCCCGGCCCCAGAACTCCGGGAGCGACCTGTCGAGCAGCGTCGGCAGCTCCTGGAACGGCGCGTTGCCCTGGCTGAGGAAGTCGGCGTCGCTGGTGAACTGGCCCTGGGTGAAGGTGCGCCCGGGGCCGAAGTCGTCCCGGCAGGCCTTCGCCCCGCTGTCGAAGCCTTCCTGGAACGCTGACACCCGGTCGAAGTAGGAGCCGTGCGCGGACTGGGCGGCGGTGCTCCTGCCGACCGGGTCCCGCAGCAGCACATAGCCGCGCAGCAGCTGGTCGAGATCGCGGGCGCGGATGTGCGTGTGCCGGGCCTTGCCCTCGGCGACCCACCGGGTCCAGGTGCCGGCCAGGCAGTCGGCCTGGGTCTCGACGGCGATCGACGTCTGGGGGGAGCCCACGCGGGCCTGCACGGCGTGGCCGAACTCGTGCGCCATGACGAGGGCAGGGATGAACGCGCCGTACCCGGCGGCCAGCTCGGCGAGAAAGGCGCGGTCGTAGGTGATCGAGTCCGAGTGCGGCGTCCCCGGTGCCTGGCAGTAGAACGCGTTGCCCTCGACCTCGACCGGCTGGGCGCCGCACCCCACGCCGCCGGGGTACTCGGCAGGATGGGCCGCACCGGGGTCCACGCTGAAGTAGCCGCCCGCCGGCGGGACGAAGCGCTGCCCGAAGACGCCCGGGAACGTCTGTGCCCAGTAGGCCTCCAGGTCGGCGAGGGCGTCACGGGCGAGGTTGTCGATCGTCCCGTCGGCGGCGCCCACGATCCTCACGTCTGCGGCCGCCAGTCCGGCCGGTGCGGCCCGGTTGTCGACGAACGACGCGCAGCCGGTCAGCACCAGGGCCGTCGCCAGGACCGTCGCGAGAGCGCGGACAACGGTCACGGCACGGGGGCCCGGCATCGGCCCAGCATCACCCTCCCGACGCCGGAGCACACCCTCTGGGGACGGGGCGGGTTCCGGGATCGCGGGTCAGTGCCCCAGGTCGCAGGCGTCGCCGCCCTCGAGGAAGCCGGTCCGGAATGCGCCGACCAGCTCGAAGCCGGATGCGGAGGTGTTCGGGAAGACCTCGCTCCGGACGCCGTACTCGAGCAGGAACTGCACGGCCTCGTCGATGTCGCCCGGGCTGATGCCGGCCCCGGTGCTTGCGATGAAGGCGCCGCTGTACCACTGGGCCTCGTACCAGCCGGTCAGGCAGACGGCGGAGCGGGTGGCGGCGCTGTCGTCGACCGACAGGCCGGCCTGGTCGCGGACGGCCAGCGAGTAGGGCAGCGAGAGCGCAGTGGTCAGTGCGAAGTCGCCGATCTCGTCGTAGGCCGGGGTGGCCAGGTCGGTCCGGTCGAGGTACACCGTGGCCGTGTCGGCGCAGTAACCCAGGTCGCGGTCCCTGACGCCGGCGCAGTCCGGCGCCGTGCCGTCGAATCCCTTGACCGAGGGGGCCGTGAAGTCCCTGCCGACCGCGGTCGGGAACACCCCGGACCAGAACTCCGGCAGGGTCGTGCCGACCCAGCTCACGATGTCGTCGAAGGCCGCGTTGCCCTGACCGGCGTACTCGGTGTCGTTGGCGAACGTCGCGGCGGTGTACAGCCGGTCCGCGCCGAAGTCGTCCCGGCACCGGCCGACTCCGCCGTCGAAGCCCTCGTAGAAGGCCGAGACGCGGTCGAAGTAGGAACCGTGCGCCTGGCTGTCGGCGGGGTCGCTGCCGACGTCGTCGCGCAGCAACAGGAAGCCGCGGATGACGTCGTCGAGTTCCGGCCGGCGCAGCGAGACGTGCTCGGCCTTCCCGGCGGCCACCCAGCCGGTCCACGCGCCGGCGAAGCAGTCGGCCTGGGTCTCGTCCTGGATGCTCCGGCCGTTCGCGGCGAAGCCGAACCGGCCCTGCATGGCGTGGCCGAACTCGTGCGCCATGACGACCGGCGCCAGGAACCGCCCGTAGTCGGTGGAGAGCTCCTCGAGCAGCGCCCGGTCGTAGGCGATGAGGTCGCATGCGGGGTCGTAGAACGCGTTGCCGGCGACGTCCGCCGGGTCGGTCCGGGAGCCGTCGCAGCCGATGCCGGTCTCGGGGTAGGCACTTTCGTCGATGGCGTTGGAGTCGACCGAGAAGTAGCCGTTCTCCAGCGGCGTGAAGTCCCCGCCGAAGAACTCGGGGTAGACCTGGGACCAGAAGGTGTTCAGATCGGTGAGCGCATTGCGTGCGAGCTGATCGGTCCCCGTGTCGCTGACCCCGGTGATCGGGAAGGCGGCGCGGGCGACGTCCACCGGCTCCCCGGGGCCGGCTGAGCCCTGGCCGACGACGACCCCGGCGGAACAACCGGCCAGCAGAACGCCTGCGAGGGCCGTGGGCAGTGCGCCGCGCAGGACCTGCCTCATCCGGGCTCGTCGCCTTGTCTGGGAAGGCCGGCGTCGGCGGTGCCGGCGGTGCGATAGGGAGCCGGCACAGAATGCCCGGTCAAGGCCCACATGGGCCGCCTCCGGCGCGCCGGGGGGTACGGCGCGCCGGACGCAGGAGCCGGACGCAGGAGGCGGATTCAGCCCTCGTGCAGGAACCAGACGGTGCCGAGCGGAGGAGCGGCCACCGTCGCGGAGTACGGCTGACCGTGCCAGGGCTCCGCGACCGCTTCGATACCCCCGAAGTTGCCGACACCCGAGCCGCCGTAGCCGTCGGCGTCGGAGTTCAGCACCTCCCGCCAGTGGCCGGGGCGGGGCAGCCCGATCCGGTACCCGTGGTGCGGCGAGCCCGAGAAGTTCGCGACGCACGCCAGCGCCGAGCCGGTGCCGTCGCCGGTTCCGTTGTCCGACGCCGCCGGCTTGCCGTACCGGAGGAAGGACAGCACGTTGCCGGTCGCATCGTTGGCGTCGATCCACTGGAAGCCGGCCGGATCGACGTCCAGCGACCAGAGCGCGTCGAGCGCCTTGTAGCGGCTGTTGAGGTCGGTCACCAGCTGCAGGATCCCGCGGTGGGCAGGGTCGTCGAGGTGCCACCAGTCCAGCGAGCGGCTCTCGGCCCACTCCGCGTCCTGCCCGAACTCCGAGCCCATGAACAGCAGCTGCTTGCCCGGGTGGGCCCACATGTAGGCGAGGAACGCGCGCAGGTTGGCCAGCTGCTGCCAGCGGTCGCCGGGCATCTTCCGGAGCAGCGAGCCCTTGCCGTAGACGACCTCGTCGTGGCTGACGGGCAGCACGTAGTTCTCGGAGTACGCGTACATCATCGAGAACGTCAGCTGGCCGTGGTGGTAGCTGCGGTAGACAGGCGCCCGCTCCATGTAGGCCAGCGAGTCGTGCATCCAGCCCATGTTCCACTTGAAGCCGAAGCCCAGGCCCCCGAGATGCGTCGGCCGCGTCACGCCCGGCCAGGCGGTCGACTCCTCGGCGATCGTGACCACACCCGGGACCTCGCGGTAGACGGTCGCGTTCATCTCCTGCAGGAACGCCACCGCCTCGAGGTTCTCCCGGCCGCCGTGGATGTTGGGCTCCCAGTCCTCGCGGGAGTAGTCCAGGTACAGCATCGAGGCGACTGCGTCCACGCGCAGGCCGTCGATGTGGAACTCCTTGGCCCAGTAGAGCGCGTTGGCGACGAGGAAATTGCGCACCTCGGACCGGCCGAAGTTGAAGACGTAGGTGCCCCAGTCCAGCTGCTCGCCCCGGCGGGGATCGGCGTGCTCGTAGAGCGGGGTGCCGTCGAACCGGGCCAGGGCCCACTCGTCCTTCGGGAAGTGGGCGGGCACCCAGTCGACGATGACGCCGATGCCCGCCTGGTGGGCACGGTCGACGAGGTAGCGGAGGTCGTCGGGGGTACCGAACCGCGCGGTCGGTGCGTAGTAGGAGGTGACCTGGTAGCCCCAGCTGCCGCCGAAGGGATGCTCGGCCAGCGGCATGAACTCGATGTGGGTGAACCCCGCCGCGACCACGTAATCGACCAGCTCATCGGCCAGCTGCCGGTAGGACAGCCCCTGCCGCCAGGAACCGACGTGCACCTCGTAGGCGCTCATCGGCCGCTCGTGCCAGCCGGCGCCGGCCCGTTCGGCCAGCCACGCGTCGTCGCCCCACTCGTAGACCGACTCGGTGACGACGGAGGCGTTCAGCGGCGGCACCTCGGTGGCGAACGCCAGGGGGTCGGACTTCTCCCGCCACGTCCCGTCGGCGCCCAGCACGTGGTAGCGGTACCGGCTGCCGACCTGAACCCCGGGGATGTAGATCTCCCACACGCCGGAGGAGCCCAGCGACCGCATCGGGTAGGCGCGCGCCTCCCAGTAGTCGAAGTCGCCGGTGACCTTGACGCCGCGTGCGTTGGGAGCCCACACGGCGAAGGACACGCCCTCGACGGTGCCGCGCGGGGTCTCGTATCGGCGGACGTGCGCGCCGAGCACCTCCCACAGCCGCTCGTGCCGGCCCTCGCGGATCAGGTGCTCGTCGATCTGACCGACGGTCGGCATCCAGCGGTAGGGGTCGTCGACCGTGTAGGTGGTCGTCCCGCCCTCGCCGTCGCCGTAGGCGACCTCGATGCGGTAGTCACCCGGCTGCTTGGGGAGCTGCGCCTCGTAGATCCCGCCGCCGTGCAACGGGCGGGCGTCGTACCGGGCACCGTCCTCGTCCAGGACGGCGACCGCGACGGCGTCGGGCCGCAGGGTGCGTACCACCCAGCCGGCGGACGTCAGATGGGCGCCGAGGACACGGTGCGGGTCGTGCGACCAGCCCTCGACGACGGCGCGCACGTCGTCGCCGCTGACCTCCCGCGCCTCCGGGGAGGGCGCGGCGTGCCCGACCTCCTCCGGTACCCGGGAGATGGGCTGTGCCGGCGTGCCGGCGGGGTCGCCCGGCTCCGCAATGGGGGCCGGAGCGACCACCGGCGTGGCGGTGCTGCGCTTGGCCGGCGCCCTCTTCGCGGCGGTCTTCGCCGGCGCTGCCTTCTTCGCGGTCGTCTTGGCCGGGGTGGCCTTCTTGGCGGCCGGGGTCTTCTTCGCCGTCGTCTTGGCCGGTGCGGCCTTTCGGGCGGCGGCCCGCTTGGGCGGCGGGTCGGCGTTCACGATCGGCTCGCTGCCGGCAGCAGCCTCCGCCGCTGCGGTCTTCTCGTCCACGGCGCGCTGAAGGGCGTCCTTGTCGGCCACCGGGCGCTCACCTCGGTCGGGGGTGGTCATCTTCTCGCCGTCCTCTTGGATTGCTCGGAAGTCGTGCGGTCGCGTCACTCGCGGCTGGTCAGCCGGGACAGGGAGCTCAACGGGATCATCAACCAGTGCGGACGGTTGCGTGCCTCGTAGACGCACTCGTAAACCGCCTTGTCCGCCTCGAACGCCCGCAGGAGTGGTGATTCGCCGCCCGGATCGAGGCCGCCGGCGGTGGAGTAGCCGGTGCAGAACGCGCCGCGGTTGCGGGCCGCCCACTCCTGAGCCCGGTAGGCGCGCTGGGGGTCGTCGGGCTGCTCGACCAGCATGTGCCGGGCGGCGTAGTCGAAGCTGCGGAGCATCCCGGCGACGTCGCGCAGCGGGCTGTCGAGCTCCCGCCTGGCGGCCAGCGGGCGGGCGGGCTCGCCCTCGAAGTCGAGCATGATCCACCCCGTGGCGGTGCGCAGCACCTGTCCGAGGTGCAGGTCGCCGTGCACCCGCTGGCGCACGACCGGTTCCTTGCTCGCCGCCACCGCGGCGTAGAGCTCGCGCAGCCCGTCGGCGTGCTCGGCCAGCTGCGGGACGACCTCGGTCGCCGCCGTCAGCCGCTCGGCCATCTGCTCGGCCACCCTGGTGTACCACTCGGGACCGGCCGGCTCGGTGGGCAGCACCGCGGCCAGGTCCGCGTGCACCGAGGCGGTCGCCGTCCCCAGGCGCTCACTGTCGGCGGCGAAGTCGCCGCCGACCTCGTCGGCGTGCAGGTCGCCCTCGGCGTAGAGGTCACGCACGCTGGCCGTCGCCAGCCGCCAGCCGTCGCTGGCGTTGGGCACGAAGGTCTGCAGCATCGCGACGGTCGCCGGCGGGTTGGCCGGATCGGGGTCGTCGATCTCGATGTGGCCGAGCAGCGGGGCGATGTGCTGGTTGTTCGTCCGGCGCAGTGCGTCGTGGATCTCGACGTCGGGATTGAGCCCCGGCTCGAGCCGGCGGAACAGCTTCAGGATCGCCTCGGATCCGTAGATCAGCGACGTGTTGCTCTGCTCGCCGGAGACGATGTCGCCGGGCAGACCCTCCGGGATGTAGGCCACCCCGGCCGGGTGGAAGTGCATCGGTCCGATCGTCGAGGCGTTGACCAGGTGGATCAGCCACGGTGGGGTCGCGTCGCGGTCCCGCATCGCGTCGTAGGCGTAGCTCTCGCCGCTCTCGTTGGGCACGGCGCCCACGAAGGCCGCGGAGAGGTCGTCGGCCGGGTGGTCCCGCCACGAGAGCGGGACCAGGTAGGTCTCCTTGTGCCCGTCGGTGTACTCGACCCGGACGCGGTGCACGGAGAGCACCGGGTTGCCGCGGTCGAGGAAGAAGCCGTCCTCGGAGACGTCGGCCCACTCACGGCCCTTGCCCCCGAACCAGCGCTGGTGCGGCATCCACTCACGGAACAGGTCGGTGAGCACCTTCATCGGGAGTCCTCCTCGGTGCCGGTGTCGGCCGGGGTGTTGTCGCCAGGGGTCTCCTCGGCGGCGCTGACCACGCCCGCGGCCAAGAGCGAATCGGCGACGGAGCTGGACGTGGCCTGCTCCCAGCCCTCGTGCTCGTCGGGGACCGGCTCGGTGGGCCTGGAGAGCTCGAACCAGTAGAAGCCGTGGCCGGCCAGGGTGAGCATGTAGGGCAGGACGCCGATCTGCGGGAACTCGACCCGGCCGGTGAGCTCGACCGGGGTGTAACCCTCGAACTGGCGCAGGTCCAGCTCCACCGGCTGGGGGAAGCGGGACAGGTTGTTCACGCACAGCACGATGTCGTCGCCGAACCTCCGCACGAAGGACAGCACCGTCGGATTGCGCGAGCCGATCTCTTCGTAGGACCCCAGGCCAAAGGTGGGGTGCTCCTTGCGGACCTGGATCATTCGGCGGAGCCACTGGAGCATCGAATTGGTGTTGCGCAGCTGCGACTCGACATTGGTCACCTGATAGCCGTAGACCGGGTCCTGGTTCAGCGGCAGGTACATGCGTTGCGGGTCGGCGGTGGAGAAGCCGCCATTGCGGTCGGGCGTCCACTGCATCGGGGTGCGGACGCCGTCGCGGTCACCGAGCCAGATGTTGTCGCCCATGCCGATCTCGTCGCCGTAGTACAGGACCGGCGAGCCCGGCAGGGAGAACAGCAGCGCGCTGAACAGCTCGAGGGTGTTGGTGTCGTTGTCGAGCAGCGGAGCCAGCCGCCGGCGGATGCCGATGTTGGCCTTCATGCGGGGGTCCTTGGCGTACTCACCCCACATGTAGTCCCGCTCCTCGTCGGTGACCCTCTCGTGTGTCAGTTCGTCGTGGTTGCGGAGGAAGACGCCCCACTGGCAGTTGTCGGGGATGGCCGGCGTCTGGGCCATGATCTCCGAGATCGGGAACCGCTGTTCCCGGCGCACGGCCATGAACAGGCGCGGCATGACCGGGAAGTGGAAGGCCATCTGGCACTCGTCGCCGTCCTCGCCGAAGTACTCGACGACGTCGGCCGGCCACTGGTTCGCCTCGCAGAGCATGACCCGGTCCGGGTACTCCGAGTCGACCACCTTGCGCACCTTCTTCAGGAACGCGTGGGTCTTCGGCAGGTTCTCGCAGTTGGTCCCCTCCTCCTCGAACAGGTAGGGGACGGCGTCCAGCCGGAAACCGTCGATGCCCAGGTCCAGCCAGAAGCGCAGGGCGTCGATGATCGCTTCCTGCACGGCCGGGTTCTCGAAGTTCAGGTCGGGCTGGTGGCTGAAGAAGCGGTGCCAGAAGTACTGCTTGCGCACCGGGTCGAACGTCCAGTTCGAGCTCTCGGTGTCGACGAAGATGATCCGCGCTTCGGGATAGCCGGCGTCGTCGTCGGCCCACACGTAGAAGTCGCCGTAGGGACCCTCGGGATCGCTGCGGCTGGCCTGGAACCAGGGGTGCTGGTCCGACGTGTGGTTGATGACGAAGTCGATGATGATCCGCATGCCGCGGGAGTGGGTCTCGGCGATGAGGTCCTTGAAGTCCTCGATGTCACCGAACTCCGGCAGCACCGCGGTGTAGTCGCTGACGTCGTAGCCGCCGTCGCGGAGCGGGGAGGCGAAGAACGGCGGGAGCCACAGGCAGTCCACGCCGAGCCACTG
>JAOPWM010000065.1 GCA_025965695.1 Blastococcus sp.
AGAGCCAGGGGAAGTCGTTCTTCCTCAACATCAAGGGCCCGGAGCTGCTCAACAAGTACGTCGGCGAGACCGAGCGGCACATCCGCCTGGTGTTCCAGCGGGCGCGCGAGAAGGCCAGCGAGGGCACGCCGGTCATCGTGTTCTTCGACGAGATGGACTCGATCTTCCGCACCCGCGGGTCGGGGGTGTCCTACGACGACGAGTCGACGATCGTGCCGCAGCTGCTCAGCGAGATCGACGGTGTGGAGGGGCTGGAGAACGTCATCGTCATCGGCGCCTCCAACCGGGAGGACATGATCGATCCGGCGATCCTCCGCCCCGGCCGGCTGGACGTGAAGATCAAGATCGAACGGCCGGACGCCGAGGCCGCGCGCGACATCTTCAGCAAGTACCTGACGACGACGCTGCCGATCAACCCCGACGATCTGGCCGAGAACGGTGGCAGCCGTGAGGCCACGATCGCCGGAATGATCCAGCGCACCGTCGAGCGCATGTACACCGAGAGCGAGGAGAACCGCTTCCTCGAGGTCACCTACGCCAACGGTGACAAGGAGGTCCTGTACTTCAAGGACTTCAACTCCGGTGCCATGCTCCAGAACATCGTCGATCGCGCGAAGAAGATGGCGATCAAGGAGCACCTGGAGAGCGGGACGTCGGGTCTGCGGGTGAGCCACCTGATGGCGGCGTGCCTGGACGAGTTCAAGGAGAACGAGGACCTGCCCAACACGACCAACCCCGACGACTGGGCGCGGATCTCGGGCAAGAAGGGTGAGCGGATCGTCTACATCCGCACGCTCATCAGCGGCAAGGGCAACGAGTCCGGCCGGGCCATCGACACGGCCACGAACACCGGCCAGTACCTGTAGGACGGCGTCCCACAGGGGTCCGGCTCCCGTCGGGGGGGCCGGGCCGCTGGTCGTGCGGGGCCGGGTGCGCGGCCTCGGGGCCCGAGCCGTTACCGGTCGGTGTCCTGGGTGCGGCCTAGGGTTGGTCCATGAGCGTGCGGCGGGTCATGGGCACCGAGGTCGAGTACGGCATCTCGGTGCCCGGGCAGCCGACAGCGAACCCGACGACGCTGTCCAGCCAGGTGGTCAACGCCTGGGCAGTCGCGGAGGCACCGACGCCGCGCCGTCCCCGCTGGGACTTCGAGGAGGAGTCGCCGTTGCGCGACGCGCGGGGCTTCGACCTGTCCCCGGCGCAGGCGCTGGACCACAGCGACCTCGACGAGGACACCGGGATGGCCAACGTCATCCTGACCAACGGCGCCCGGCTCTACGTCGACCACGCGCACCCCGAGTACTCGACGCCCGAGGTCACCAACCCGCGCGACATCGTGCTGTGGGACAAGGCGGGGGAGCAGGTGATGGCCGAGGCGGCCCGCCGCGCGGCGCGCGTCCCGGGCACCCAGCCGATCCAGCTCTACAAGAACAACACCGACGGCAAGGGCGCCTCCTACGGAGCGCACGAGAACTACCTGATGGACCGGAAGACGCCGTTCATCGACATCATCCGCGGGTTGATCCCGTTCTTCGTGACCCGGCAGGTCTTCGCCGGGGCCGGACGAGTCGGGATCGGCTCCGAGGGCCGCACCCAGGGCTTCCAGCTGTCCTCGCGGGCGGACTTCTTCGAGGTCGAGGTGGGCCTGGAGACGACGCTGAAGCGCCCGATCATCAACACCCGGGACGAGCCGCACGCCGACGCCGACAAGTACCGCCGGCTGCACGTGATCATCGGGGACGCGAACCTCGCCGAGCTCTCGACCTACCTGAAGGTGGGGACGACGTCGCTGGTCCTGGCGATGATCGAGGCTCGTGCCCTGCCCCGGGACCTCACCGTCGAGGAGCCGGTGGAGGCGCTGCAGGCGATCAGCCACGACCCGTCGCTCACCCACAAGGTGCGGCTGCGGGACGGGCGGCAGCTGACCGCGCTCGAGGTGCAGCAGGTCTACCTGGAGCAGGCAGAGAAGTTCGTCGCGGCGCAGGGTGAGGCCGACGAGCAGACCGAGGACGTGCTGCGCCGGTGGGCCGAGGTGCTCGAGGACCTCGCGATCGACCCGATGCGCTGCGCCGACCGGCTGGACTGGCCGGCCAAGCTGCGGCTCCTGGAGGGCTACCGGACGCGGGACGGGCTCGGCTGGGGCGACTCGAGGCTGCACCTGGTGGACCTGCAGTACTCCGACGTGCGGCCCGACAAGGGTCTCTACAACCGGCTCGTGGCCCGCGGGTCGATGCAGCGGCTGCTCACCGACGCGGAGGTGACCCGCGCGATCGGATCGCCTCCGTCGGACACCCGGGCGTTCTTCCGCGGGGAGTGCCTGCGTCGTTACCCGTCGCAGGTGGCCGCGGCTTCGTGGGACTCGGTCGTCTTCGACCTCGGCCGGGAAAACCTGGTCCGCATCCCGACCATGGAGCCGCTGCGAGGCACGCGGGAGCACGTGGGTGCCCTGTTCGAGGCGTCGGCGACCGCCCAGGAGCTCGTCGACACGATCACCGGCGGCTGATCCACGGACACCTCCGGATGACCCGGAATGTCACACCCGGCGGGTAGCTTTCTGGCAGCACCAGCCACGAGCAGCACCGGAGGGCACACATGGCCACCAGGGACACCGGCGGGCAGCAGAAGGCGACGCGGACGCGCGAGGAGGCCGACGAGGTCGAGGCCGCGGTCGACACCGAGGTCGCCGAGCGCCACAAGGAAATGACCGAGGAAGTCGACTCCATTCTTGATGAAATTGACGAGGTCCTTGAGGAGAATAGCGAGGAATTCGTGAGGCAATATGTACAAAAAGGCGGTCAGTGAACAAGATCATCTCCGTTCACGGAAATGGCAGAAAAGTACTGTCGAGATTGCGGTCTCACGCGGCCGATAGCCGACTTTTCTGCGAATCGCCGGTGGCGGGTCGGGTTGGCGTTCTACTGTCGGGACCATCTGGCCGAGAGAGCGGCGCGTAGTCGGGAGGCGCGACGCACGGAGCCGTCTCGGTACCGTAGCCGGCCCCGAGACGTCGTCGTGTCGCCTGGATCGAAGTGGTGTCCGGGCTGCGGAGAGGTCAAGCCGGAGTCCGAATTCGCTCGGTCAAGAGCTTCTGCGACGGGCATCGCCTCGTACCGCTTGCCCTGCCACAACGAGCGAGGCAAACGCACTATCGCCAAGCGGGGCGGTAGTCGCACGTACCGCCTCACCCGGCGGTACGGGATCAGCGCCGAGGAGGCTGACGCCATGCTGGAGGAGCAGGGCGGACTCTGCGCCATCTGCTGCACGGCGCCGGCACAGCACGTGGATCACGATTATGAGACCGGCGCCGTCCGAGCCCTGTTGTGCTTCAACTGCAACGGCGGACTCGGTCAGATCGAGGACGATCCGCTCCTCCTCCACCTCGCCGCGTTCCACGTACAGCACCACCACTCGCAGCAGGCGCTCGCTGCGCTCCAGGACGCGGCCGGGAGCGGACCGGTGGCGGCCAGCCGGCCGGGTGGGCCGCCGGTAGGGTCGCCTCGACGCCCAGGCACGCGCAGCACGAGCGCGCGGGGGACCGGGCGCACCAGCACGTCACGTCGGCAGACGCGGGCGGGAGAGGCGGATCATTGAGCGAGCTTGCGAGCTCACCAATCAGCACGGCAACCCCGGTCACGCGGTCGCCGAGCGCCAGCGAGGCGGGCGAGTGAACGAGTCGTCAACTGGCCGGAGCGGGTTCCCGCCCGCCTATCTGGACCGGGTGGGGTCCTCGTTCACCGACTTCCTCGGCGTCACCGCGCCTGATCTGCTGCCGGGCCGCCGACCGATCCCGCAGATCCCCGTCGGCGACATGGCCCCTCACGGCACCACGATCGTCTCCGTCACCTACGACGGCGGCGTGATCATGGGTGGCGACCGCCGCGCCACCATGGGCAACCTGATCTCCTCCCGCGACATCGAGAAGGTCTATCCGGCCGACTCCTACAGCGTCATCGGCATCGCCGGCGCCGCGGGCATCGCGATCGAGATGGTCCGCCTCTACCAGGTGGAGCTCGAGCACTACGAGAAGATCGAGGGCCTGACGCTCTCCCTCGACGGCAAGGCCAACCGGCTGGCCGCGATGATCCGGGGCAACCTCGGCGCCGCCCTGCAGGGCCTGGCCGTCGTCCCGCTGTTCGCCGGCTTCGATCTCGACGCCGCCCCCGGCACGACCCCGGGCCGCATCTTCAGTTACGACGTCACCGGTGGGAACTACGAGGAACGGGGCTACGCGGCCGTCGGCTCCGGCTCGCTGTTCGCGAAGAACTCGCTCAAGAAGACCTGGCGCACCGGACTGCCCGCCGACGCCGCCACCCGCACCCTGGTCGAGGCCCTCTACGACGCCGCCGACGACGACTCCGCGACCGGCGGCCCCGACCCGGTACGCCGGCTGTACCCGATCGTCTACCGAGTCGAAGCCGAGGGCGCCGTCCGGCTGACCGAGGCCGAGGTGGCCGCCGTCGCCGACGCCATCATCGCCGACCGCGCCGAGGCCGACCGCACCAACAGCCAGCGGGGAGCCTGAGCCATGACCATGCCGTACTACGCCTCCGCCGAGCAGGTCATGCGCGACCGGTCGGAGTACGCCCGGAAGGGCATCTCCCGCGGTCGCAGCGTCGCCGTCGTCACGTATGCCGACGGCGTCCTGTTCATCGCCGAGAACCCCAGCTCGACCTTGCACAAGGTGAGCGAGCTCTACGACCGGATCGGCTTCGCCGCCGTCGGCCGGTACTCGGAGTTCGAGAGCCTGCGAGTCGCGGGCATCCGGCTGGCCGACGTCCGCGGCTACTCCTACAACCGCCGCGACGTCACCGGCCGGGTCATCGCCAACGCCTATGCCCAGACCCTCGCCTCGGTCTTCAGTGAGCAGATGAAGCCCTTCGAGGTGGAGCTCTGCGTCGCCGAGGTGGGCGACAGCACCGAGAACGACCAGCTGTACCGGCTGACGTTCGACGGCTCCATCGTCGACGAGCCCGACTTCGTCGTCATGGGAGGTCAGGCCGAGGCCGTCAGCGGTCACCTGCGCGAGCACTTCCACTCGGGCCTGGGTCTGTCCGACGCCCTCGAGGTCGGCGTCCGCGCGCTGTCCGCGGTCAGCCCGGTCACCGCCGGCTCCGGCAACGGCGGCCCGGCGCAGCTCACCGCGGCTCAGCTCGAGGTCGCCGTCCTCGACCGCCGCCGGCCGAAGCGGGCCTTCCGGCGGATCACCGGCTCGGCGCTGCGCACCCTCCTCGGTGACGAGGCGACCCCGGACGCCACCGCGGACGCCCCGGCCACCGCCGCCCACCCCCACGCGCCGAGCGTGCCCGAGCCCGGCACCCCACCGGGCCTGGGCGACCCGGCCAACCCCGACACGGCGGGCGGCTCGGGAGACACGGACACCGCGGCCACGTCCGACGACTGACAGGAGGCAACGGGTGCCGGCCTACCAGGTCAACAAGGACGGCGTCGCGAAGGCGCGCGAGCTGATCGACGCCGGGAGGTACGACGACACCACCGAGTGGTCCGACGCCGCGCCCTCCGCCGACGAGGAGAACGCGTTCATCGAGCGGTACGGCTACGACGGCTACGGCGCCTGGCACCTGGCGATCGATCCCGAGGCGGGGGAGGAGACCAAGGCGCGCTACGCGTTTCCCTACGGCGACTTCACCAAGGTCAACCGGGCAGCGCTGATCCACGCCAAGCAGCGCGCGGCGCAGAACGACCATGACAAGATCGAGAAGGCGGCCGACGAGCTGCTCCAGCGCCTCGATGCGAAACGCGACGTCTGACGTGCTGGTTACCCGACCCACGCGCCGGGACGCTGCCTCCGTCACATCCGGCGCCTAGTCTCGGATCGTGGACCGACGGATCTTCGGAATCGAGACCGAGTACGGCGTCACGTGCACCTTCAAGGGCCAGCGCCGGCTCTCCCCGGATGAGGTTGCCCGCTACCTGTTCCGGCGGGTGGTCTCGTGGGGGCGCAGCTCCAACGTGTTCCTGCGCAACGGCTCCCGCCTGTACCTCGACGTCGGCAGTCACCCGGAGTACGCCACCGCCGAGTGCGACGACCTCACCGAGCTCGTCGTCCACGACAAGGCGGGGGAGCGGATTCTCGAGGGCCTCCTCGTCGACGCCGAGCAGCGCCTCGCCGAGGAAGGCGTCACCGGCGACATCTACCTGTTCAAGAACAACACCGACTCCGCCGGCAACAGCTACGGGTGCCACGAGAACTACCTGGTCGGCCGGCACGGCGAGTTCAGCCGCCTCGCCGACGTCCTGATCCCGTTCCTGGTCAGCCGGCAGATCGTCGTCGGCGCCGGCAAGGTGCTGCAGACCCCGCGCGGGGCCATCTACTGCGTCAGCCAGCGCGCCGAGCACATCTGGGAGGGGGTCTCCAGCGCCACCACGCGCTCGCGGCCGATCATCAACACCCGCGACGAGCCGCACGCCGACGCCGAGCGCTACCGCCGGCTGCACGTCATCGTCGGTGACTCGAACATGAACGAGACGACGACGCTGCTCAAGGTCACCATGACCGACCTCGTGCTACGCATGATCGAGGCCGGCGTCCCGATCAAGGACATGACGCTGGAGAACCCGATCCGCGCGATCCGCGAGATCAGCCACGACATGACCGGACGGCGCAAGGTCCGGCTGGCCAACGGCCGCGAGATGTCCGCGCTGGAGATCCAGTCGGAGTACCACTCCCGGGCCGCCGAGTTCATCGACCGCGAGGGCTGCGACCCCGAGCACCGGCAGATGCTCGAGCTGTGGGGGCGGGTGCTCAAGGCCGTCGACACCGAGGACCTCAGCCTCATCGACCGCGAGATCGACTGGGCCACCAAGTTCTCGCTGATCGAGCGCTACCGCGCCAAGCGCGACCTGCCGCTGAGTCACCCGCGGATCGCCCAGATGGATCTCGCGTACCACGACATCAGCCGCCGCCGCGGCTTGTACTACCTGCTGGAGCGGGCCGGCCAGGTCGAGCGTGTGGCGCACGAGCCACGCGTCTTCGAAGCCAAGAACGTGCCGCCGCAGACCACCCGGGCCCGGCTGCGCGGCGAGTTCATCCGCAAGGCGCAGGAGAAGCGCCGCGACTTCACCGTCGACTGGGTACACCTCAAGCTCAACGACCAGGCGCAGCGCACCGTCCTGTGCAAGGACCCGTTCAAGGCCGTCGACGAGCGAGTGGACAAGCTCATCGCCTCTATGTGATCTGGGGTCCTCCGGACCGCACCGCGATGACATCGCGGTCCTCCGGACCGCACCGCGGCCACGTGCCGTCCCCTGCCGCGTGGAGCCCTGAGTCGGGCCTGCACGGGACCCTCCGGGCCCCACTCGCTGGACGATGATCAGGCTTCACGGGTCTTCTACTGCAGCGATCCGGTACTTGCGGACGTGGGCGGCACGGAGCGGTGGGACCGCCGGGTCCTCCTCGCCCGGCTCGCCCGACGCGCGGAACCGCTCGAGGTCCGCGTCGGACTCCCAGCGCTCGAAGATGTTGATGCGCTCGGGGTCGATCGGATCGGCTGCCTGCACGAAGTCCAGGCAGCCCCGCGCCGCCCGCGCCTGACGGGCGACGTCGGCGACGGCGGCCAGATAGCGGGGGCGGTCGGCGGCTTCGAGGAGCAGCGAGCCGGCGACGATGATCATGGCGCGGACCAGGCCTCAAGCCCCGGCGGAGGGGTCCGGCTGTGCGGCGGCGTCGGCGGCGACGTCGGCGTCGGGCACCGGCACGCGCAGCGCGGCGAACCGGCCCGCGGCTGCCGCGGCGAGGAAGTACGCGCGCTCCTCGGGATAGCCCCGGCCCATCGTCCGCAGTGGCACGGGGGAGAGGACCAGCGCGTCGTCCAGACCGTCGGTGTCGACCCAGACCACCGGGTTGCGGGCCGGCTGACCGGCGAGGTCCTCGTCCACCTGGCCGCCGAGCTCCGACGACAGTCCGCGCGGCGCGACCAGGGTGACCCCGCCCAGCGCCACCCGCCCGAACGCCGTCAGCGAGTGGTGGGACACCCCGCGGTGCCGCGGGCGCGGGTCCGCGTCGGAGATCCGTAGCGCCCCGATCGCCTCACCACCGAGCACGGTGACCGCGTTGCACGCCTCACCGGCCGCCACCCCGGAGAAGCCCCACGGCGTCCCGGTGCCCAGGTTCCCCGGTCCCTGCGTGACGATCGCCAGATCCGCACGCAGAACGTGCCGTGCCGCCAGCAGTCCGGTGTGCACCGTGACCGCCTCCAGGTCGCCGCCGAAGGCCTGCCCGACGGTGATCACGCCGGCCAATGAGGCCGCGAGCGTGTCCAGCGTCCGGGAGAAGGCCGCGGGCAGCGCCCCGCCGTCGGTCATCACGTACGCCACCCGCAGGTCCGGGTCGGTCGCCAGCATGCCGATGAGCACGGCCGGCAGCGCCGAGTGCAGGTCGGCGACGACGACCGGCATCCCGCCGAGGTCGTCGGCCTCGGCCATGAGGGCGTGGTGCTCGGTGTCCTGCTCGTCGACGCCGGTGACCGTCGCCTGCAGCGGGGTGTACCGCGCCTTCACCAGGTGCCCCGGCCCGGTGGGATCCGGCGGCAGCCGATCGGGCACGGCCACCACGAGCGCGACCCCACCGGTACCCAGGCCCTGGGCCAGCGCGGTGGTGTTCAGCAGGACGTCGTCGCCGACCTGGGGGATGCCGACCAGTGACGGGTAGGCCAGCGCCCGCAGCTGGCCGTCCTGCGGCACGTCGACGGTCAGCTCGAGGCTGTCCCGGCCCCTGCGTCCGGTGGCCGTCACCCGCCCGCGCCGCCAGCGGATGCGCGAGGGCGGAGGGGGAGAGGCGGAGTAGGGCATGACCGCAGGCTAGCCAGCGTCACCGACGTCGGCGCACCGGCGGCCGTAGTCGGCCCGACGGCTGACTAGCCTGAGCGGCATGGCGGCGAAGCGGGCAGAACGACTGGTGAACCTGGTCATCGCGCTGCTGAGCACCCGCCAGTACGTGACGGCGGCCCGGATCCGCTCGACCGTGCCCGGTTACGAGGCCGACGACGGCTCGGAACGCGCCGACGAGGCGTTCAAGCGGATGTTCGAGCGCGACAAGGCAGAGCTGCGCGAGATGGGCGTCCCACTGGAGACCGGCCGCACCAGCGCGTTCGACACCGAGGACGGCTACCGGATCGCCCGCGCCGACTACGAGCTGCCCGAGATCCGGCTGACCGGCGAGGAGGCCGCGGCCGTGGGTCTCGCCCTGCGGCTGTGGGAGTCCGCCCAGCTGGCCGGCGCCGCGCACAGCGCCCTGGTCAAGCTCAAGGCGGCCGGGGTCGAGGTCGATTCCTCCCGCGCCATCCCGCTGCAGCCGCGCCTGGACGCCGGGGAGCCGGCCTTCGAGCCCTGCTACGCCGCGGCCCGCGACCGGCGCGCCCTGGAGTTCGACTACCAGCGCCCCGACGAGGACGTGCCCACCCGCCGGCACGTCCAGCCGTGGGGCGTCGTCGCGTGGCACGGCCGCTGGTACCTCGTCGGCCTGGATCTCGACCGCGGCGCCGAACGGGTCTTCCGGCTCTCCCGCGTCGTCGGCAGCCCGAAGGCGAGCGGCCCGTCCGGCGCGTTCGAACCACCGTCGGACGTCGATCTCGCCGACGTGGTCGCCGGTCAGGTCGGGGGAGAGGAGCACCTCATCGTCGTCCGAGCGCGCCCGGGCACGGCCGTCGGCCTGCGCCGCTTCGCCACGCCGCTGGGCGGGTCCGACGACGGCGACGACCGGCTGGAGCTGCGCACGACCGAGCCCTGGCGGCTGGCCGATCAGATCGCCGCCTATGGCGCGGACGTCGTCGTCGAGGCTCCGGCGGCGGTCCGGGACGCTGTGATCTCCCGCCTCACCCGGCTGGCCGCGATGGGGGAGACGGCGTGAGCGAGGAGATCGCATGACACCGACCAGCACGCCTGACCGGGTGACCCGCCTGCTGGCGCTCGTCCCGTACCTCACCGCGCGCCCCGAGGGGGTGCGGGTCACCGAGGCGGCCCGCGACTTCGGCGTGGGCGAGCGGCAGTTGCGCAGCGACCTGGAGCTGCTCTGGATGTGCGGCCTGCCCGGCTACGGCCCCGGCGACCTGATCGACCTCTCCTTCGAGGGCGACCGGGTCCGGGTCACCTTCACCGCCGGCATGGGGCGGCCGCTTCGGCTGACCACCGACGAGGCGGTCGCGCTCGTCGTCGCGCTGCGCACCCTGCTGGAGCTGCCGGGGCTCGCCGAGCGCGAGGCGGTCAGTCGCGCCCTCGCGAAGGTCTCGGCGGCCGCCGGCCACGCCGCCGACCGGGTCACGCCCGTGGCGGTGAGCGTCGACGCCCGCGAGGAGGCCCTCGCCGTCGTCAAGGAGGGCCTGGAGCGCAAACGGGCGCTGCACCTGCACTACTACGTGCCCACCCGCGACGAGCGCACCCAGCGCACCGTCGACCCGATGCGGCTGCTGCTGGTCGACGGCAAGTGGTACCTGGAGGCGTGGTGCCGGCGCGCCGAGGGGGTGCGGCTGTTCCGCCTGGACCGGGTCGACGACGTCGTCGTCCTCGAGGAGCCGGCCGCCCCGCCGCCGCAGGCCCACGAGCGCGACCTCGACAACGGCGTCTACCAGCCCGAGCCGGACTCTCCGGCAGTGCGGCTGCGGCTCTCGCGGAGCGCGCGGTGGGTCGCCGACTACTACCCGGTCGACTCGGTCGCCCCGCTCGAGGACGGCGGCCTCGGCGTCACCGTCCGCACCGCTGACCTGGCCTGGGCCCGGCGGCTGGTGGCCTCCCTCGGCGGCGAGGCGCGGGTCGAGGAGCCGGCCGTCCTGGCCGCCGAGATCGCTGCCGACGCACGGGCGGCGCTCAGCCGCTACGGAGTCGATCCACAGCAGGCGTCCAGCTCAGACCGTTAGGGTCGGCCGCGTGGTGGTGCTGATCGTGTGGATCGTCGTCGTGGTCCTCTCCCTCGTCGTCCTCGGGGCGATCGGGTACGGGCTGGTCGGGGCCGCCGGCCGGCTGCGCCGGGAACTGGCGGCCGCCGAGCGTGACGTGCGCCCCCTGCTGGAGCAGGCGCAGGCCGCCGCCGCCCGCGCGTCGAAGACCGACTGACCGACCGCGCGATCCGCGCGCAGCCCGCGATCCGAACACCCTCCGGCGTAGCATCGCCGGTGCCACTCACCTCTGGAGGACCCCGTCATGGGCTCACTCGGCCCGCTGGAGATCGGCCTGATCATCCTGGCGATCCTGATCTTGTTCGGCTACAAGAAGCTGCCGGACGCTTCCCGCTCGCTGGGGCGCTCGTTGCGCATCTTCAAGGGCGAGATGAAGGGCATGAAGGACGACGACGCCCGTGACTCCGTGCGCACGCGCGACGCCGCCCAGGCGACCCCGGTCCGCGGTGCGATCGTCGCGCCGACGACGTCGGCCAGCGGTGACCTGAGCGCGACGCTGGAGGAGGAGGCCCGGATCGCCGAGGCGCGCGCCGCCGAGCTCCGCGCCCGCGCCGAGCAGAGCCGCGCGGCCGACGGCTCCCGCTGACGTCTCCCGTCCCGGCACGACGACCGTGACCGAGCAGGGCCGGGGAGCGCGACCGCGGCGCCGGCGTCCGCCGCGCGACCCCGCAGCGACCATGACGCTCGTCGCGCACCTCACCGAGCTGCGCAACCGCGTCGCGAAGGCCCTCCTCGCGCTCCTGGTGGCCACCGCGGTGGCCTTCTGGTGGTACGACCACGGCCTCGGCGA
>JAOPWM010000097.1 GCA_025965695.1 Blastococcus sp.
TCGTGCCCGTGCGTCGCCCCCACCAGATGCCCGATGCCGGCCGAGCGGAGCGCTGGTGCGAGCAGCCCCAGGGGCGCGGCGGCGCCGAAGAAGGCGCTGTCGCAGTCGTTCCGGTGGGCCAGGTCGATGGCGGCGCGTGCGGTCGCCGTCGTCGGCAGCAGCATGCCCGTGGGCCGTCGGACGACCGGATAGGGCAGTGCGGCGTCGTACTCCGTCGATCCCGGGGAGTCCGAGGCGAGCACGACGACCGAGTCCGGCGGACGGCGGGCCAGCAGCGCGGCCACGAAGGTCTGGATGCCTCCCTGGCGCGGCGGGAAGTCGTTGGTGACCACGAGGGTGCGGGTCACGACTCCTCCTCGCCGGCGCTCGTCGGCGTCGCGCCCTGGGGTGCCGTGTTCCCGGGCGAGCTCGCAGGCTCGCTCACCTGCGGTTCAGCCGTTCCCAGTCGTGGGCGACCGCGATCCGCTGGGCCGTCGTCGGGTGCGATCCGAACAACCACTGCCAGGCGGCGGGCGGGTCTGGATCGGAGAGGTTCGTCGCGGCCAGGCCGCGCTGCATCTCGATGAAGGCGCCCGGGTCGGCGGTCAGGTCGAGGGCGTGCACGTCGGCGCGGGCCTCGATGTGCCGGGACACCAGGTTCTGGACGGGCGTCGAGACCAAGGTGCCGACCGCCATCAGGAACAGGACGAGCGGGACGATCCTGGGATCGCCGGGCGAGTCCGCCCCCGACCGTCGTCGCAGCGGGCCGATCGACAGCAGCCAGCCGAGCGCCGCTACGCCCGCTCCCGCTCCGAGCGCGCCCATCATGGTCCCGGTCAGGACGTCGTCGGCGGACACGTGGCCGAGTTCGTGCGCCACGATCGACTCGATCTGCTGGTCGGGCAACTGGGCGAGGACCGTGTCGTAGACGACGATCCGCCGCGTCGAGCCGAATCCCGAGACATATGCGTTGAGCGCCGTCGTCCGCCGGCTCGCGTCGGAGACCAGCACGTCCTGCACCGGGGTGCCGTTCCTCTCGGCGAGCGCCAGCAGGTCGCTGCGCAACTGCCCCGCGGGCATCGACGCGAAGCGGTTGAAGGCCGGCTCGATGATCACCGGCCAGAGGAACGATCCGATGACCACGAGCGCCGCCGCTCCCGCAGCCGCCCAGGCCCACCAGGTCTGCGGCGCCCGGCGGGCGAGCCAGACAAGCGCTAGCAGCCCGACGGCGGTCAGGCCGGCATCGATCGCCGTGGAGACGCTCACGTCCCGGAGCCAGAGGCCCCATCCCCGCGTGGACAGCCCGTAGCGGTGCCGGATCACCTCCCCGTACGCCGCCAGCGGCAGCGTGACCAGGCGGCCGATCACGGCGAGGGACAGGACGCCCAGCAGCACCTGCCAGACCCATCCTCCGCCCAGCGGCGCTGCGACAGCCCGCACCAGCCGGCCACCGAGGCGGGTGAGCCCCAGGACCGCCGAGACGGCGAGCCCGAGGGCGAGGGAGAACAGGGACGCCGGGCGGAGCAACGCGGCGAAGGATCTGGCCCGGTCCACCTGGGCGGCGGACAGGCCGGCGGTCGGGTCGAGAGGGGTGTGACCGCCCGGCGGCTCGGGGAGCACCGTCCACGGGGTTCGGACGGCGATGACGATGGCGAGCGCGACGCCGAGGACGAGCGCGGCGACCAGCGCGGCGCGACGGGCGCTCACCCCAGTGATCCTAGGTGCGCCACCGGTAACGGCCCCGAAGGACCCGCTGCCCTCGCCGGACATACGGTGTGGATCAGCCGGCGATGCGGCGGGCACTGTTGTAGCTGCCCATCGAGTCGAGGCTCGCGACCTTGACGGGCTGACCCGAGGTCGAGGCGTGGACCATCTGTCCGTTGCCGATGTACATGCCCACGTGGCTGACCGGGCTGTAGAAGAACACCAGGTCACCGGGCTGCAACTCGCTGCGGGAGACGGCCATGCCCATCTGCGCCTGGCTGCTGCTCGAGTGCGGAAGGCTCACCCCCGCCGCGGAGTAGGCGTACTGCGTGAGACCGGAACAGTCGAAGGCATCCGGTCCGCCGGCACCCCACACGTAGGGGTCGCCGACCTGCGCCAGCGCAGTGTCGACGGCCTGCTGCGCGGCGGCACTCGGCGCGATGACCCCGCTGGGCACCGGCTGGGTGTCGCCGCCGTGCGCCGCGAGGACCTGCTGCTGCTGCGGCGCGGTCAGCGCGTCGTACTGGCGCTGGTAGTCGGCGATCTTCGCCTCGAGGTCCTTCTGCTGCGCGGCGATGTCGTCGTAGGACTTCTGCGCCTGCGCCGCGGCCTCATCGGCAGCTGCCTTGGCCTTCGCCGCGTCGTCGGCAGCAGCAGCGACCCCGGCGACCACCTCGTTGGTGTGGCCGGCGATGGCGTCGAGCGTTCCGAGCTGGTGGACGAACTCCTCAGCGGAACCGCTGGTGAGCAGCACGTCCAGCCGGGAGAGGCCGTCGCTGGTGTAGGCGGAGCGGGCCAGCTGCCGGATCTGGCCGTCGAAGGAGTCGAGCCTGGTCTGGGCGTCGGCCGCGGTCTGGCCTGCGCTCGCGGCGGAAGCCTGCTGGCGTTCCAGTTGGACGCGGGCTTCGTTGACCTGCTCGGTGACGACCTCCAGCTGGTGGTTGGCGTCGGCGACGAGCTGGGCGGCGTCGGCCACAGGGTCCGCGGATGCGGTGCCTGGAAGCACGGTGACCGTCAGGGCTGCGGCGGCCCCGATCAGCAGACCGGAGCGGACCCGACCGAAGCGCCGAGGCGCACGACGGCCGACCGGAGCGGCGGGAACCTGTTCATGGACATGCGTCAGTACAGCGTGAGGGGTCGCCACGAGCGGCGGCTCTCCGTTTCTTCCTCTGCAACCGCCTACCGAGTTAGCTGACGGGTTCGGGCTGGGAAGACTGGCCCTATCCCCTGCACACCGGCGAGCCGGCCCTACAGGGGAACTCACCCCAGGACTGCGGTGGGTCCCCGGTTCGCCGTCCGACGCCACTGAGGCGCCTTCGGGCAATTCGGCGGTGCCCGGCCGAGGCCACCCTTCGACGGGCGACGACCACTCGGTCGAACGGCGACGACCCTAACGACCGTGATGCTGCTGTGACAAACGGAAGGCGGTGGGACAAGTGTGACCAAGCTCGCGAACGCCGTCGTCGCCGCTGGTCAGCGGGCCACCGTTACCCGAATGTGACCTGACGCGGACCGGTCCGTCCGCCCCTGTCAGCCGGTGCGACGACCGCCGCCGGCGCCCTCTCCGGGGGCGCCCCGGTGCCGGAGCGGAGGCACCAGCCCGACATCGGCCAGGGCGCGCACGGCGCGGCGCTCGACCTCGTCGAAGTCCACCACGACGCCCGGCGGCGGGACGACGACGTCCTCCGCGGCGGCCTCGGAATGCGTGTGGACGTCGCCCTCGGGAACGGCGGTGCGGGCGCGGCCCGTCATCGGGACCACCACCGGGTCGATGCCCTGCCAGCCCGGCGGTGCGCCGAGCAGGACGGTGACGACGCAGTCGGCGCAGCCCGTGCCCCGCGCGGTGCAGGTGTCGCAGTCGATCAACATGGATTCTCTCCTCCGTGAGTTGTCCGCACGGTAGGAGCGGCCACCGACAATTCCGGCGTTGCCGGCTCGAGTGGCGTCGGACTCAGGTCCCCGCGTACTCCCAGTGCCACGGCTCCTCGCGCCCGTTGCCGGGCTCGGCCCAGTCGGGGTGGAGGAAGCCGAACCGGCCGGCGTTGGCCTTCAGCCAGTTGTAGGGCGCGGTGCCGTAGCTCTCGATGCCCCCGCAGAGGTCGACGGCCAGCCCCCAGCCGTGATTGCTGGTGCCGGGGACGGCGGCCAGGGTCGGCTTCTGGCCGTAGAGCCTGACCTGACTGGCGTAGGTGCGGTAGGAGTCGGTGATGCAGATCGGCGACCCGAACGCCGCCGCGAAGGCTGCCGACATCGCGCGGTAGGCAGCCGCGGCGTCGCACCGGAGCGAGTGACCGGCCACCCCGAGCGGGCACATGGCACTGGGCGGGATGAGCCCATTGGGATACCCGCCCCACTGACGGGCCCCGTCGTAACTCGGCGGATAGACGGTGTTGCCGCACTCCATGCGGAGGGCGCCACCGCTGGGGCCCGGCGCGGGCACGGGAGCCCGCTGTTCCAGGCTCGGGCGACCGATGCCCAGCACCTGGTCGACGGGCAGGGTGCGCACGACGACGGCGCCCGCACGGGCATCGGCAGCAAGCATCGTCCTGGGGTCCAGCGCGATGCCCACGTGCCCCAGACCGGACTCGGCGTTGCCCAGGAAGACGAGGTCGCCCGGGAGCACGTCGGCGGCGTCGACCGGCGTCGTGACGGCGAACAGGTCCGCCTGCGTCGCCGGCAGCGAGATTCCCGCGGCCCCGTACACCGACTGCACGAGCGATCCACAGTCCCAGGACTCCGGGCCGGCGGTACCGGGCGCGTAGGGCAGTCCGAGCGCCTTCATCGCCCCGCTCACCGCGGCCAGGGTCTCGGCGGGCAGCACGAGGAGTGACGTGGGCCGGCGCGGGAGCTGCGCCGCACCCTGCTGCGCTCCCCCACCGGCCGCGGCCACCGGGACCATGCCCGCGGGCAGTCCGGCGGGCGCATCCTTCAGCTGGGCCGCAGGCGGGGGGACGATCCCCGCCGCGGTCAGCTGATCGACATAGCGCTGCCAGTTGGCCGCCGTCCGGGTGTTCACGTCGACCTGTTCCTGCTGCAGCTGGGCCAGCTGACGGTCGACGTCGCCCAGGGCGGCGTCGAGCTCGTCGGTGACCGCACTCGCCGCCGCCTCGAGCTCGGCGACCCGGGCTGCGACCTCGTCCTGCCGTGCGCGCGCCTGCTCCAGCGCCGCGCGCGCCCGCTGCTGCTGGTCCAGCGCCGCCTGCCGCATCGTCTCCGCCGCGCCGATCACCTCGGCGGCATGCGCGTCGACCACGTCGAGGAAGGCCATGGCCGACAGCACGTCGCCGGGGTCGCCCCCGGAGAGCAGCAGCGTCAACGGCGTCAGCGCACCCCCGTCCCGGTAGAGAGCCGACGCATAACCGGCCACGACCTCCTGATAGCCCGAGAGCTCACTCCGGGCGTCGTCGAAGACCTGCTGCGCGTCCGCGACCGCCTGTTCCGCCTGCGTCAGAGCGTCGCGGGCCGCGGCCACGTCGCCCTGCTGTGCCTGCAACCCGCTCTGCACCTCGGCCGCGCGCTTCTGCAACTCATCCAGCGCCCGGCTGTCGAGCACCCCTGACGTACCACCGGGCTGGTCGCTGGGTTCGGCTGCGGCGGGGCTGCCGCCGGCCAGCACGAGTGCGGCGACCGCCGCAGCGACCACTCCCGCCGTCCCTCGGGTGCGCCACGGGGATCGCGGGAGCATCGGACCACCTCTGCGATCGGGGCGCCGAGCGCGGCCCACCGGCACAGATCGTGTCCTGCTCGCGGACGAACCGCCAGGTGAGGGGCGCTCTTCCCCCACCCGAGGGACGGGTTGCACCCGTCCGTGCGGACGCCGGTCCCGGCGCGGCATCACAAGAGTGTCATTACCCCGACCTACCGTCCGTCCGTGCCCTTCTCAGCCGCTATCGACCGCTACCAACAGGTGTCGATCGAAGAGCTCGGCACCCGGCTCGCGGACGTGACGTTCGTCGTCGTGGACCTCGAGACCACCGGCGGGTCGCCGAAGGACAGCGCGATCACCGAGATCGGGGCGGTGAAGGTCCGCGGGGGCCAGGTGCTCGGCGAGTTCCAGACCCTGGTCGACCCGGGTCGGGAGATCCCGCCCTACATCAGCGTCCTGACGGGCATCACCTCGATGATGGTCGCCGCGGCGCCACGCATCGGCACGGTGCTGCCGGCCTTCCTCGAGTTCGCCCGCGGCGCCGTCCTGGTCGCCCACAACGCGCCCTTCGACCTCGGCTTCCTGAAGGCGGCCTGCGCGGAGACCGGCGTGGCCTGGCCGCCCGCGGCGTCCGTCGACACCGCCGTCCTGGCCCGTCGGCTGCTGAGCCGCGACGAGGTGCCCAACTGCAAGCTGGCCACCCTCGCTCCCTACTTCTCCGCCACGACGTCGCCCACGCACCGCGCCCTGGACGACGCCCGCGCGACCGTCGACGTCCTGCACGGGTTGTTCGAGCGACTGGGGCCGCTCGGCATCACCACCCTGGAAGAGCTGACCGGGCTCACCCGGCAGGTGGACCCGGAGCGGCTGCGCAAGCGGCACCTCGCCGACGCCGTCCCGCGGGGGCCGGGCGTCTACCTCTTCCGCGGGCCGCGCGACGAGCCGCTCTACGTCGGGACGTCGAACGACCTGCGTAGCCGGGTGCGCAGCTACTTCTCCGCCGGCGAGCAGCGCAGCCGGATCACCGAGATGGTGGCGCTGTCCCAGCGGGTCGACGCGATCCCCTGCGCGCACGACCTCGAGGCCGCCGTCCGTGAGCTCCGGCTGATCGCCGAGCACAAGCCGCGGTACAACCGTCGCTCCCGCTTCCCCGAACGGGCACTGTGGGTGCGCCTGACCGAGGAGGCCTTCCCCCGGCTGTCCGTCGTCCGCCGCGTCCGGCCCGGCACCGGCGTGTTCCTGGGCCCGTTCCCCGACCGGCGCGCCGCCGACGCGGCCGTCGCCGCCGTCCACGAGGCCCTCCCGCTGCGCCAGTGCACGACGCGGATCTCCCCGCGCGTGCCTGGAACCGCGTGCGCGCTGGCCGGCATGGGCCGCTGCGGCGCGCCGTGCACCGGGGCGCAGTCGGTGGACGAGTACGCCACCATCGCCGCGGTGTTCCGTGCGGCGGTCGACCACGACCCCTCCGCCCTGGTGGCGCCGCTGCTCGCCCGCGTGGACCGACTGGCCGCCGCGGAGCGCTACGAGGACGCCGCGATGCTCCGCGACCGGGTTGCGGTGCTCGTGCGGGCGGTCCGGCGCCGGCAGCGGCTGGAGTCGCTGGCGGCCGTAACCGAACTGGCCATCGCCCGCCCCGACGGTGCGGGCGGGTGGCACCTGTCCGTCGTCCGCCGGGGCCGGTTGGTCGCGGCGGGTGGCGCACCGCACGCCACCTCGGTGCGCTCGACCCTGGCCGGCCTGCTGCTGACCGCCGAGACGCCGACCGGACCGGACGACGAACTGGCCGCCTCGGTCGACGAGACGGAACTGATCCTGCGCTGGATGGAGAAGCCGGGCACGAGGCTGGTCGAGGTGACCGGGACGCTGGCCAGCCCCGCGCCGGGCACCGGGGCGTTCAACGCGTTCCTCGCCCGGGTCGAGACCGGCCGCACCGGTCGCGACCCGTTCGCCGACGGCCGGTCGCTGGGCACCCGGGCGCGGCCCGAGCGGGTGACGGCGGGAGCGGGCGGTCCGGGGCGCGCCCGGCTAGGCTCGCCTGC
>JAOPWM010000100.1 GCA_025965695.1 Blastococcus sp.
GAAAGGACTCGACAAGCCACCCGCAAATCATTCACTGAAAGCGACGTCGTCCCGCGTGCCGTCGGGCCTCACGACGTAGCAGTCAGTGATGGCCTGAGCAGGTATGGCGCCGGCAACAAGGACCTCGGAATCTCTGAAAGTTTTGGCGATGTATCCGTATGGCGTGTCATCCCAGCCGACTTCCCAGTCTGGTCGGGCTTCGCCGATTGCGTCGTGGATCTCATCGAATACGAGAAAGTACGCCATCGGGTCAACGCGCTGGGTGTCTACCTGGTCGGAGCCACCCTCGCCTAGCTGGATCGAGTCCACCGAGCCGATCCGACCCTGCGCGTACTCGGCAAATTCTTCGAATACCGCAAATGCGCGCAGAAGGTCTTGATCATCAATGCTTCGGCTGCTCAGAGCCTCCTGAGCCTGCCTCGGCATTGCTGACACGAGGTCTGGCGGTGGAAGAAGTGAGCCCAGACCTATTTCCGCCCGACGCCATGCTTCTTCGTGCCACGTCTCCATTAGCTTGCCAGCGGTGACCAGGTCACCTTCCAGCGCCTGTACGATTCTTGTGAATTGTGACCATGCGTCCGATGGGATCCAAGGGCAGGCGCGCGCAAGTGTCCCTTCCGCGCTGAAAACTCTTGTGCATGTTCTTAGTTTATGCGGATCAACCTTGACGACCAAACCGGCCGGACGATTCCCCCCGTGAGTGGCGTACCGAGCGGCGATAGCAAAAGAGGCCGAGAGCGAGACTGCGCCTTGCCCGACGTAGCCTTGATGTAGGAGTTGTTCCGCGATCGTGCCCTCGAATTCCTTGTCCGAGCCACGCGGGAACTCACGGGGTCGTGGTGAAATGCCCCGAGCCCGCACGGTTCTCGCCAGGTCGCGAAGGTCGTTGCACGCCCAGTGGTTCAGTCGCCCGTCTCCCCGGTATAGCGGACCATCACTCTCGTACTCCACGCCCGCAACATCTATGAAGTAGCTCCGCGTGCCGATGGCGGCGACCGGTACGCTTCTGAAGACCGCACCGGTCACTTCGTCGACACAGAACGCCGTAGTGACCGGGTCCACATTTCCGACTTTCTGTAGCCACAACTCCTCGACGGCGACAGGGCACCCCTCGACTGCGCCCCCTTGCAATAGATTGCTCAACGTTTCCTCGTTGTTGACCGAGTAGCGGGATATGACCACGCCCCTGAAGTCGAGACGTTGAGCGAACTTGATCAACGCACGCCACACCAGGTCTTCGACTTCGCCGTCACCGCCATGGACCCACAGCAATTCGACGGCAAGTACGTGATCTTCGGCCATCGGTAGCGTCATGAACGTCACGACGCCACAGGAAACAACTTGGCCGACGTCGTCCCGCCCCAGAAAGAAGCGATAGCTTCCATCAGTCATCGACCTGCTGAGCAGCTCATGGACCGACTCGGGCCGCGGCATCTCGCCAGCATGATCGATGATCGTCGTCACCACAGTCAGGACATCTACGGCGTCCTCGGTGATGCGCAGATCCACTCAAGAACTTTACCGCCGTCAGGCGCACGCGTGAAGAGGCTGTGAGCGTCGAGAAGATTCTGATGAGAGGCCCTGGCTGAACTAGCGTTCCCGGGAAGACCACCACGGGTCTACCATCACGCTGTGCGGCGAGGGGAACATGACCTTGCAGTCCCGGGGGGGTCGCCTTGCAGTCTTCAGAGGTCGCCGTGGCGTTACCGGCCGGCGAGTGGACCGTGCTGGAACTGACCAAGCTCCTCCTCCAAGCGCTCACCCCGATTGCAGTCTTCTTACTCGGGTATCTAGTCACACGTTCGACACGACGTTTGGACGAGGCTCGTTGGGCGAAGCAAAAGGTCGTCGAAGAGCGGATCAAGGTTTATGGCGAAGTGGCGCAGAAGCTGAACGACATCTACTGCTACTTTTCCTTCATAGGACCCTGGAAAGACTTTTCGCCTGTCGACATGGTGGCTCGCAAGCGTGACTGCGACAGGATCATGCATACGACGCGGGCCTTCTTCAGCACGCAGACCGTGGAGGCCTATCAGGCCTTCATCAGAACCTGCTTCAGCGAGTACGCCGGCGCGGACCAAGACGCGCGCTTGAGAGCTCGTCTGATGAGTCCGCTCGGTGATCGCAGGAGAGCCTGGAAGGCTGCCAAAGGGAAAACTTGGCCCACGGACTGGGACGACAGATTCGTGCCGGCCGACAAAGCCGTGAGTGATGAAGAAGTGCGGTCGGCCTACGACCGGCTGCTGAAAGCCTTTCATGAGGAGCTCATCATCTGGGAATTGACCCGGCCGCAGGCCGAGACAGGTGCGTCGAGCCCAGGTAAACGCTGACCCGTTCAGCACTACTTCAGCAGCGGCCCAACCTACGCTTGTTCACCCCACGTGCCGCCCATGCTCGGGGCCCGTGCCCATATGTCCCTAAGTGGGCCGCTCAGGGACACCTCGACGTCGCCGGGACGCTACTTGGGCGGTTCGATGCCGTATCGATCAGCGAGTCGCTGCCGGGCTGCCTCGACCATCTCGACGTACTCGGCCTTGAAGGGCTCCACCAGCTTGGACTGCAGCGCTCCAGCCAACACGGTCAGCGCACCGAGCTCGCCCGAGTGCGCGTCCGACAGTCGGAACCACCCGTCGTCTGCTTGGCGCTCGATCCACTCGAACAGGACAAGCGCCACATCGGACGAAAGCTCGACCTTGACCTGTCCGCGCGTCACGAGCGGAGGCTAGCTTCCCCGTGTGGCCGTCCCTGAGTGGGCCGCTCAGAGACGCCGCTCCGCTACGGACGAAGCTCGTTGCGCTGATGCAGGACGCCCGCCTCCGCAACAACCTCGGAATACATCCGGCTCAACAGGCACGCGGCATGGGTGAAGAACTGTTGCTCCGCCTGGTCTTGGCTCAGGCTACGCCAGTTCGTGAGCAGGATCAGCGCGCAAGGGTCAGGTTCAGCCTTCTCGACAGACTCGCCGCAGAAGGCGCACATCACGGGGTGGAACACCGAAGCAGTGTCCCTTTAGTGGGCCGTTCAGCGACACCAGGCGGCTTCAGGACGCCGAGAAGCCAGCCCGCCCACGTGTTCGCATCGGCGGATTCGGGCAGCACAGGTACGCCGATCCGGCAAGATCTCTGTGTGCCGTCGACCGAAGGTGCCGCCTTGCAGTCCCATTACGAGCGGGGAGCACGTGCATGAGCGCGGCGCGACGCAGGCCTCGGCCTCGTGTCGCTCTCGGTCGCCCGTCGAGCGGCGCCGCTCAGGAGTCCCAGATGGGGCCGACGGCGGTTATGCCCCGCTGCCGTAGCTGCGCCACCAGCCGCAGGGTGGTCTTCTTGTTCGAGATGCAGATGACCGCCTCGGCGCCGGTCTCCCGGCATACGCGGTAGGCCAGCCCGGCCAGGTCGGGCTGGCCGTGCGAGTCGGTGTCCCACAGGATGGCGTCCGGCTGGGCGGCGAGGATCTCCCCCACCAGCTCGGGACCGTAGGTGCGCTCGGGGTTGCGGGTGACCCACACCAGCCGGGCGGGCGTGGGGTCGCAGAGGAGCTGCGGCAGGCACGGCGCGATCCCGCTGCCGGTCGCCACCCACACGACCCGGTTGAACAGCCGAGCCACCGTGACGACGCCGGCCGTCGGGACGCCGCGCAGCCATACCGACTGCGGCCGGTCGGCGATGAACCGGGCAGTCCAGTCACCCCCGCGGGAGACCGCCATCCGGGAGGCGTGAGCGTCGCTCGTGGGCATGTCGGCGAAGGCGTGCCATTCGCCGAGCCGCCGGCGGGCGATCCGGCTCGCCGTGCCGGGCCGTACCCGCCGTCCACGATCGAGGGTGACCAGCGCCACGTGGTCGGACGGCGTGACGACCGACATCGGTACGTGGCGCAGCTGCAGCCATGGGGTCACGACGAAGACGGCGACAGCCAGCACGATCCACGTACCGGGCGACGAGGCCAGCCCCGCAACGACGGAGCCACCGGAGCTCGCTGACATCAACACGGTCAGCACGGCGAAGAGCACCACGGACAGCCAGCCGCCGTAGCGGTGGGTCAGCTCGTACCGGTTGTGGCGCTGCTCGCGCGCGGTCGGACGCGCGCACACCGCCATGCCGCCGAGGACGGCCAGGATCGCGGCGGCCACGGCCAGTAGAACGATCTCCGGGCCGCTCTTCGGGCCGGTGACCACGCCACCCGCGGTCAGCGCCGTGAAGGCGGTGAACCAACCGATGACCGACAGGGCGCAGCCGACGTGGACCCCGCCGCTGAACTGGTACACCTGCGCCAGCGCCGAGCGGACTCGCAGCGGCCAGCGGAGCGGAACCGATGTCGCCATCCGGAACAGGACGTTGACGATGTACTCCTGCCGTACCAGCGCGGCGAGCCCGATGTTGATGCTCGCCGCGGTGACGGTGTACGTCAGCGCGGACGGGACGGAGCTGTCGCTGGCCAATACGTGCGCGGCAGCGACGACGTTGCCGGCGAGCACGAACGCCAGCCAGCGCAGGAACGGCAGCATCGCCCGGTGCGTCGGGACGGCGGCGTGGGCCGCCATCCGCCGGCCCCGCTTGGGCCGGAGGACCGAGGCTCCAGCAGGAGTCCCGATCGGAGGCAGGACCGGCTCGGTCGGGACCGGCGGGCCGGAAAGAACCGCGATGCTCATGACGCGCACCTCGCAGCCTGGCCGGGCGGATCCCGATGGCGTCCCGAGACTGCTGACCGAGGCGGGCGGTCCGGCCGGCGACCGGCGGATGAGATGCCGTCCTCCGATCGGCGGACAGCTGGCCGCCGAACCATCTTCCCGTCCGGCCGGCGGGGTGAGAAGGACGCGCCCACAGTGGTCCGGTGAGCCTTGACCGATGGCGATCAGCGGCGGCGTCTGAGTAGCCCTGCACGGCGGAGGACGGCGGCGAACAGCTGCTCGCACGAGGCTGAAGGGGACTCGCGTCGTGACGTTCCGTCGGCCGGCCCCCTCGTGTCCAAGGAACGTCGAGCGAGCGATCGCCGGACTGACCCGCCCCCGACACCGAGCACATGGACACAGACGTGTCCCAGAGTGGGCCGCTTGGGCGAAGGTTGGCGGACGCGGTACCAGACCCGGCCGCCCACGAGCCCGCGCTGGTTGTTCCGCTGCCACAGGAGCGGCCAGTCCGTACCCCGGCTAGCCTCACGGCCGTCCCCGCCGGAGCAGGCTGAGCAGCCGCGCCTCCGTCTCCGGCGTCAGCTCCGGCACGGTCACCGGACCGTCGTGCCCGGCGCGAGCCAGCAGCCACCGGCAGAACAACGTCATCAGCTCATTCCGCTCGAAGCGCTCGCGCCGGACCTCAGTAGCCCGCTGGCGGTCCTCCTCGGTGATCCAGGTGATCGTCATGACGGCCCTCCGCTCGAGTCGGTGACGCCTCGTTCTGCACCCTGCCAGCCTCTCAGAAGCCGTGGGGCGCGGGCCAAACCTTCTGGACGGGACCGATGTCCCTGAATGGGGCCGCGCAGGACAGAAGGGGGCTTCAGACATTCCTTCGCGGAGCCGAACAAGGCAATCGCCGTTGGAGAGCGGCTTACTGGATGCGTCCCTATCAAGTCGATCTTGGTTGGGGTCGATGTACCGGACTCAGGCACAACTGCGCCGCCGCACCGCATCCCGGCGCGCCAGGCACCTGGCAACTGGCTGACCATCGCAGCCGCCGAGCGCCAGCCGGTCGCACGATAACCGGCGATACCGTGCGCTCGTGCCCGCCGTTGATGCCCTCGCCGCGCTCCCTCATGACGTGGCTGAGTCGGCCCACGTCGATGCCAACGGTGAGGTCTGGTGGCACTCGCAAGACGCGGAGCGCGCCGTGAACGCCCTTGCCGACGCGGGGCACGTGATCCTCGGGGTCGAGTCGAACCCGTTACCCGAGGAGGACTGCTGATGCGCAGCGTGACCTATTCGATGGGCGTCTCGCTTGACGGCTACATCGTCGGGCCGGACGGCGACTTCGACTGGACGGCGCCCGACGAGGATGTCTTTCGCTTCGTCACCGACGAGATACGAGAGGTCGGCGTCCACCTGTTGGGACGACGGCTGTACGAGACGATGCTGTACTGGGAGACCGCCGACCAGGATCCATCGCTCGACGACTCGATGCTCGAGTGGGCCGCGCTCTGGAAGCCGCTCCCGAAGGTGGTGTTCTCCACCACGCTGTCGGCGGTGCAGGGCAATGCCCGCCTGGTCTCCGGCGGCCTGGCGGAGGAGATCGAGCGGTTGCGAGCCGAGCCGGGGGAGGGCGACATCGCGATCGGTGGCGCGACTCTCGCCGCCGAGGCGGCTGCGTTGGGTCTCATCGACGAGTACCGGGCCAGGGTCTACCCGGTGCTGGTTGGCGGTGGCATTCCGTTCTTTCCCCAGCGCGAGCGCCGGGTGGATCTCGAACTCGTCGAGACCCGCACCTTCAGCTCGAGAGTCGTCTACCTCCGCTACCGCGTGGCGCGCTAGCGTTGGATGGAGTTCTTCCGCCCGGTCTGACTCTGCGAACGGCCGGCACCTTCAGGTTGTCCTGTAAGTGCCGATACCGCGCGCGCCGATACGTGGGCCTGTCTCTCAGTGGGCCGCTCAGGGCGGACTGTGCTTGACGCGGTACTGGCCGAGGGTCCCGCGCAGGCGCGGCGGGTCGGTTCAGCGCGGCCGGGGGACGCTACCTGGCTGCGGTGTCGGCCGGAGGACGACGAGGAACATAGTTGTAGGCGGCGCTCGTCGCCTCGCGGACGGCATCCGCCAAGGGACGCAGCGCGGTGTCGCGGGCGGCGGCCTGCGCGTGGTTGACCGCGGCACCCGGTGCGTCGGCCGATGCAAGATCGAGGACGGCGGCCAGCCGCTGGGCGCGGCCGAGCACGGAGACCGCGAGCGGGTCGTGGTCATCGGGGAGGGCGGGCGCCGTCGTCGTCCTCCCCAGCCCGGCCAGTAGTGCCGGCACCTCGGGGTTCCAGCGCGCCAGGTCCAGCCCGGCGAGCGTCCGGGCGGTGTCGCCGACGGCAAGGTCGAGGGTTCCGGAAACGGCGCGGAGAGTCCCCTCGACCGGCGGCGTGACCGGTGGGGCGCCGTCCAGGGGGAACGCCGTCCAGCCGATGACCTCGGGACCGAGGGGCTCGGGCACCAGGGCCAGCCGCTCGCCGACGGCGGCCTGGCCCGACTCCAGGGCGACGGCGACCAGGCCCGGGACGGCGGGCAGGCCCCGGACGTCGCCGGGCACCGGCAGCACCAGCCGGAAGCGTCGCTCGCCCAGACTCCGCAGCGCGGTCAGCGCCCAGCCCAGGGGGACGGCCTCGTCGGTGTCGGGGAGCCCGGACACCCGGTGCGCGGTGTCGCCGGTCAGTGCGTCGAGGGCCAGGTCGTAGGACGCGCGGCCGCTCAGCCAGGCGGTCGCCCAGACCGCGAACCGGCCTGCGGGGAAGTCGTGCACGCAGCGAGGCTACGACGGGTTCCGGACCTTCTCCGGGGGACGACACCACGGTGAGACGAGGCCCACCGCCAGGGGCGTGGTCTGGGACACTGCGGACATGGCTGCGTGGTTGCTCTGGCTGATCGCCGCGGGCCTGTTCGCCGCCGGTGAGGTCGTCAGCCTGGACCTGGTCCTGCTGATGTTCGCCGGTGGCGCGCTCGGTGGCACGGCCGTGGCCCTCGTCGGTGGCACGACGGTGCTCCAGATGGTGGCGTTCATCGTGATCTCCGGTGTGCTGCTGGCACTGGTCCGCCCGATCGCCCGGCGGCACCTCACCGAGCGGACACCGCTGCAGCTCGACGGCGTGGACAACCTCATCGGCCGCACCGCCAAGGTGACCCGCGAGATCGACTCCTCCAGCGGACGGATCCGGATGGGGGCCGACGAGTGGAGCGCCCGCACCCAGCACAGCGGCGAGAGCTTCGCCGTCGGGGAGACGGTTCGCATCCTGCAGGTGGACGGCGCCACGGCCGTCGTCGGTGATGCGCTGGAGTAAACGGCGCGGCCGGAACGTGACCCGGGCTCGCGCCGGGGGCAGGATCGTGGGTGACTCCGAGGAAGGGAGCCTTCCGTGACACCCGCACTCATCGCCCTGATCGTGATCGCGCTGTTCGTGATCATCGTGCTGGCCAAGAGCGTGACCATCGTCCCCCAGGCCCAGGCCAAGGTGATCGAGCGACTGGGCCGCTACAGCCGCACGCTGTCGCCCGGCCTGTCCATCCTGGTGCCCTTCGTCGACCGGGTGCGGGCGACCATCGACCTGCGCGAGCAGGTCATCTCCTTCCCGCCCCAGCCGGTCATCACCTCGGACAACCTGCAGGTCGGCATCGACACCGTCCTGTACTTCCAGGTCACCGACCCGCGGCTGGCCGTCTACGGGATCGCGAACTACATCACCGGCATGGAGCAGCTCACGACCACGACGCTGCGCAACGTCGTCGGCGGCCTCAACCTCGAGGGCGCGCTGACCGGTCGTGACGGGATCAACAGTCAGCTGCGCGAGGTCCTGGACGGCACCACCGGTCCGTGGGGCCTGCGGGTGGCCCGCGTCGAGATCAAGGCCATCGACCCGCCGGCCTCCATCCGCGACTCGATGGAGAAGCAGATGCGTGCCGACCGTGACAAGCGCGCCATCATCCTCACGGCCGAGGGTGCCCGGCAGTCGGCGATCACCACCGCCGAAGGTCAGAAGGCCGCGGCCATCCTGTCGGCCGAGGGCAAGAAGCAGTCGGCGATCCTCGAGGCAGAGGCCGAGCGGCAGAGCCGGATCCTGCGCGCCGAGGGTGAACGCGCGGCGCTGTTCCTGCAGGCGCAGGGCCAGGCCAAGTCGATCGAGACCGTCTTCCAGGCCATCCACGACGGCAAGCCCGACCAGGGCCTGCTCGCCTACCAGTACCTGCAGACGCTGCCGAAGATCGCGCAGGGTGACGCCAACAAGATGTGGATCGTGCCCAGCGAATTCAGCAAGGCCTTGGAGGGGCTGTCCCGCCTCGGTGGCGCCGAGGAAGGGAAGTCCTGGCTCGACGTGGGCGCCTCGCCCAACGGCACCTCGACGCCGACGGCGGAGATGGACACCAGCGGCTGGTTCGAGTCGCAGCTGCCGCCCGCGGCCGAACAGCGGGAGGCGAAGATCGAGCTCTCGAGCATTCTCGATGCCGGCCTGCCGGTCCCCGAGATGCCGGCCACGCCGTCGCTCACGCAGGCAGCCGACGAGGTTCGTCCGCAGGGCACCCAGCCACAGCCCCCGGAGTGACGTCGTTCGGTGCACGGACCGCCATTCGGTTCGTGCACCGACCGTCGGTCAGTCCTTGAGCAGCCCCTCGCGAAGCTTGGCCAGCGTCTGGCTGAGCAGCCGGGACACGTGCATCTGCGAGATGCCGATGTCGGCCGCGATCTGCGACTGGGTCATGTTGCCGAAGAACCGCAGGATCAGGATGCGGCGCTCGCGGGCGGGGATGGTCGCCAGCAGCGGCTGCAACGACTCGCGGTACTCCACGCCCTCGAGTGCGGCGTCCTCCTCGCCGAGAGTGGCTGCGAGGGTGGGGGAGTCGTCCTCGCCCGAGAGTCGCTCGTCGAGCGAGCTGCTGCGGTAGGCGTTGGCCACGGCCAGCCCCTCGAGCACCTCTGCGCGAGGGATACCCAGGTGAGCGGCGAGCTCCGAGGGGGTCGGTGCGCGGCCGTTCTTCTGCGCCAGCTCACCCACCGCGGCGTTGAGCGACAGGTGCAGTTCCTGCAGCCGGCGCGGCACCCGCACCGACCAGCCCTGGTCGCGGAAGTGCCGCTTGATCTCGCCGGTGATCGTGGGGACGGCGAAGGAGAGGAACTCCACGCCGCGGGTCGGGTCGAACCGGTCGATCGCCGCGATCAGCCCCAGGGTGCCCACCTGCAACAGGTCGTCGAAGGGCTCGCCGCGGTTGCTGAACCGCCGCGCGAAGTGCCGGACGAGGGGGAGGTGCTCCTCGACGAGAATCTCCCGGAGCCGTTCGCGGCGAGGGTCGTTCTTCTCCAGCGTCGCGAGCTCGGCGAACAGCGGAGCGGTCCGCTGCGCCCGGCGTCGGTTGTCCGAGATCGGCGGCGCGTCGGCCTCGACCGCGCCTTCGACGGACTCGACCTCGACGGCCTCGACGGCCTCGGCGTCGAGGGCCTCGGCCTCGGCGACATCGGCTTCGACGGCGGGTGCATCGGCGTCGACGGCCGGTGCGCCGTCGCCGTCCTCGGCCCGTGGGGCCGGCACGCTCTCGGCGGGTGTGTTCTGTGCTGCGATGTCGTCCTCCGGTGTTCCCGGCGTCGCTCCGGACCTCTGGTCAGGCAGAGAACTCCCCACGACGGGCGTCTCGTCGGTGGCCGGCGAACGGCTCACCGTGCCACCGAAAGGTTCTGCCCGGCATCGCTCCCGACCTCGGTCGGCCGCTGACCGGGCAGGTACTTGTCCATGGCGATGACACCCACAGGGGTGTCGGAGCCGTCGCCCGCGGGAACGTCGGCCTGCGTCGACCGACGGGCGTCTACGGCGTCGACCAGGGTGGCCAGAATCGCCCAGCCGAAGCCGTCGCGCGGCACCTCGGTGCCCTGGGCGGTCGGCACCCAGGCCTCGATGTGCAGCCCGGCGCGGGTCGTCTCGAAGATCACGGTGAGCGGTGCGTTGCCGTCCGCGATCTGGGCGAGCGTCGCGCAGGCCTCGTCGACGGCCAGGCGCAGGTCCTCGACCGCGTCCAGGTCGTAGTCCATCCGGATCGCCAGGTCACCGGCCATGGCCCGTACTGCCGGCAGTTGGGTGGGAGTGGTCGGCACCCGCAGCTCCAACCGCTCCGCGCGTCGCCCGTCCTGAGCGAGGGCACCCCTCGAGTCGACCATCCGTTGTCCGCTCCTTCGTTCCGGCGCGCTCGGCCTTCGAGTCGCGGCGGTCCATCCTGACGTGCCCCGACGGGGCAACGGCGGGGGGCGCGAGTCCTGCGCCTGATCTCCGCCCAACCTTGCCCGGTTACCCGGGACGGTGCCGGACCGAAACGTGGCTCACCCCACGGTCCCACGTCGTGGCGAGGTGCGGTTGCCGGGCCCTGACTGCTGGTATTGGCTGGCCAGAGATGAGCGCCACTCCCGGCCACGAGCCGTCCCTCCCCGGCCCCGCCGGGGACGCGGCTGCCGCTGCCCTGGTGACGGCGATGGAATCGGCGCCGGCAGCCATCTACTGCTTCAGCGTTGCCGCCGAACCGGTCTGGGCGAACGCCCGGGCGCGTGCGCTCGGGACGAACCGGGGCGAGTTCCCTCTCGTCGACGGGCGCTCGGTCGCAGACCTGGTCGACGACGTCCTTCGTACAGGGCGACCGGAGACCCTCAGTGGCCCGCTCGGCGACCATGGCACCTCGGCCACAGTGGTCGTGCGACCCATGCGCGTTGCCGGCGGTCCCGGCGTGCTGCTCGTGTTCGAACCCGACGCCGGCGCCACCGATACCTCGGCGTGGCCGAGGCCCCCGGTCGACCTGATGGAGCAGGTGCAGCTCTCCCTCCTGCCGCCGTCGTTGCCGATGCTCCCCGACCTCCGTCTCTCGGGCAGTTATCACCGGGCCTCGTCGGCCCGGGCCGCCGGTGGGGACTGGTACGACGCGGTGCCGCTCGGTGCCGGCCGCGTTGCTCTCGTCGTCGGCGACGCCGTGGGCCACGGCGTGCCTGCCGCGAGTGCGATGAGCCGGCTCCGTGGGGCGATGCGCTCGACCGCGCTGCGCGACCCCTCGCCGCGCGTGGTGCTCGCCGCACTGGACGACTTCGCCGCGCAGATGGACGACGTCGAGGGGGCCTCGGTCTTCTACGGCGTCCTGGACGCCGGCACCGGAGTCCTGACCTACGGCGCGGCCGGCCACCCGCCGCCGCTCGTGGTCCAGGCGGACGGCCGGACGTCGTTCCTCCCGGGCACTCCGCGCCCGCCGCTGGGCAGCCTGCCCGACGTGAAGACGGAGATCTCGGAGCACGTGCTGGAGCAGGGCGCCACGCTCGTGCTGTTCTCCAACGGGGCCATCGCCGGGAGCGCCCCCGAACCGGGCGAGGCCCTGAGGCGTCTGGCCGACGTCTCGCGGTCGGTGCTCCAGGCGCCCGGCGCGCTGGCGGCCGACGCCGCGGCAGGATTGGCCTCCGCCGTCGCCGAGGGCGTGCGGCGGCCCCAGGGCTGGCCCGACGACGTCGCCGTTCTCGTCGCCCACCGCCGCGAGACAGCGCTGGAACCGCTGCAGCTGCACCTGATCGCCGTCCCCGCGGCCCTCCCGGGGGTGCGCCGCCGCCTCGGCAGCTGGCTCACCGGCCTGGGCATGGGCGAGCAGGACCGGGTCGGCGTCATGGTGGCGGTCGGCGAGGCCTGCGCCAACGCCGCCGAGCACGCCTACCAGGGCACAGAGGCCGGCCCGATGACCGTCAGGGCGCACGTGGATGTCGACGGCGTCCTCACCGTGACCGTCCGCGACGAGGGGACCTGGCGCCCGCCGGACCGCGACCCCGGCGACCGTGGCCGCGGCCTGCTGATCATGCGCCAGCTCGTCGACACCGTGATGTTCGAGGAGCAGGAGCAGGGGACGATGGTCACGCTGAGCGTGCGTCTCCGCCGCACCCCGGATGTCGATCCCGACCACCCGATGACCACCGCGGGCGCATCGGTGAGCGTCGACCGCGACGGTCCGCGGCCGGTCGTCTCGGTGGCCGGAGCGGTCGACGAGATCAGCGCCGAGCAGTTGCGTATCCGGCTCCTGGAGGCCAGCCACGGCGGTACCGGCCGGGTGGAGCTCGACCTCGGCGGGGCCACCCTGTTCAGCAGCGCGGCCGTCCGGGTGGTGCTCGCGATCGCCCGCATCGGCCGCGACGAGGGCTGGCGGCTCGTCGTCCACGCCCCCGAGGGCGGCGTCACCCGGCACATCCTGCAGATCAGCGGACTGGGCGGGCTGGTCGAGCTGCGCTGAGCCCGGGCGGGGGACGTCTCACGTCCGGACGGTTTGGGGAACCGGCCCGGTGCACATCCTCCGGGCGTGAGACTTCGGCGCAGCGACGTGAACGGACCTGGGTACCGGCGCCGCAGGGCCGGGCGCGGGTTTGCCTACTTCGACGTCGACGGCACGCTGATCAGGGACGACCGCCTCGACCGGATCCGTGGGCTGGCCATCCCGCCGGCCTGGCGCGACGTGTGGATCTGCCCGTGGCCGAACGGGCACATCCAGGCCACGGGCGTCGACGCGGCAGACCGGCTGCAGTACCGGTACCACGACCAGTGGCGGGCCCGGCGGGAAGCGGAGAAGCACGAGCGGGTCCTGGAGATCGCCCGTCAGCTGCCCGACGTCCGTGACGCCGTCGCTGCAGGCCTGCGGACCCGGGGGCTCAACCGCGACCGCGTGCTGGCCACCGCGATCCGACTGCTCGACCTCGGTGCCTTCCGCATCGGCAGCGAGCAGTACGCCGAGGAGAACGGGACTTTCGGGCTGGCCACCCTGCGACGGGAGCACGTCCACGTGCGCGGCGAGCGGACGTTCTTCTCCTACACCGCCAAGGGCGGCCTCGAGCGCGAGGCGGAGATCACCGACCGCCCGACCGCCACCGTCGTCCGGCAACTGCTCGAGCGGCCGGAGGACGCCGGCGGCGACCTGCTGGCCTACCAACTCGACGACGGCACGTGGCGGGACGTCACCAGCGACGAGATCAACGCCTACCTGAAGGAGATCAGCGGCGCAGAGATCACCGCGAAGGACTTCCGGACGTGGACGGCGACGGTGCTGATGGCCGCCGCGCTCGCTGAGGTGCCGACGCCGAAGAGCCCGACGGCCCGGAAGAAGGTGGTGCGGGCCGCGTACGTGCGGGTGTCGGAGCAGCTGGGCAACACCCCGGCGGTCTGCAAGGCCAGCTACGTCGACCCCCGGGTCGTCGACCGGTTCGAACACGGCGAGACCGTGGCCGGTGCCCTGGGCGACGCGGCGCAGGCCGACGACGACCGCGAGGCCCAGAAGGCGCTCGAAGCGGCGGTCTGCGCGATGCTGTCGGCCTGAAAAAGGGCCGAACGACGAAGGCCCCGCCTCTCGGCGGGGCCTTCGTCGTTGCGCGCCGGTCTCCCGACGGTCGTTCAGCGAGCGGTGCTGTCCACGATCGTGAACAGGTCGATCAGGCCGGTCACCTCGAGCGGGCGGGTGACGGCGCGGGTGGTCGCGATCAGGCTCAGCGAGACCTCCCGCGCGCGCGAGGACTTCTGCGTCTCGACGAGGACGGCCAGGCCGGCGGAGCCCAGGAACTGGACGCCGGACAGGTCGATGACGAGTCCCTTCGGCTGCTGATCGAGCTGGCTGTCCAGCGTCGAACGCAGCACGGGAGCGGTGAACGTGTCCACCTCGCCGACGACCGTCACCGTCACCACGCCGTCGTCACCGGTGGAGGTGGAAAGCGTGATCACGTCGTCGAAAGGTGCCTCGGCGCCCTCGGTGGACACGTCGGGCTGCCCCTCGGCGGGCAGGTCGGAAGTGGTCACGGACAGTGCTCCTCTCGGCGGTACCCGGACGGCGGACCGCCCGGACAATCTACCGCTGTGCGGTCCGGAAACTGGACGTCCCCGGTTCCGCAGGTGGTCGAACGGGTGTCGGCGCCGGGTGGGGCCCGGAACCGGCGCGGCTTCCTGCTGAACCGCGATCACAAACGTAGACAACCGTACGAGCACGTGCCAACCGACCCCGGGCGGGGCGCCCCGGGGGGTGGGTGCGGCGGCGGTCAGCCGTCGATGATGTGGACGGCGCTCTCCTCGGGACCCTCCCCGCCGACCGGGGCGTCGGCCGTGGCCTCGATGTCGTCGGCAGTGCGCTCGGTGCCCGAGTCCGTCGGGGGCGTCGTGTCCAGATCCTGCTCGAGCTGGGCCTGGGTCCGCCGCGGGTCTTCCGCGGGGCGGACATCCGGCGCGTCGTCGGGGACCTCACGGGCGAGCCGGCCGTCCAGCGACTCACCCTCGGCCTGCTCCGCGGCGGTGGTCCCGTAGTCGACGCTGGCGTTCGGCCGCTCGCCGGGCACCGGGGCGAACTGCGGGTCCTCCATCCAGTCCTGCTCGGGCACGCCGTCCTGCAGGTCGGGGATGCCGTCGTCCTCCAGGGAGATGTCGCGGGCGGTCTGCCCCTCGGGCTGCGTCATGGCTCTGCCTCCTTCTGCACGGGTCCGCGCCGGGCCGCAGGAGCGCGGCGGGACGAGGGCCGGTCGTCCGACCGGTGTCTGACTCCCGCCCTACCCGTCGCCTGCCCGGCCATGCGCGGCTGTGCCGTGGCGCACGTCTGCCGGGTGCGGGCTTGCATCGTCCCCGGAGGGGGTAGCGCGCTGACATGTCGCTCGCAGACGAGGTCCAGCGGATCGGAGCTCCGGTCCGCCGGTGGGCCCGCACCCAGAAGCGGGAGTACACCAACGGTGAGGAACGCCCCCTCACCGGCGACCTCGGCGCGATGGGCGTCTACGTCGGGCTGGTGTCGGCGGCCGCGGCGGCGGTGCGCGCGTCGAGACGGGAACTGCCCGAGCGGATCCCCGTCGGCGACGCGCTGCTCCTGACCGTGGCCACCTTCCGCCTGGCGCGCCGGATCGCCAAGGACCCGGTGACCGCCCCGATCCGGGCGCCGTTCACCCGCTTCGAGGGCGCCTCGGGGCACGCGGAGGTCGCCGAGGAGGTGCGCGAGCACGGTGGCGGGAAGCACGCCGTCGGTGAGCTGCTCACCTGCCCGTTCTGCCTGGCCCAATGGGTCGGGACCGGCTTCGTGTTCGGCTACGTCACTGCCCCGAAGGCGACCCGCCTGGCGGCGCTGACGATGACGATGGTGGCCGGCTCCGACGTCCTCCAGTTCGCCTACGACGCCATCCAGAACGGCGGGCTCGCGCCCGACACCGAAGGCGTCGGCGGAGGAGAATGACGGTCTCCGTCCGACCCCTCGCGGGGTGGGCGGTCCGCGTCCGGCGTCCTTCCCCGGCCGGGCGTGTCCTCCGTCCGGGGGAGGCCGCGCGTCGGTCGACCTGCCGCGGGCACCCGCCCGCACCTATCCTGCGATCTTGACCCGGCCACGGGTCCGTCATGGGGCTCGGAGTCCGGAGCCCGGTTGGGAAGGGGCGGCATGCGATCGATCTGGCGCGGGCCTGTGTCGTTCGGCCTCGTCAGCATCGGCGTGAAGCTGTACTCCGCCACCGAGGACAAGGACATCCGTTTCCATCAGGTGCACGCCACCGACGGGGGACGGGTCAAGTACAAGCGGGTCTGCTCGATCGACGGCGAAGAGGTCGAGTACAGCGACATCGCCAAGGGCTACGAGCTGCCCGACGGCCAGGTCGTGATCCTCACCGACGAGGACTTCGACGACCTGCCGCTGAGCACCCGGCGCGAGATCGAGGTCCTGGAGTTCGTGGACCAGGACGAGATCGACCCGATCATGTTCGAGAAGACCTACTACCTCGAGCCCGACGGCCCGGCCGCCCGCCCCTACGTGCTGCTGCGCGACGCGCTGGAGAACGCCGGCCAGGTCGGCATCACCAAGATCGCGATCCGACAGCGCGAATCGCTCGCCGCCCTGCGCGTGAAGGACGGCGTACTCGTGCTGCACACGATGCGCTGGCCCGACGAGATCCGCCGGCCCGACTTCGCCTTCCTCGACGAGGACATCACCGTCCGGCCGCAGGAGCTGAAGATGGCCGAGGCGCTGATCGGCTCGATGACCGGCGAATTCGATCCCACCGAATTCAGCGACGACTACCGCGAGGCACTGACCGCACTGCTCGAGGCCAAGCAGAGCGGCGGCGATGTGCAGCAGGTGCCGGAAGCGCCCGACTCCGGTGCCGCCGTCGTCGACCTGATGAGCGCGCTGCGCCGTAGCGTGGAGCGGGCCCGTGGCGGCTCCGCCGACGACGCCGGGGACGGCGACTCCGACGAGGAGGCGCCGGCCGCCAAGGCCCCCGCCAAGCGTGCGCCGGCCAAGAAGACGGCACCGGCCACGAAGGCGCCGGCCAAGAAGGCAGCCGCGGCGAAGAAGACCACCGCCACCAAGGCCACCCCGAGCAAGACCGCGAGCACGAGCACCACGGCTGCGGCGAAGAAGACGACCGCGGACAAGCCACCGGCCAAGCGCGCCCGCCGCAGCGCCTGACGTGCCGCCGCGTCCGCGCGGCGGGCGGGAGGACCCGCTCGCCGAGTACCGCGCGAAGCGGGACCCCGCGCGGACGGCCGAACCCGTCCCGGCCGCGGGCAGCGCGCTGCCGACCGGGAACGACGACACCTTCGTCGTCCAGGAGCACCACACCCCCCGCGGCCGTACCGGTGAGCGCGTGCACTGGGACCTCCGACTGGAGCGCGACGGGGTCCTGAAGAGCTGGGCGGTGCCCAAGGGGCCCCCGATCGAGACCGGGACCAACCGGCTCGCCGTCCCGACCGAGGACCACCCGCTCGAGTACGCGTCGTTCGCCGGTGGCATCGCCGCGGGCGAGTACGGCGGCGGCCACGTGACCATCTGGGACGCCGGTCGCTACGCCACCGAGAAGTGGCTCGACGACCACATCACCGTCACCTTCGACGGCACCCGGCTGGCCGGGCGGTACGTCCTCTTCCGGCTGGACGACGGCACCTGGAACGTGCGCAAGCTGGACGCGACGCCGCCGCCCGCGCAGACACGGCCCGACGCACCGCTGCCGATGCTCGCCAGCGCCGGGGAACTGCCGGGTGCCCAGGACGACGCGCAGTGGGGCTACGAATTCAAGTGGGACGGCGTGCGGGCCATCGCCGCGGTGCACGGCGGCGTCCTGGCGCTGACCTCGCGCAAGGGCACCGACATCACCGTGCGCTATCCCGAGGTGGGGCGGCTCCCGGAAGCGCTCACCGGCCACGAGGCGGTCGTGGACGGAGAGATCGTGGCCATGGACGCCGCCGGCCGCCCGGACTTCGGCGCCCTGCAGAACCGGATGCACCGCACGGGCTCGGAGGTGCCGCGGATGGCCGCCGGGGCACCGGTCACCTATCTGGTCTTCGACCTGCTCTCCTGGGACGGCGAGGACCTGCTGGATGTGCCCTACGCGCAACGCCGGGAGCGGCTGGACGCACTGGGCCTCGCCGGTCACCGCTGGGTGGCCACGCCGTGGTTCCCCGGGGGCGGGGCGCAGGTGCTGGCCGCGAGCCAGGAGAACGGGCTCGAGGGCGTCGTCGCCAAGCGGCTGGCCTCGGCCTACCGCCCGGGCCTGCGCAGCCCCGACTGGCGAAAGGTCAAGAACATCCGCTCGCAGGCGGTCGTCGTCGGGGGCTGGCGGCCGGGCCAGGGCCGGCGGGCCGGGGGGATCGGGTCGCTGCTGTTCGGCGTCCCGGACGACGAGGGACGGCTGGTCTACGCGGGGCACGTCGGGACCGGTTTCACCGACCAGGACCTGCAGAACCTGAAGCGGATGCTCACGTCACGGTCGACGTCCCCTTTTCACGGCGCCCTGCCGCGCGAGGTCACGCGGGACGCGCACTGGGTCGAGCCCGACCTGGTCGGGGACGTCGCCTACGCGGTATGGACGGCGGACGGCCGGCTCCGCCACCCCTCGTGGCGCGGCGTCCGCGACGACCTCGAGCCGGACGACGTGGTGATGGAGCCGTGAGTCGCCAGCGGGTGGAGATCGACGGGCGGACGCTGCAGGTCTCCAACCTGGAGAAGGTGCTGTTCCCGGAGGTCGGATTCACCAAGGCGCAGGTGATCGACTACTACGTCCGGATCGCGCCGGTGCTGCTCCCGCACCTGGCCGGCCGCCCGGTGACGTTCACCCGCTGGCCCGACGGGGTCGCTGGGCAGACGTTCTTCGAGAAGAACAGCGCGCGGCATGCCCCCGAGTGGGTCCGCCGCGTGACGATCCCCAGCCCGGGCAGCTCGACGGGCCGGGAGACGCTGGACATGGTGGTCCTCGAGTCGGTCGCCGACCTCGCCTGGGCGGCCAACCTCGCCGCCCTCGAATTGCACGTCCCGCAGTGGCAGGTCGACGACGACGGCGTGCCAGAGCTTCCCGACCTGCTGGTGCTCGACCTCGATCCGGGCCCCGAGACGGGGCTGGTCGAGTGCTGTGCGGTCGCAGAGCGGCTGGGCGCCCGGCTGGAGGCCGACGGGCTCGACCCGGTCGTGAAGACGTCGGGTTCCAAGGGGATGCAGGTCTACGCGCCCATCGAGGCGGCCGACCAGGAACACCCGAGCCGGTATGCCAAGGCGCTGGCCCAGGAGCTCTCCGCCGAGACGCCCGACTCGGTCGTCTGGCGGATGGAGAAGGTGCTCCGGCCGGGCAAGGTGCTCATCGACTGGAGCCAGAACAACCCGGCGAAGACCACCGTGGCGCCGTACTCGTTGCGGGCGCGGGCGCGGGCGACGGTGTCCACGCCGATCGGCTGGGACGAGGTCGATGCCGTCCGCGAGGGCGCCGACCCGGCGACGCTGCGCTTCTCCACTGACGACGTCCTCGCCCGCGTCGAGGAGTACGGCGACCTGTTCGACGTCGCCGGTGCGACACGGGGCCGCCTGCCCGCGGTCTGACCCCCCTCCGACAGAAGTGGCCATTTCTGCGACGATCTCCGACCATGTCCACCGCAGGTCAGAACGATCCCCGCTTCACCGACGTGGGGCGCCTGGTCGTCCGGTGCCCTGACCGGCCCGGCATCGTCGCCGTCCTCAGCGGCTTCTTGGCAGAGGTCGGCGCGAACATCACCGACTCCCAGCAGCACTCCTCAGACCCCAGCGGCGGCACGTTCACCCTGCGCCTGGAGTTCGTGCTGGCCGACCTGGCCGGGCGCCGGGCGGGGCTCGAGCAGCGGCTGGCCGCACTGGCGGGGGAGTGGGGGATGGTCTGGCGGCTGACCGAGGCCTCGCGCCGGCCGACGCTGGCGGTGTTCGTCAGCCGGACCGATCACGTGCTGCAGGAGCTGATCTACCGGGTGCGCTCCGGAGATCTGCCGGCCGAGATCACCTGCATCGTCTCCAACCACCGCGACCTGGAGCCGGTCGCGCGGGGGGCGGGTATCCCGTTCCACCACGTCCCGGTGACACCGGAGACGAAGGCGGAGGCCGAGGCGGCGGCACTGGAGCTGGTCGGGGGCGTCGACCTGGTTGTCCTGGCCCGCTACATGCAGATCGTGTCGGCCGATTTCTGCAGCCGGTTCCCGGAGCGGCTGATCAACATCCACCACAGCTTCCTGCCGGCGTTCGTCGGCGCGAACCCGTACCAGGCCGCTCACGACCGCGGGGTGAAGCTGATCGGGGCGACGGCGCACTACGTGACCCCGGAGCTGGACGCCGGTCCGATCATCGAGCAGGAGGTCGTCCGCATCGACCACCGGGCCACCGTCGAGGACATGCGCCGGATGGGCCGCTACGTCGAGCGGCAGGTGCTGGCCCAGGCGGTGACCTGGCACGTCGAGGACCGCATCATCGTCGAGGGGCCCCGCACCATCGTCTTCGCTTGACACGCTGCCGGACTTTCGGCGCCGAAAGTCCGTAGCCAGCCGTCCCGCGTCGGGATGGCGTCACAACGTGAGTCGACACCGCGCCGTGGGCGTGTCCTTGTCTTGACTCAGTCAAGACAAGGGGGTTGGGTGGGAGCTGATGGAGACGACCTGGGCGCACGAGCTGCGCAGTGCGGGTCTGCGAGTGACGCGGCCGCGGCTGTCGGTCCTGAGCGTGCTCGCCGAGCGCCCTCATGCCGACGCGGACAGCATCGTCACCGGTGCTCGCGACCTGCACCCGTCCCTGTCCCCGCAGGCGGTCTACGGCGTGCTCAAGGCGCTCGTCGCCGGGGGCATCGCCCGCCGCATCGAGCCGGCGGGAGCACCCGCGCTGTTCGAGCTGCGGGTCGGGGACAACCATCACCACCTGGTCTGCCGCTCGTGCGGCGCGGTCGCCGATGTCGACTGCGCCGTGGGTGCGGCTCCGTGCCTGGTGCCCTCGGACACGGCGGGTTACGTCGTCGACGAGGCCGAGGTCGTCTTCTGGGGTCTCTGCCGCGACTGTCAGTTCCAGGACGGTCAGCTGGAGGCCCCGGCTGAGTCAGTGCAGATCCACGAGCACGAAATCCGAGGAGGAGCAATCGCATGACCGATGTCGCATCGCAGGGACCGGCCGCCAGCGAGGCCGACCGCGCCGTTCTGACCAACCGTCAGGGCCACGCGGTCTATGACAACCAGAACCAGCGGACGGTGGGCGCACGTGGGCCCGCGACCCTGGAGAACTACCAGTTCCTCGAGAAGATCAGCCACTTCGACCGCGAGCGGATCCCCGAGCGCGTCGTGCACGCCCGCGGTGCCACCGCCTTCGGTGTCTTCGTGGCCGACGGCACCGTCGGCGACGAGCCGATCTCGAAGTACACCCGCGCCAAGCTCTTCCAGGAGAAGGGCAAGGAGACCGAGGTCGCGCTCCGGTTCTCGACCGTGGCCGGTGGCCGCGACTCCTCCGAGGCCACCCGCGACCCGCGCGGCTTCGCGGTGAAGTTCTACACCGAGGACGGCAACTGGGACCTCGTCGGCAACAACCTCGGTGTCTTCTTCATCCGGGACGCCATCAAGTTCCCCGACTTCATCCACTCGCAGAAGCCCGACCCGGTGAACTTCGACCGGCAGGTGCCCAACCGGGTCTTCGACTTCTGGTCGCAGTCGCCCGAGGCACTGCACATGATCACGCTCGTGCTCAGCCCGCGTGGCATCCCGGCCAGCTACCGCACCATGCAGGGCTTCGGCGTGAACACCTACAAGTGGGTCAACGCCGCCGGTGAGACCCAGCTGGTCAAGTACCACTGGCTGCCCAAGCAGGGCGTGAAGTCCTGGACCTCGGCCGACGCGGAGGTCGCTCAGGGCAAGGAGCTCGGCGTCCACACGAAGGACCTCTACGAGGCCATCGAGCGTGGCGAGTACCCGTCCTGGGACCTCTACGTCCAGCTGATGGACGACCACGAGCACCCCGAGCTGGACTTCGACCCGCTGGACGACACCAAGACCTGGCCGGAGAACGACTTCCCGCTGCGCAAGGTCGGCACCATGACGCTGAACCGCACGCCGGAGAACTTCTTCCTCGAGAGCGAGCAGATCGCCTTCGGCACCGGTGTCCTGGTCGACGGCCTGGACTTCTCCGACGACAAGATGCTGGTGGGCCGGACGTTCTCCTACTCCGACACCCAGCGCTACCGGGTGGGCCCGAACTACCTGCAGCTGCCGGTGAACTCGGCCAAGAACGCCCGGGTCGCCACCAACCAGCGCGACGGTCAGATGGCCTACGCGGTGGACCTCGGTGCCGGACAGAACCCGCACGTCAACTACGAGCCGTCGATCCTCGGCGGTCTGCGTGAGGCCGAGTACCCGACGCACGACGAGCAGGGCCCGGAGATCCGCGGCCGGCTCACCCGCAAGCGGATCCCCCGCACCGACGACTACACGCAGGCCGGCCAGCGGTACCTGCTGTCGGAGCAGTGGGAGAAGGACGAGCTGGTGGCCAACCTGATCGACGGTCTGTCCCAGACCGAGCGCCCGATCCAGGAGCGGATGGTCTGGCACCTGTTCATGGCCGAGGACGAGCTCGGTCAGCGGGTCGGCGACGGCCTGGGCATCAGCGCGGACGACGTCCGCGGCCTGCAGCCGCTCCAGACGCAGACGCTCACCGAGGCCGAGCTGCAGCGTGCGGCCAATCTGGGCAAGAACGGCCCGCGCGACGTCAGCGGCCTGACCATGACGCACTGCGTGCCGAACGAGCGCGTCGTCCTGGCGGGCTGACCGACACCACTGCACGGCCGGCGGGCCGCGACCGGGGAACCGGTCGCGGCCCGCTCTGCTGTCCTAGGGGCAGTGGGTGACCCGGCCGGAGCGGCCGAACCAGTCGACCTCTCGGCACCGCTGTGTGGCCTCGTCGACCTGGACGGCGCGCACGATGCTGGCCGTCGCCACGCAGAACTCTGCGCCCGGCGTCCCGGTCTGCAGGTCGATGCCCAGAAGGAGCGGGGACGCGATGGGAATCAGCCGCGTGTGCGAGCCGGCCGGAAGCCGGGTCGGCCACGAGTTCGCCGTCCAGACGTGGTCCCAGGCGCTGCTGAGCCGGATGTCCATGTCCTGGCTCGCCCGGTAGTCCAGGCGCAGGAACAGCGGCGACGTCCCGATCGTCGGAAAGTACAGGTCCGCCTTGTCGGTGAGTCGCCGGCCGGAGGCACCACAGCCGCCGTCCACCAGGTCCACCTCGGGGCGCACCGTGGCGAGCGCGGCCGGCTGCACCTGTCCATGGTTGTCGATGAGCACCATCGACCGGCCGACGGCACCGACGCTGACGTCCTTGTCGATGAACGGCAGCAGGACGTCGTGGCGCGCCATCTCCGCACTCCACCCGGTGGCCATGGCGGAGGGAGCGAACAGCGGCACCACGTCGACGCCGGGATCGGACCACGCGGAGACCGAGGCGCGGACGGCGTCGACGTAGGCCCGCGCCCGTGTCGTGTCGTCCCAGCGCCGGTCCAGATAGCCGATGCAGCTCAGCAGCAGGTAGGCGGCCAGAGCAAGGCAACCGGAGACCTGCAGGACCCTGTGTGTCGCGGCAGAGGGCTGCTCGGCGGGCGGCCGTCGTCGGACACGGAGCCGGGGCAGCCGGACGTGGGCGAGGCCGATGATCGCCGGCACGGTGGCGTAGACCGCATTGTGCAGCCGGAGGGCATTTTCCTTGATCAGGTCTGTGGTCAGCATCGGGCTGAACTTGAGGAAGCCGTAGTAGAGCAGGAACATCGCCGCGACGAAGAGCAGCGGACCCGCGTTGTACTTCCGGAGTCGCGCCAGCAGGAGACCCGCGGCGAGGAGTCCGGCCAGCACGGCCAGTTCGACCGGCAGCGTGGTCGGCTCGCCGCGGGGCCGGTTGATCATCGACGGCACGGCGTAGTCGGTCACTGCCATCAGCATGTGCCGCGCGGTCACCCCCCAGCTCGGCGTCGCGAAGGTGCGCAGGACCACGAACTCCTGCAGCGCCGCGGCGATGGCGGCCGCGGCCAGTGCGAGGGCGGCCAACGGCCACCGCAGGCTCCACAGCCGGCGCCCGCGGGTCCGCCATGGCAGCGGCTGCCACAGCAGTAGGACGTCGACGAGCACGAGCAGGGGAAGCGCGAGAACCGGGCGTTCCTGGATCAGTTGAGCCAGGACGAACAGGACGACGGCGATCACGTGCCAGCGCCGTCGTCCCGTGCGCACCGCGCGCACGTGCGCGGCGCAGACCGCGATCGTCGCTGCGATGGCCGGCAGTATGTGCATGCTGGCGTCGAACCAGATCCCGCTCTCGACGGTCGGGGCCGAGAGTGCGATGACGATGAGTGCGACGACCCGGCGCAGTGCGGAGAGCCTCAGTTCGGTCATCAGCCACAGGCATGCTGCGAGCAGCGCCGTGCAATTGGCGAGCACGAGCGAGAGGCCCAGTGCCGGTGACAGGTCGGTGTATTGGAAGACCAGCCAGTGACCGAACCGGTCGTAGGGGCCGAAGTGCTGGAAGACGTTCAGGGACAGGAACCGCCAGGAGAGCCCGTCCTCCCGTGCCGCGGAGAACTGCAGCAGGTCGTCGTTGCCGTAGAAGAACCGCCGGTTCAGCAGTACGCCCACCGTGGCGACGAGCGCCGCCAGCAGCAGCGTCCAGGCCACCCACCGCGGGGCTCGGCGTCCCGTCCGTGGGACGGCGAGCACGGCGGGGGCCTGCGTGGCCCGGGGCGCGCGTTCCAGCGTTTGGCGCGATCGTGAGATCGGCGGCGAGGCGGTATCGGTCAGCTCCTGCTCCGATCCGCTCGGCGACGGGCTGCTGGACTGCTGCCCGGGGGACGCTCAGCAGCCGCTCTCCGAAGAATCGTAGGTCAGCTGTCGCCGCAGCCGCTCGACGGGAAACGGCTCACCCACATCCAGCCGGGTCAGGAGGGACCAGGCTCAGTCGCGGGGGTGCTTGCGGTCCTGGTCGGCGAGGAAGCGTTCGAACTCCGCGCCGATCTCCTCGGCGCTCGGCACCTCGCCGGAGCTGCCGAGCAGATCGGTGCCCTCGCGGGCGGCGGTGAAGTTGTCGTACTGCTGCTCGAGGGCGGCGACGACGGCGATGTTCTCGCTGGACCGGGCGATCTGCTCGTCGATCTCGGTGCGGTGCGCCTGGGCGGCCTCGAGCAGCGTCTCGGTCGGCAGGTGCAGTCCCGTCAGCCGCTCCACGTGCTCGAGGAGCGTGAGCGATGCGGCCGGATAGGTGGCCTGGGCGAGGTAGTGGGGAACGTGCGCAGCCACGCCGAACGCGTCGACGCCGGCCTCACCGAGGCGCATCTCCAGGAGCGCCGAGACACTGCCCGGGATGCGCATCTCGCCCCAGTAGACCGGGTAGGGCTCGATCAGCTGCCGCCGCGTCGCGTGGGCGGTGACGGTGACCGGCCGGGTGTGGGGGACGGGCATCGGGATCGCCTGCATGGACACCACGGAGGTGACGCCGAGCCGCTCGACCAACTGGCTCACGGCCGCGACGAACCGCTCCCACGCGTAGTCGGGCTCGGCGCCGTGCAGCAGCAGGAACGGCACGCCGCCGTCGTCCTCCAAGGCGTACAGCGCGATCTCCGGCGCCGCGAAGTTCTCGTAGCGGTCGCCGCTGAACGTCATCCGCGGACGGTGCGCCCGGTAGTCGACGAGGCTGTCGGCATCGAAACGGGCGATCACCTCGTGCGGCAGCGCGGCGAGCAGGTGGGCGCCGGCCAGGGCGCCGGCGTGGGCGGCATCGAAGTCTCCGGCGAGGTCGTGCATCAGCACCAGCCCGGCGCGTTCGGCCGGTTCGCCGACCGCGGCCTCGCGGGCGAGGAAGGGCTCGGCCTCGGGGAGCAGCTCGACGAGCTCCTCCGGTCGCTGGGCCACGGTGGACCTCCCTCACGTTTCGGACGACGACCGGTTCGGACGACGACCGGTGCAGCCGCGGCGGTCGCCAGGGCATTCCCCGCGGCATGCCCCATGCTCCCCCAGAGGGGGTGGTCAGCGCTCCCGGGCACCCTCGGGCGGCGCGTCGACGGGAGCGGCCACCCGGTCGTGGACCACCTCGACCCCGTCGGCGTCGCCGGTCAGCCGCGGCCGGGTGCCGTCGTCGGAGACCTCGGGGGAGCGTCCGTCCAGTTCGTCGCGCACGTACCGGTAGATGACGGCGATCAGTGCCGCGACGGGGACGCCCAGGAACGCCCCGGTGATGCCGGCCAGACTGCCGCCGGCGGTGACGGCCAGGATGACGACCGCGGCGTGCAGGTTGAACCCGCGGCCCTGGATGATCGGCTGCAGGACGTTGCCCTCGATCTGCTGCACCAGCACGACGACGAGCAGCACGAGCAGTGCCGTCGTGAGGCCGTTGCTGACCAGCGCGATGAGGACGGCGAATGCGCCGGCGACGAAGGCACCGATGATCGGGACGAACCCGCCGAAGAACGTGAGCACAGCGAGCGGCAGGACCAGTGGGACGCCGAGGACCCACAGCCCGACGCCGATGAAGAACGCGTCGATGAAGCCCACGAGCGCCTGCTGACGGATGAACTCCGACAGCGTCGACCACGTCTTGTAGGACAGCGCCGCGACGTGCCTGGCCGCCCGGGGGCCGGTCTGGGCCGAGAGCCACGGCACCCAGCGCGGGCCGTCCTTGAGGAAGAAGAAGCAGAGCACCAGCGCCAGGACCAGATTGATCAGGCTGTTGCCGACCGCGGAGGCGCCGGTCAGCGCGTACCCGGCGATGTTCTGGGCGTTGCCCTGGATGGAGTTGATCGCGGAGTCGACGGCGTTGCCGATCTGGTCCTGGCCGAGGTTGAACGGCGGGCCGCTGAGCCACTTCTGGATGTCCTGCAGCCCCGACGAAGCCTGGTCGGCGAGCTGGACGACCTGGTCGGCGACGGCGGGGGCGATCGCCACGATGATCCCGACGAAGGCGGCGATGAAGACCAGCAGGACGGTGCTGGCCGCGAGCGCCGGCGGCCAGCGGTGCGCCCGCAGGAAACGGGTGGTGGGCCAGAGCACGGTGGCGATGAGCAGGCCGAGCACGAGCGGCAGCAGGATGACCCAGAGCTTGCCGAGCGTGTACCCGATCACCACGACCGCGGCGCTGATGAGGAGGAACTGGGCCGAGGCGATCGCCAGCTTGCGCATGGCCGCTTGCATCTTGGCGCCGCGCTGTAGGCCCGGGGCCGGGGCCGCCGTCCCCTCGGGCGCCCCGGGGCTGCCGTTCGCGGGGGCGTCCTCGGACGAGGGAGGGACCGCCGCAGCGGGGGGACGACCAGGTAGGCGGAGCCTCATGCCGTCGATGACAACACAGGTGTCCGTGCCGGACCGCGCGGAAACGATCATCGCGATCAAGTCGTAGCGTGCCCGTCATGCCGAAGACCGCGACCGCCGAGCGGGTCGACCGTGATGCTCTTCTGGAGTTCCTCCGCCCCCGGCACCAGGCGGTGCTGCTGACCCGCCGGAGCGAGGGCGGCGCCCAGCTGTCCCCGGTGACCTGCGGTGTGGACGGCGAGGGGCGGATCGTCGTCTCCACGTATCCGCAGCGGGCGAAGGTGACCAACGCGCGCCGCCAGCCGGCGGTCTCGCTGTGCGTCCTGTCCTCGGACTGGGACGGGCCCTGGGTGCAGGTCGACGGCGAGGCGGAGGTGCTCGACCCGCCCGAGGCGCTGGAACCGCTGGTCGACTACTACCGGTCGATCAGCGGCGAGCACCCCGACTGGGACGAGTACCGGGCCGCGATGATCCGCCAGGGCAAGACACTGCTGCGGATCACGATCACCGGCTGGGGTCCGGTCGCGACCGGGGGTTTCCCGCCCGAGGTGGTCGACAAGCTCTGAGGCTTGCATCTAGCCGAGAAAGCTGTCAGCCTTGCGGGGTGCCCTACGTCTTGACGGTGGACCAGCGCGCCAGTCGCAGCAGCCCGGACCGGGTCCCCGACGTGCTGCGGAGGCTCAATGGCTCCGTCCCGACCGTGCTCGGCTTCGAGCGGACGGCCGGCGACGAGTTCCAGGGCGTGCTCGCCGATCCGGACGACGTCGTCGAGGTGGTCCTGCAGCTGGTCCGGTCCGGGGACTGGAGCATCGGCATCGGGGCGGGGCCGGTGCAGACCCCCCTCCCGCAGAGCACCCGCGCCGGTGCCGGAGCGGCCTTCCTCAGCGCCCGACGGGCCGTGGACGCTGCCAAGCAGCGGCCTGCACGGCTGGCGGTACGCGGCGTCGTGCCCGCCGACGCCGCTGACGCCCAGGCGGTTCTCACGGCCCTCGCGGTGATCGTGGAGCGCAGGAGTGACCAGGCATGGGAGGCGATCGCGCTGGTCGGCTCCGGCCGGACGCAGGCGGACGCGGCCACGGCCCTCGGTGTCTCCCGGCAGGCGGTGGGGCAGCGGCTCGCCGCCGGGCTGTGGGACCTCGAGCGCGAACTGCGCCCCACTGCGTCGCGATGTCTGACACGCGCGGCAGGATGAGCCCGCCATGAACACCGCCGTCCTCGTCCTGCTCGTGCTGACCGGCGTCCTCGGGCTCCTGCTCATCGCCCTGGGTGAGCGGGTGCGTCCCCCGTGGGGCGCGGTCTTCCTCGTCGGGCTGCTGACGCTCACCGGAGCGCTGGCCTGGGCCGGTGGCGACGCCCCGCCCGGGATCGCCGAGGCGGCCGCGGTGGGCGCCGTGCTCGCCGCCGTCGCGGGAGGGGGCCCGGTCGCGACCGCCGTGCTGCGCGCCGCCGACCCCGCCGCCGTCGGGGTGACCGGCGGACCGCAGGACCCCACCATCCTCCGGGGCGGGGCCTGGATCGGCGTCCTCGAGCGTGCCGCGGTCGCCGCCTCGCTGCTGGCGGGATCGACCGAGGGCCTGGTCGTCGTGCTCGCGGTCAAGGGGCTGGGGCGGTACGCGGAGCTACGGGCGCCCGCGGCGGCCGAGCGGTTCATCCTCGGCACCCTCGCCAGCGCGCTGTGGGCCGCGGCCTGCGTCGGGGTGGCCGTACTGCTCCGCGCCTGACCGGATCGGGCGAACCTCGGACGGAGGATGCGGCACTGGCGACAGCAACGACGACGGCGAGGCCCGGGAGGTCCGCGGTGACGAGCGCTGCGCCCACGACCAGCCCGGCGACGTCCTCCCCAGCGGCCGGGACGGCGGACCGACGGCGGACGCGACGCCCACGGGGTGACCGGCATACCCAGCGGGCTTCTTCCCGCGCGGGGACAATGGGTTGCAGTCCGTCGTTCCCTCCTGGAGGCCCCGTGTCCGAGTCGTCCGTAGCTGGTGCCGTTCACGACCTCGACCTGCTCGGCATCTACTGCAACGACCACCTGGCCGCCTCCACCGGGGGCGTCGAGCTGGTGAGTCGGATGCTGAGCCGGCACCGCGGCACCCCGTTCGAGCCGCGTTTGGAAGAGCTGCTCGACGAGCTACGGGAGGAACGGACCGTATTGCGCTCGTCGATGGCCGCCCTCGGTTTGCCGGTCCGCCAGTACAAGCAGGTGGCCTCCTGGGTCGGGGAGAAGGTCGCGCGGCTGAAGCTCAACGGCCACGTGCTGTCCCGGTCCCCGCTCAGCGACCTCGTCGAGTTCGAGTTCATCGCCACGGCGGTGCTGGCCAAGCGGTGTGGCTTCGAGACGCTGCGCGTGGTCGCCGCGGCCGATCGGCGGCTGGACGCCGCGCTGCTCGACCGGCTCATCGCCCAGGCGGACAAGCAGCACGACTGGCTGGCCGATGCCCGCCGGGAGGTCGCCGCCCGCGTGTTCGGCGGGGACCCGGGGCCCGCGGCCGCCGCCGCGGGCAGCTGACCGCCCCGCCCCACCGCGGGCGGCCGGACGCCGCTACCTGTAGAACCAGTGCATGTGCCATGGCCACGACAGCCGCCCCCCTGCCCCGCCCCGGAGCGGTGATGTCGCCGAACGCGGCGTCCTCACGCTGATCTCGGCCGACGGCACGGAGTTCAGCGCCGCCTATGCCGCTCCGGCCGCCGAGCCACGCGTAGGGGTCGTGGTGCTGCCCGACATCCGCGGCCTGCACCCGTACTACGTGGCCCTGGCGGAGCGGTTCGCCGAGGCCGGTGCGGCCGCCGTGGCGATCGACTACTTCGGTCGGACGGCGGGGCTGGCCGAGGAGCTCCGGCCCGGGGACTTCGACTGGCAGATGCACATCCCGCAGACGACCGAGGCGACCATCGACGCCGACATCACGGCGGCCATCGGTTACCTGCGCTCCCGTACCCGGGACGACCTGCCGGTCGTCACCGTGGGCTTCTGCTTCGGTGGCAGCCACTCGTGGCGACAGTCCGGTGGCGACCTCGACCTGGCCGGGTGTGCCGGGTTCTACGGCCGGCCGTCGATGGTGGGGGCAGCGGCGGAGCGGGCGCACCTGCCGACGGTGATGGTGATCGCCGGCGCGGACGCGGCGACGCCCGTGGCCGACCAGCTGCAGCTGGCCGACACCATGCGTTCAGCGGGTGCCGAGGTGGACGCCGTCGTCTACGACGGTGCGCCGCACTCGTTCTTCGACCGCTCGTACGGCGAGTGGGAAGACGCCTGCCGGGACGCCTGGGAGCACATCCTGACGCTCACCGACCGCGTCGCGGCCCGCTGACGCCTCGCAGCGTTCCCGCGGGCACGCCGGACGACACCGCGGCGACGCGCGTCGCTGCTACGAGCAGCTCGGCTTCGTGGCCTCCCAGGAGGCCCTCAAGCTCCTGCTGTGACGCCGATCCCGGGCCGACGGACGGCGGCCGCGCCTCCTAGGCTGACCCCGTGAGCGGAGAGCCGATCGATCCGGGTGTCATCGAGCTGGCGGGACTGGTTTTCGACCTGGCCCGCGGCGGCTCCACCGAGGAGCTCACGGCCTACGTCGATGCCGGCGTCCCGGTGAACCTGACCAACGACAAGGGCGACACCCTGCTCATCCTGGCGGCCTATCACGGTCACCCGGTGGCGGTGGGGGCCCTGCTCGAGCGCGGCGCCGACCACTCCCGGGTCAACGACCGCGGTCAGACCGCCCTCGCCGCCGCCGTCTTCCGCCAGTCGGCCGACACCGTGACCCGGTTGCTGGCCGCCGGCGCCGACCCGGACGCCGGCGGTCCCAGTGCCCGGGCGACGGCCACGTTCTTCGAGCTTGCCGAGATGACCGGACTTCTGGACGCTCACCGGTAGCCGGCCCGGCCGGATGCGGTGATCGTGGGCCCGTAGGCGCGACCATGGGGGGAGGGGCGGGAATGGCAGTACGACCCGACATTCCGGGAACCGGGCAGACCGGTCCCCGTCCGCTGCGCCGGCCTGAGCCGGAACCCGCCGGCATCGCGGCCGAGAAGGCCCCGCTTCCGCCCCCGACGACCGCACCGATGTCGGTGGAAGCCGAACCCGCGACGACGTCCGTGACGGTGGACGCCGCCGCCGGCGTCATTCCCCGCTGGCTGCTGCTGCTGGGAGGCGCGGCGGCCGCGACGATCGCCGTCGCCGGGCTGCGGGCGGTCGCCTGGCTGGTGGCCCCGGTGTTCCTCGCCTTCGTCGTGGTCATCGCACTGACCCCCGTCCAGCGGTGGCTGCGCCGCATCGGGGCACCCAGCTGGCTGGCAACCTCCGTCCTGCTGATCCTCGTCTGGTCGATCCTGCTGTCCTTCGTGGCGCTGCTCGTGCTGTCGATCGCGCAGATGGCCGCCCTGCTGCCGGACTACTCCGGCCGGGCCCAGGTGCTCATCAACGGGGTGGTGACCGACCTCAACCACGCCGGCATCGTCTCCGGCCAGCTGTCGGACCTGGTGGCGAAGATCGATTACAGCCAACTCGTCGGTGTCGCGACCGGGCTGCTGTCGGGGCTGACCGACGCCGCGAGCACCCTCGTACTGCTGCTCACGGCACTGGTCTTCGTGGCGATCGAGTCCAGCGGGTTCGGCCGCCGGATGGCACTGGTGGGCGCCCAGCGGCCGCACCTGCCGGTCGCGCTGAGCCTGTTCGCCCAGGGCACCCGCAGCTATCTGCTGGTCAGCACGGTGTTCGGCGCCATCGTGGCGGCGGGGGACTGGGTGGCGCTGTCCATCATCGGCATCCCCGCCGCCGGCATCTGGGGACTCCTGGCGTTCGTCACCAACTACGTGCCCAACATCGGGTTCGTCCTGGGGGTCGTGCCGCCGGCACTGCTCGGCCTGCTGGCCGGCGGCTGGGGCGAGCTGATCGCCGTGGTGGTCGTCTACGCGCTGCTGAACTTCGTGGTGCAGACGCTGATCCAGCCGCGGTTCGTCGGGGACTCCGTGGGTCTGTCGATGACCGTCACGTTCGTCGCCCTGCTGTTCTGGGGCTGGGTCATGGGTGCCCTCGGTGCTCTGCTCGCGATCCCGCTGACGCTGCTGGTGAAGGTGCTGCTGGTCGACCTCGACCCGAGGGGACACTGGCTGGACGCGGTGCTCCGCGAGGAACCGCGCGCGCCGCGGACCATGCGGGCCAAACGCCGGATGTACGCCCGCCGGGCCGCGCTGGCCTCGGTCCGCCGGCTGCACCACGCCCGCCGGGGCACGAACCAGACCGACGCCGAGGCTCCGCCCGACTGAGCACCGCCGGCCCTCCGTGGCCGCCCCGGTCCCTGCGGCACGCGGCCCCGTGCGGTAGACCTGGCACGCCCAGATCCCACGTACCCTCCGGAGGTCCCTTCCGTGCTGGCCAGCATCGGTTATGCCGCCGCCTACACCGGGGTCGGCATCGTGCTGCTGGTCCTGGGCTTCTTCGCCCTGGATCTGCTCACCCCCGGGAACCTCGGGCGGCACATCTACGACGGCCGGTCGGTCAACGCCGCGGTGACACTCGCCGCCGGGTTCCTCGGCCAGGGCGCGATCGTGTTCGCGAGCATCTGGACCAACGCCACGAGCAGTTTCGGTCGCGCGCTGCTCTACACCGTCGTGTTCGGCGTGCTGGGGGTCCTGCTCCAAGCCGTCGCTTTCGTGGCGCTCGACCTGATCACCCCGGGCCGGCTGGGGGCGCACCTCATGGAGCCGGTGTTCCATCCGGCCAGCCTCGTCAGCGCCGCCGTGCAGCTGGCCGTCGCGGCGATCATCGTGGCCTCCATCTGGCCCTGAGTCGTGGCCTCCATCTGGCCCTGAGTAGTGGCCTCCATCCGGCCCTGACGGCTCGCCGCGTCCGGACCGTGTGACGGGCGCCCCGCTACCCGCCGTAACGTGTCGGGCGCAGCTTTCGGCCCGTCGCCCGCGACGGCAGCCGCACACGACATGAAGGGAACTTCCATGAGCGAGGCAAGCGCAAGGGCCCGGGTGGCTATCGTGACCGGTGCCGCCCGCGGCATCGGTGCCGCGACGGCCCTCCAGCTGGCACGGGACGGGTTCGCCGTGGCCGTCCTCGACCTGGACGAGTCCGCCGCCAAGGGCACCGTCGGGGCCATCGAGGCCGCGGGTGGCAAGGCGCTGGCCGTCGGTGCCGACGTCAGCGACTCCGAGCAGGTCGAGGCTGCGGTCACGCGGGTGGCCGCCGAGCTCGGCGGGCCCACCGTGCTGATCAACAATGCCGGCGTCACCCGCGACAACATGCTGTTCAAGATGACCGAGACCGACTGGGACGTCGTCATGAACGTGCACCTGCGGGGGGCGTTCCTGATGAGCCGCGCCGTGCAGAAGCACATGATCGACGCCAAGTGGGGCCGGATCGTCAACCTGTCGAGCGTCTCGGCGCTGGGCAACCGCGGCCAGGCGAACTACTCCACGGCCAAGGCCGGGCTGCAGGGCTTCACCAAGACCCTCGCCATCGAGCTGGGTAAGTTCGGGGTGACCGCCAACGCGATCGCCCCCGGCTTCATCGAGACCGAGATGACGAAGGCGACCGCCGAGCGCATGGGCATCGCGTTCGAGGACTTCATCAAGGGCGCCGCCTCGCAGATCCCGGTCGCCCGGGTCGGCCAGCCCGAGGACATCGCGCACCTGGTGTCCTTCTTCGTCAGCGAGGGTGCCGGATTCGTCTCCGGCCAGGTCGTCTACGCCGCCGGCGGTCCGCGGGCCTGACCGCAGCACGGCTCCCGCGGGGCCCGGTCGCCGGTGGCGCCCGGGCCCCGCGTCGTGTTGGCCGGCGGGCGTTGTCCCTGCGGGGCTACGACGGCGTGGCGCGCGAGGCGGTCCAGAGGGCCACGCGGGGACGACGGGTCACCGTGCCCGAGCTGCGGACTCAGCTCGACGTTCGCCCCGAGCCACCGGGACGGCCGGCCTTGCTCGAGCTGTTCGGGTTCATCGCTGACGGCTGCGAGAGCGAGCTCGAGATCTTCGGGGGTCCAGCACGTCCGCGCGAGCCGGAGGTCTGGCGGGCGGAATCCTGGCCGCGCGTCGCAGACGGTTCAGCATTGCCCCGTGACCGGCCGGACATTCCCCTAGGGTGGCGCCCCCAGGGGCAGCGTTCCGCATGACCAGCGCGCCGTGCGGGGACGATCGGCGACCCGACGGACGTTGGAGGGGATGTGGATCGCACCCCGCTCCGGCTCGTCGTCCTCGGTGACTCCATCGCCTACGGCCAGGGCGCCGGGCACCCTGACGACTCGCTCGGTCCCCTGCTGTCCGCCGTCCTCGCCGACGACGGGTTCGACGTCGACCTGCACGTCCTCGCCGTTCCCGGCGCGGTGTCCGCCGACCTCGCCGCCCAGGTGCGCCGCGCCGAGCCGTTGGACGCCGACCTCGCCGTCGTCGTCATCGGCGCGAACGACCTCGCCCGGTTCGCGCCGATCGACGGGGCCGTGGCCGATCTCGCCGCGGCGGTCACGGCGCTGCGGGCCGCCGGCACCCACGTCGTCGTGGTTCCGGCGCCCGACATGTCGTCGGTCCCCTTCGTGCCGCCTGCGTTCCGGGCCGCAGTCCGGGCCGCCTGCGCCCTGCTGCAGCACCAGCAGGGGCTCGTGGCCGAGGCTGCCGGCGCCGTCGTGGCGCACATCGCGGCCGAGGTGGGCAGCGCCTTCGCCGCCGATCCCATGATGTTCTCCGCCGACCGGTTCCACCCGTCCTCGGCCGGTTACCGGAGCATCGCCGCGGCGCTGGCCCCGACGGTGCTCGCGGTGGCCCGGGAGCACCGGGACGGCGACGCGGCGGCCTGACCCACCGTCACGGCAGCTGCGCCGCCAGCAGTTCGGCCAGGTGCTGCCCGCGGCGGCGGGCCAGCTGGTCCAGCTGGGTCCGGCAGGAGAACCCGTCGGCCAGGACGACGGCGCCGGCGTCGAGGTCCCGCACGGCCGGCAGCAGTTGCTGCTCGGCGATCGTCACCGAAACGTCGTGGTGGCCGCGCTCGACACCCCAGTTGCCGGCCAGCCCGCAGCAGCCACCGAGCCGGGTGACCCGCGCTCCGGCGCGCTCCAGCAGAGCGGCATCGGCCGACCAGCCGAGCACCGAGGTGTGGTGGCAGTGCGGCTGGGCGACGACCTCGAGCCCCGCCAGTGACGGCGGCTGCCATCCAGGGGTATCGGTCAGCAGCTCGGCCAGGGTGCGGGTGCCCCGGGCCACCCGCTCGGCCTCCGGTCCGCCGACCAACTCCAGCGCGTCCCCTCGCAGCACCGCCGTGCATGAGGGCTCCACCCCGACCACGGGGATCCCGGCGTCGGCCAGAGCCGCCAGGCTCGCGACTGTCCTGCCGAGGATCGTCCGGGCTGCGTCGAGCTGGCCGGTGGTGATCCAGGTGAGCCCGCAGCAGGTGTCGTCGCCGGGCACCTGGACCCGATAGCCTGCCGCCTCCAGCACGCGGGCCGCGGCGAGCGCGACCCCCGGGGCGAAGTGGTCGGTGAACGAGTCGACCCACAGGGCCACCGGAGAGCCGTCACCGGCGGGAGAAGGCCGCGCTTCCCACTCCTGCCGGAAGGTGCGCCGGGCGAACGGCGGCACTTCCCGTCGCTGGTCCATGCCGGCGGACCATTTCGCCAGCCGTCCCCCGAGGCGCGAGCCGAGCACGGCATTGACCGTCCGCGGCGCCTTGGCGGCGTAGTCGGCCCACCGGGGCAGCCAGCCGAGCGTGTAGTGCGGGCGCGGGCGCAGCCGCCGCCGGTAGGACTGGTGCAGCACCTCGGCCTTGTAGGTCGCCATGTCGACACCGGTCGGGCAGTCGCGCGAGCAGCCCTTGCAGGACAGGCAGAGGTCGAGCGCGTCGTGCACCTCGGGGGCACGCCAGCCGTTCACCGGTCCACCGGGGGCAAGCATCTCCTGCAGCACCCGGGCCCGGCCGCGGGTGGTGTCCTTCTCCTCGCGCGTGGCCGGCCAGGAGGGGCACATGACCGCAGCCGGCAGGTCGGCGCGGCACTTGCCGACGCCGGTGCAGCGGTGCACGGCGGCGGAGAAGTCGCCGCCGTCGTGCCGGTAGGCCAGGGCCAGCCCCTCGCGGCGGTGCGGCGCGGCCGCCACCCGGACGTCGTCGTCGAGCTTCGCCGGCCGGACGAGGACGCCGGGGTTGAGGACGTCGTCCGGGTCGAGCACCGCCTTGACCCGTTCGAACAGGCCGATGGCGGCGGGGGAGTACATGAGTGGCAGCAGCTCACTGCGGGCCCGCCCGTCCCCGTGCTCACCGGACAGCGACCCGCCGTAGCCGGCGACCAGTCGGGCGGCGTCGGCCACGAAGGCGCGGTAGGCGCTCCGGCCACGGTCGGGCAGCGACTCGTCGCCGAACGGGAAATCGATCCGCACGTGCACGCAGCCGTCGCCGAAGTGCCCGTAGGGGACGCCCTGCAGGCCGTGCCCGTCCAGCAGCGCGTCGAACTCGCGCAGGTACTCGCCCAGCCGCTCCGGCGGGACCGCGGCGTCCTCCCAGCCGGCGTGCGCCGGGCGGCCGTCGCTGGTGCGGGCGGCCAGTCCCGCGCCGTCCTCCCGGATGCGCCAGATCGCCGCCGCCTCGGCCGGGTCGCTGACGACGAGGGAGTCCAGTGCCCCCGAGTCGGCGACCACCCGCCGCGCTGCGGCAGCGACCTCGGCGGCGCTGTCGCCGGTCAGCTCGACGATGAGCCAGCCGTCCCCACGGGGCAGGTCCGGCACCACGGCCGCCGGGACGTCGCGCAGCCGCTGCACGATGCGGGCGTCGAGCCCCTCGACGGCGGTGGGGGAGTGCGGCAGCAGGCCCGGTGTCGCGTCGGCGGCGTCGGCCATCGTGGGGTAGCCGAGCACGACGAGGCCGCGGTACGGGGCGTCGGCGACCAGGCGGACGGTCGCGCTCAGCACGAGCGCGAGCGTTCCCTCACTGCCGACCAGCGCCCGTGCGACGTCGAAGCCGCGCTCGGGCAGCAGATGCTCCAGCGAGTAGCCGGACACCTGCCGGCCGAAGCGGCCCAGCTCGGTGCGGATCGTCGCGAGCTCCCCGGAGACCAGCCCGTGCAGGTCGGCGAGGATGCCGTCCACCGGGGTGGTGCCCGGCCCGAGCCGCAGCCGCTCGCCGGACCCGGTGACGACGTCGAGGCCGACGACGTTGTCCGAGGTCCGGCCGTAGCCCAGGGCGCGGGAGCCGCAGGCGTTGTTGCCGATCATGCCGCCGACGGTGCACCGGTTGTGCGTGCTCGGGTCGGGCCCGAACCGGAGTCCCCGCGGCTGTACGGCCTTCTGCAGCGATGCCTGCACGACGCCGGGCTCGACGGTCGCCGTCCGGGCCTCGACGTCGACGTCGAGCACGCGCGACAGGTGCCGGCTGGTGTCGAGGACGACGCCGGGTCCCACGGCGTTGCCGGCGATCGAGGTGCCGGCACCCCGCATGGTGAGGGGGACGCCGAGGGACCGGCAGACCTCCAGTGCGGCGACGATCTCGTCGACGTGCCGCGGCCGGACCACCGCCCGCGGCAGCACCCGGTAGAGCGAGCCGTCCGAGGAGTACAGCGCCCGGGCGAGCCCGGAGTCGTCGACCTCGGCGACCCCGGCCGTCCGCAGCGCGGCGAGAAGTCCGTCGTCAGGGGCAGTGGAGGCACTCACCACAGGTGCAGGGATCGGCGGAAGATGCCGGCGATGTCGTCCTCGGTGACGTCCTTGGGGGCGGTCGCCAGCAGCCGCTGCTGCTTCATCGTGCCGTCGACCAGGTCGGGGATGTCGCCCTCGTCGTAGCCGACGGCGCCGATGCCGCCGGGGATGTCGATGTCGCGCATCAGGGCCGTGAGCACGGCGGGCAGGAACTCGGCGGGGTCACCCGGCTCCTCGGCGCGCGGGTCGAGCAGCTGCGCGGCGCGCCGGTGCCGGTCGGGGGAGGCGTCGAAGGTGAACCGGAACGCCTCCGGCGCGGTCAGGGCCACCGACATGCCGTGCGGGATCATCGGCTCCTCGGCCGGGTAGTCCTTGGGGTGGAAGTCCTTGACCCGCCCGGCGATCGGATAGGCGTTGGCGTGCGGGATGTGCACGCCGGCGTTGCCGAAGCCCATGCCGGCGAACGTCGCGGCCATCGCCATCTTGCCGCGGGCCTCCTCGTCCGACCCCTCGTGCACGGCCTGCCGGAAGCTCTCGGAGAGCAGGCTCATCGCCTTCTCCGACCACATGTCCGAGATCGGGTTGGCGCCGCAGTAGGGCACCCGCTCCTCCGGCTTCTTGCGCTCGTAGGTCGTGTAGGGCCGGGCGGTGTAGCTCTCCAGCGCGTGGCAGAGGATGTCCATGCCGGACGCCGCGGTGACGCCGGCCGGCTGGGTGAGTGTGAGCGAGGGGTCGATGACGGCGAGGGTCGGGCGCAGCCGCGCGTGGCTGATCCCGGTCTTGACCTTCAGCGACAGGACGTCGAGCACGCAGATCGTCGTGCTCTCCGAGCCGGTACCGGTGGTGGTGGGGACGGCGATCAGCGGGTTCAGCGGGTTGACCGGCGCCTTGCCCCCGCCGACGGGCTTGTTGATGTAGTCCATCAGCTCGCCGGGGTTGGTCGTCATCAGGTTGATCGCCTTGGCGGTGTCGATGCTGGAGCCACCTCCGACGGCGACGATCGCGTCCCACGGACCGTTGTCGCGGGCCCAGTCCACGGCGTACTGGAGGCTCTCGTCGGTCGGCTCGACGTGCGCGCCGTCGAAGACCCCCGCCTCGATCCCGAACTGCGTCATCTGGTCGGCCACCCGCTGCGGGTTGCCGGTCGCGGCGAGACCAGGGTCGGTGACCACCAGGACCCGCGACGCCCCGGTCTGGTGGAGGTCGTAGCCGATCTCGTCGGCGGCGCCGTGCCCGAACTTCAGGTGTGGGGCTCCGTAGGTGAAGACGCTCTCGGGGTTCGCAGGCTGGTACGCGGACACGGTGTCGTCCTTCCGGTCGTCGGACCTCCGAGTCTGCTGCCCCCCGTCGTCGGAGGCCAACACGAGGACGCGCCGGGGCCGCCGTCGGGTGACGGCGGCCCCGGGACGACAGGGATGGGGGGAGCGGTGCCGCTCAGCTCGTGGGCGGGTCGTCCTTGCCCTCTTCCTCCAGCCGGTCGGCCTCCTCCTTGGTCTTGTGCACCGCGCCGTCGGCGTGCTCCGGAGGGCCGTAGACGGTGTAGAGGATCAGCGGGTTCACACCGGTGTTGAGGAAGTTGTGCTTGTGACCCGCCGGGACGACGACCAGGTCGCCCTGGGCCACGTTCTTCTCCGACCCCGAGACGATCGCCTTCCCGGTCCCGCTGACGAAGGTCAGGATCTGGTCGGTGTCCTCGTGGGTCTCCTCGCCGATCTCACCGCCCGGCGGGATGGTCATGATCACCAACTGGGTGTGCTCGCCGGTCCACAGCACACGACGGAAGTCGGGGCTCTTCTCGGCTTCGGTCGCGATCGTGTAGTGGATGACGGACGCCATGACGGCGCTCCTCTCGTCGGTGCGACTGCCGTCCGGCGCCGCCGTTCCACGGGGGAGCGGCGCGCCGGGACGGGGGGACGACGATCTTCCTGCCCCGCGATCCCGGCCGTTACTCCTCGTGATCACCCGGACGTGTCGAGATGCGGCGGAATCGGGCCGTCGGCATCCGGCGATCGAGGTTCGTCTTCCGAACCGGAGCTGCTACGGTCGCGGTGTCGGTTCGAGAATCAAACCATCGAACGGGGACCGTCATGGTCGCTCTCGCCGGGTCCGTCACCACCGCGGTGCAGCGCCGCACCCTGCTGATGGTGGCGGCGAGCACCCTCCTGGTCCTCGCGACCTTCGTGACCCCGCTGGCGACGGGGGTCCGCACCGCGGCCACCCTCGGCACCGGCCCCGGCGGCCAGGCCTGGCTGCTCAGCGCGATGAGCGTCGGGCTCGCGGCCGCCCTGCTCGTGGCCGGTGCCGCCGCGGACCAGCTGGGCCGTCGCCGGGTGTTCATCGGCGGCCTGCTCCTGCTCGGTCTCGGTGCCGCGATCAGCGCCGTCGCCGGGTCGACCGGCGCCTTCCTGGGGGGCCGGCTGCTGGAGGGGCTCGGCGGAGCCGGGGTGCTGGCCTGCTCGCTGGGCCTGCTCTCCGCCGCCTTCCCGCTCGGCCCGTCCCGCGCCCGCGCGGCCGCCGTGTGGGGCGCCAGCGTGGGGGCCGGCACTGGGCTGGGCGGCGTCCTCACCGTCCTTCTCGACGCCGGGACCGGCTGGCGGGGGACGTACCTGTTGACCGCCCTTCTGGCGGTCGTCCTGGCCGCGACGACGCGGCTCGTGCTGCCGGATCTCGGGACCAGGACCCGGCGCCGCGTGGACCTCGCCGGACCCGTGCTGCTGGTGGCCGCGCTGAGTTGCGTGCTGGTCGCCCTGGTGGGCACCCGGTCGGGGTTCGGCACCGCCGCCGTCATCGCGTTCCTGGTGCTGGGGGCCGGGCTCCTCGTCGGCTTCGTCCTGGTCGAGAACCGGCTCGCCGTCCCGCTGGTGGACCTTGCGTTCTTCCGGGTCCCGGGCTTCGTGGGCGCGTCGATCGGTGCGCTCGTGACCGGTGCCGCCGTCGTCGGGCTGATGTCCTTCCTGCCCACGGTCCTGCAGCGGGCGCTGGGGGAGAGCCTGCTGTCGGTGACCCTGCTCGTGCTCGCCTGGTCGGCCGTCTCGACGGTGACCGCACTGGCCGTCCGGTGGGTGCCGGCGCTCGGTGGCCGGCTGCTCCTCGCGATGGGACTGGCGCTGTCGGCGGCCGGGCTCGCGGCTCTCGCCGTCCTGGGGCCCGACGGGTCGGCGCTCCGGGTGCTGCCCGGGCTCGTGGTGCTGGGCGCGGGCTACGGAGCGGCCAACGCAGCCCTCGGCCGGGAGGCGGTCGCGCACGTCCCCGCCGAGCGGGCGGCCATGGGCAGTGGTGCCAACAACACCGCCCGCTACCTCGGTGCCGCGGTCGGGGTGACCCTGGTCGTCCTGATCACGGTGTCCGGCACGCCGGCAGGGACCCCCGCCGGCCTGACGAGCGGCTGGAACACCGCCGCGCTCGCCGGCGCCGCGCTCAGCGGGGTCGGCGCGATCGCCGTCCTCCTGATCCGCCCCCGCCGCGCGTGATCATTACGCCCGGGCGGACAGCAGACGCCGAAGGCCGGTCGTGACGAGCACGCCGGCCGTGACCGCCGCCGTCGCCGCGATCGACAGCATCGAGAGCCGGCCGGTCGCGGCCAGCACCTCCACCGCGACGCACTCGGCGACGGCGGCCGTCCAGACCGCCAGGACCGACCGGCGGTCCGCGGCGGCGATCCCGGAGTAGAGCAGTAGCTGGGCGACGGCCAGCAGCGTGCCGAGCGCGGCGAACAGCCAGACCGCGCCGCCCAGCTCCGAGCCGTACGCCGAGCCGCCGACGAGGGACAGCGCGCGGCCGCCGAGCGCGGCCGCGAGCAGCGTGAGCCCGGCGCCGAGGACGGTGACGACGCCGATGGCGCGGCCGACGGCGCGCGACCGCGAGCCGGCGTCGGCGAGGCGGGGGAGGAGCACCACCCCGACGCCCTGGGGCAGCCAGAAGGCGACCTTGGCGAAGACCGCGGCCACGGCGTACTCGCCGGCCAGCGCGCCGGGCAGGTGGTGACGGGCCAGCAGGACGTCGAGGTTGAGCAGCAGCACGAACCCGAGCAGGGCACCCGATGCCCGCAGCGCGGAACGGCCGGGCGCGCCGATGCCGCGGGCGACCCCGGGACGGTCGGCGCCGAGCCAG
>JAOPWM010000112.1 GCA_025965695.1 Blastococcus sp.
GCAACCTGCTGGTGCTGGCCACGAACATGGGAGAGCACTACATCTCGCCGGTGCTGACCGTGCTCGGCTGGCTGCTGTTCGGGCCACGCCCGCGGATCAGGTCTTCCTGCTCGCGTTCTGGCTGGTCGACCGCAAGCTTCCCGCCACGTGGCGCCCGCGGTCTCCACACCACCGACGGCCTCGGCGCTCTGACCCGGAACAGGCGGCGTCGGCCGATCGCCCCACGTGACCGTGCGCCCCTACGCCTCCTCCCGTCGGGGAAAGGTGCATGAGCGCACAGTTCCGGACCGGAGCGCTTCAGCTGTCGTCGCGCGAACGGTAGGGCGCACCCGGGTTGACACCTCGAGTGTGTAGCGGTCGAAACGCTCGAGGGAGCTCCGCGTGAAGCGGCCCATCCGGCCCAGGCGAGCCTGACCGGGCGGCCGGCCGCTCTGACCGCGGCTGGCGGTACGCCGTCCGGCCCGTCGGGCGCGGGCGGGGTCGACATGCGCTCCGCTGGCGAACGCGCTGGAGAACTCATCGGCGAAGGCAACGGGCGACGCTGGAGTCCTCGTCGCTGTCTGACCCCGGCGCCGGGACATCCGCTCCGCTCGGTGGAATACCGGGCGATCTGAGCTGATCACGCAGGTCCGTGCGGAGCAATACTGATGGATGCCCACCGTGCACGTGGAGGTCGAGAAGAAGTATGTAGCCGATGAGGGCTTCGAGCTGCCGCCTCTGACCGAGCTCGTGGCCGGGACTGACGCAGGGCGGGATGCGTCGGTCACCCCGGTGGCCGAGGGTGAGTCGGTGCGGCAGCGGCTGAGTGCGACGTACTTCGACACCGCCGATCTGCGTCTGGCCATGGCGGGGCTGACCCTGCGCTGCCGTACCGGTGGCGATGACGCCGGCTGGCATCTGAAGGCGCCCGCGGGTGTGGATGCGCGCTCCGAGGTCCGGGTCCCTCTGGGGCCAGGCGGGCGTACCGTTCCGGCCCCACTGCAGCAGATGGTGTGGGCGCACAGCAAGGGGGGCAGCCTTCGGCCGGTCGCCGAGATCGTCACGGATCGGACGGTTCGACGCCTGGTGGACGTGACCGGGCGCGTCCTGGCCGAGCTGACCGATGACCGGGTCACCGCCCGGCGGTTGCTGCCCACCGACGGCCTGGAGGACGCCGCCGGTGCGCCGATGTCGTGGCGCGAGATCGAGGTCGAGCTCGGCGAAGGCGACGTCGAACTCCTCTCGGCCGTGGATGCCCGACTCCGCGAGCGGGGCCTGCAGGAGGCGCCGAGCGCCTCGAAGCTCGCCCAGGTACTCGACCTGCAGGGAAGCGCCCGGACCGCCTCCCGCAACGCGAAGATGACGGTCACGTCGACGGGTGGTCAGGTCCTCCTGGCGCACGTCCGCGAGCAGGTCCATCAGGTCCTGGCCCAGGACCTGCCGGTGCGCTTGGACGCTCCGGACAGCATTCACAAGATGCGGGTGGCCACGCGCCGGCTGCGCAGCGCGCTGACCACGTTCAAGCCGCTGTTCGCTGCCGACGTCGTCGGTCCCCTGAGCGCAGAGCTCAAGTGGTGGGCCGGCGAGCTGGGTGCCGCCCGGGACGCCGAGGTGATGCGCGACCGGGTGAGCAAGGCAGTCGAGGGGGAGGCCGACGTCGTCGAGCTGACCCCCGTGGCCGCGGTCGCTGACGCGGAGCTGGGGCAGGCCTACCGCAATGCTCGTGACCGGGTGCTCACTGAGTTGGACGGCGAGCGTTACCACGCTCTCCTGGCGGCGCTCGACGGGCTGATCACCACCCCGCCCTGGACCGAGCGGGCCGAGGCTGCGGCCGGGACGACGCTTCCCCGGCTGGTTGCCCGCAGCTACACCGGGGTGCGCCGACTTGTGAAGGAGGCCGGCCACACGCCGGCGGGCGCCGACCGCGAGGAGCTGCTGCATGACGCCCGGAAGGCCGCCAAGCGGGCCCGTTACGCCGGCGAGGCGGTCAGCGGGATCTTCGGCCAGGACGCTGCCGCCTTCGCCGAGGCGATGGAGGGCGTGCAGGAGGCACTGGGGGAACACCAGGACTCGGTCCTCACCCGCGAGAGACTGCAGGACCTCGCCCTGCACACCACGAGTACCAGCGCTGCCTTCCTCTACGGACGCCTGCATGCCATCGAGGAAGCGCGAGCCCAGAAATCTCAACAGCACTTCGACGCCGCGTGGAAAGCAGCCGGCCGCAAGTCCCTGCACCGCTGGTTGCGCTGACGCGTCACGCGTCCGGGGTCTGACCGATGTCGCCCACGCGACGTCGTCGCGGGACATGCTGCGGGGGTTGGTCGGCGGGCCGGCACGTCGCGGCCCGCCGACCGACGATCACACCGCCGCGGTCAGGCTGCGGACGCTGGGAGCTGACCGTGAGGGCCATACGACGACTGACTGCCAGCCCTTGATCGGCGAGGGTGTACGCGGCCTCGATCAGGTGCTCAGGACGCACCAGCGCGACCGGGACCAGCGTGCGGACGATCGTCGTGACGCTGGGGACGACGCCTGCGGCAGCGTCCTGCTGGACCGGCTGCGCTCGGGCGCCGGTGAGCACGCGGCCGGCGCGCTCGCGGTCGTCGCCGGCGTCCGTCCGCTCGTCTACTGCCTGTCGGGCGACCGCACCCAGCTCCGCGAGTTCCTCGACAGCGGTGGTCTGGTCGCACCTCAGCGCACAACGACGACCCGCCCATCGATGCCGGCTGTGTGCGAGCGGTCATCCGGGCGGGGGCAATGCGGCCGGCAGGGCGGTCCAGTTCGGCACGCCGAGGCCGCTTGCGAGGTCATAGCCGGTGGTGGCCTGGCAGCAGCCGACTCCGGCGAGGTCGTTGTTTCCGCTGGTGACGTCGAAGAACGTCGACGGCTGCGAGGCAGCCGCATAGAACCAGCCGTTTGCCAACCCGGCAGGGGGCCGACCAGCCGACCGCTCCGAACTGATCACCAGAGCCGTGGCCGCGGCGGTGAACGGTGTTGATCCGCTGGTCCCGCCCACTGCCTGGAGCGTGTCTGCGACGACGACCGGCCAGCCGGGCTGGAGGTCGGCGAGGGCGCTCACGTCGGGAAGCGCCCGCTGATTCTGCGGATTCACCCCCGCCTGGTATGCAGGGCGCGGTTCCTGGCGGCTCAGTCCTCCGCCTCCCGCGCCCTTCACCCCGAACACGCTGTCGTTCCACACGATCTCGGACACCCGGGTGTTTCCGGCGCCGAGCGTGAGTCGGGTCCCGCCGACTGCGGTGACGAAGGGGGACACCGCCGGATAGGACAGGGACGTTCCGGTCACGCTGGAACCGCAGGTGGTGGACCCGGAGTCACCCGCGGCCACGAACGAGGACACACCGGTGAGCGCTGTCATGGCAAGAACGGCGTCGAGCACGGAGGTGAACTCCGGGGCACCTTGATTCTCGGCGTATGCGCATCCGCCGTAGGACAGCGAGATGACGTCTGGGGCGCCGCCCGGGTCGCCGATCGCCCGGCTGTATGCGTCGAGGAGGCCGCCGGCCGTGCTCTGCACGAGCCGCAGCTGAGCGCCGGGGGCGACGGCTGACACGGTTTGCAGATCGAGCGATGTCTCACTGCCGGCATGTCCGATGGCGGTGGCGACGCCGTCGCCCTGTGTCTGGGTGACCGGGGGAGCCGAGTACCCGAAGCACTGACCCGCTAGCGAGAGGTCGGATGGGTTCCAGCCGCCACCGAGGTCCAGAACCGTGATGACCGGTGCCGAGGACGCATTCGTCTGGAGTGAGTCCACGCCGTATGCGGTGCGCACCTGTTGCGGCGTGTAGACAAGCCCCTGCTGGAGAACCGGAGCCGAGCAGCCTGCGGTGAACGGAGTGCCGGTGTTGACCGGTACGGGCTGGGCACCTCGAGGGGGCGCGCCCGGTGTACCGGGCGCGGGCGTCGGGGAGGTACCACCGGGCGGACGGTTCCCGTCGACCGTGGAGTCGTAGACCTGAGCCTCTCGCAACAGCAAGGTCGCACCGGCGGGCTGTAGCGCGGGTGGAGTCTCGGCCGGGAGGGTGTAGGTGATGAAGGGAGCCGAAGCCGTGGCTGGCTGCTCCGCCAGCGGAGCTCCCAACGCCCCCTGCCACTGCTGTGGGGTGCCCATGACCCGGCCGAAGAGTCGAGTGGGGTCGGTAGCGAACTGCAGGCCGAGGCTTTCCACCGACGTGGTCACCGCGTCGATCTGGGCAGCGGTTGCGCCGAATTGCTGAGCAGCCGCGTCCAGCGATGGGAAGTGGCGGTAGGTCGATGAGCCCGGCGTCGCGGCCCCGGTCGCCACCTGTGCGAGCTCTGCCATCGAGGCAGGCAGCGACAGATAGAAGGTGACGACGCCCGACGCGGCCTGCGGGATCGACATGGGCGACGGCGCGCTCGACGTGGTGGACGGGTTGGACGTGCATCCGGCAGCCAGGAGTGCCACCAGAACAAGCCCCACGACCGTGCCCCGTCCGACGGCACGCGGACCTGCGGCCTGCCTCATGTTGCGCTCCGTCCAGGCCGGTGCCGGGGTTGACTGCGCTGACGGGTCCACCATCGCGTCGGCTCCTGCCCAGGTCTTCGCAGCTGGCACCCAGATGCGCTGCCGGCCAGCACGCAGTGGGGGCGCGGAATCACGCCACCGCAGCGTTCCCAGGTCGCCCGCGGTTACAGAGCCCTCTGCTTGGCCGGTACCCCGGATTGCCGCTGGCGGGACGACGCGCGGCGCGGCCGCGAGAAGGCTTTCGCATGACCCATGGCCGGCGTCCAGCGCAGGGACTGCGGGTCCACCCGGACCAGCCGAACAACTGCACGACGACGCCGATCCCGCCGATGAACGGCGCAACGAGACCGACCACGTACAAGTCGGGGAGCAACAGCCCGAGGAGGACGTCGAAGGACGCCATCTGCCATCTGGCGCAGCGCTGACGCGAAGGTGCGGCAGTCACTCCGAAACCGAGATCAACTATCGGACGACGACGAAGATCGTCAGACCCGCCGTGCCGACGGGCCCGTGCGAATCATCGGCGGCGCCGTCGCTTCGGCCGACCTTCCGGCGGGTCGGTGCCATCCGCGCCTGCCCGCAGCTGCGCGGATGTCTCCCGCGCCAGCGCCCGCGGCCAACCGTCGTCCCGCGCCAGCAGCACGAACTGCGCACGGACGATCCCGGCGACCTCCTCGGCCGGCAGCCCGGACGGGAACAGCACGCAGCGCAGCGCCCAGCCGCGTCCGGCAACCTCGCTCGACGCGACGACGACGGCCAGCCGCTCCACCTGTCGCGCGCTCATCTGCTGCGCCGCCCGGCGCAGTCCCGCCGTCAAGGCCAACTCGGGGGTGATGGGGCACAAGGAGCCGAACCAGTCGGCGTCGTAGCGGAGCAGCTCCGCGAGCAGGTCGTCGTGTGCGTGAGTCCACCGGTCGGAAGCGAACGCCGATGACCACTCCCGCAGCAGCGCCTCGCGCACCAGCGGCCGCCGCGCGGCGAGAGTGGCCAGGCCGGCGGCGTCGTCGCTCAGGCCCACGAGGGCGACGTCGTGGCCGAGAACGAGCGACTGTTCGACGAGCAGCGCCGTTTCCGAGCCGATTCGGGGCAGCCGGCGGCCGTGCGCGAGTTCCTGCACGAACCCAGCGCACAGGTCGCGCTGGTTCAGCCGGGCGAAGTCAGTGGTCTTCGTCCGGCTGCCGTCGAACACCGCGCGCAGGACGGCGCCCAGTTCGACGGTGCGCACGCCGTTGCGGGCCGCCGGGTCTCCTGCGACCGCCGCGCGCAACGCCTTCTCGACCTCGGCGTCCCGCACGGCGAGCGCAGTCGCCACGGACGCCGCGCGAGGCGATCCCAGCCACTGGCCGGCTCCCGACGAGGCAAGGACGGCGGCCACCTGGGGCTCGGTCAGCGAGGCCGGATCGAGCTCCCTCCAGGCGTCGGCGAACAGCCAGGCGTCGAGTTCGCCGAGACGCTGCACCGTGTCCGGACAGAGGTCGCCCTTTGCCGCCGCCTCGAGCAGCGCGCGGGCCCGGGCGCAGTTCACGTCATCTGCGGCACCGTCGTCCGGCTCCAGGTTCGACCCGACCACGACGCGGACCGTCGCCGCGTCACCCATCGTCTCCGCCGTCCGCACGTGCACCGATACCCCCGAGGCCAAGGCGCGCGGCAGCACGTCGAACACGACCTCGGCGGCGGAGCGGCCGGCCGCCATCCATTCCTGGATCGGGACCACGCCCGCACCGGCCTCGACCGCTGCGAGCACCGCGGCGAGACCGGGCACCAGCGCATCGATCTCGTCGGCCGTCAGCACCTGCGCGATCCGTCGACCCGGCGGCACCGACACGTTGGGGGCCTCGCGCGACGGCTCGGCACCGGAGGGCAGTGCATCCAGGAAACCGCCACGGCGATGCAGCGCGAGCACGTCCCGCGCGACCAGCCGCGAGCCGCCGTGCCACAGAAGCTGGACCACGTAGTTGCCCGCCCGGCCGAAGTCGTCGGCCGCGATGGGGATCTTGCGGTAGGCGAGCCGCCCGCCGGGGCAGTGCAGCAGCCCCAGGGAGTCGCCGTCCATGGGCTGCCCGACCAGGGATCCGAGGGAGGACCGCGACGTCCCGAGCGACCGCGGCCAGTCTCGCGACAGGGAGAAGACGCCGAAGCCCGGTCCCTCCAGCGTCCGGCTGGCAGAGGTGTAGACCAGCTGCGGGCAGGAGGTCATGGCTGTGGCCATTCGGCGAGCGCCTGTTCCAGCTCCAGGCCCTCCCGCGGGATGAACCGGTGCCGGGCCAGCAGCACCAGCAGCGGATCGAGCACCCCGCACGGGGTGATCGCCGGGTAGCGGCCATCCTCGGGCTCCGAGCCGGTCGCCGACACCGCGTGCACGGTCGGGTCGGGCAGCCGGCCGAGCAGCGTCGTCAGCAGGTTGCTGCCGCCGTTGTTCTCCAGGAAGTCGACGAGCCGGCCGCTGTTGACCCGCACCTCCTCGAACAGCTGCGGCAGCACGGCCAGGGAGAGTTCGGCGTCCCGCAGCGCGTCCGCAGGAAAGTCCGGCCGTGAGCGGAGCTTGTCGGCCTTGCTCAGGATCACCGAGGCGGAGACGTCGGCGAGGTAGGCGTCTTTCTTGAGCCCGCGGGCCGTGCGCAGCACGTCGGCCAGGTTCACCAGCATCTGCGTGGGCCGGGCCAGTCCGATCGAGGCCTCGCCGGGGTCGGCCGTCGACGCCAGGCCCGGGAACACGCCCGGCGAGAGGACGACGACCACCGCGCTGGCCACGTACAGGAACTTGCCGAACCGGCCGAGGTCCTCCTTGCGGTAGAGCTGCTCGCCGGAGGCGTCGAAGAAGACGACGTTCATCGACTTTTCCGGAGCGCCGCGGCTGGACCGCCGGAAGACCACCGTCAGCGGCTCGGGTGACTGGCCCTCCTCCAGGAGCAGCGGGGTCAGCGGCAGTTGCCTCCGGTCGACCACGAGCGGCTGGCGGTAGTCGACCTCGAACCGGTCGGCGCTCTCCTCGTCCATCTCGACGGAGATGTCCAGCGGTGCCAGTGCCCCCGCGTAGAGCAGGTCGAGCAGCACTGTCAGGTAGGTGCTCTTCGAGGCACCGGTGAGCCCGATCACGCCGACGACGACGGTCGGCCGCCGCAGGTAGTCCGGCGGCAGTCCGTGTCCCCTGGGGCAGACGGCGGTCAGCTTCCGCGCGTCACCCATCGCTGCCGAGAACTCCGTCGACAGAGCCGATCCTGGCTGCTCCGGCACACGGAGGGGTGTGGTGAGGCGCTGCCACGCACTCCGTCGGGGGGCCGGCGGCTGGACTCGCTGACCTGCGGAGTCCTGCCAGTAAGGCACGTAGAAGCGCTCGAGGCAGCGGGGGCAGACGAAGCCCTTGTTCGGCATGTCAGCGCACCGTCAGCAGGAAGACCAGCACCGTCGACACCGCGAAGACCAGGAGCAGAACCCGCCGGCGCCGCAGGTAGCGGTGCCGCCGCGCTTCCAACGCCTGCTGGGACAGGGCCCGCTGGTACATGCCGGACACGGAGCCTCCTCAGAACACGATGTAGAACAGGATGGTGAGCGCCAGCCCGACGAGCGCGCCGAGCAGCACGGCGCCCCCGAGCGCGGCGCCGAAGCCGATGGGAGTGTCGGCGATCGCCCGCTCCAGCCGGGACCGGTGGTAGCGGGTCGCCTCGAGGACGGAATCGAGCGACCGGAAGTCGCCGAGGGCCGTCCGGGGCGCCGGGATCTCCGATGTCTGGCCGAGCCAGCGAGTGCTCTGCTCGACGTCGCGCGCGAGATCGGAGAGGGACTGACGCCGCTCCGGCGCGAACCGCAGCGCGTGCGTCACGCTGTCGAGCAAGTTGTGGGGGACGGGAGCTAGGTCGATGCGCCCAGCCCGCAGCTCCATCCAGTACTCGGCCGGCGACAGCTCGTCCTCCGGATCGACCGGGTGCCGAGCCCCCGCCGCGTAGGCGATCACCATGCCCCAGCTGTAGACGTCACTCGCCTCGGTGAGCGGCAGTCCCTGCAGCTGCTCCGGGCTGGCGAAGAGCTTGGAGCCGAACCCGGCCAGGCCAGAGGTGACCGTCCCGTCGGGTCGCTCCGTGCCGATGTACCGGCTGATCCCGAAGTCGACCAGGTAGACACCCTTGTCCGAGATGATGATGTTGCCCGGCTTGACGTCCCGGTGGACGACCTTCGCGGCGTGCGCGTCGCGCAGCGCCCGCAGCAGGCCGATCGCGATGCGGCGCAACTCCTCGGCGTTGAGGCCGCCGCGTTCCCGCTGGGCGAGGAACTCATCGAGGGGGAGGCCCGGGATGTACTCCTGCACGTAGTACGGGCTCGCCGCGTCGAGCTCCCGGGCCACGATGCGGGCGACCCGCGGACTCTTGATGCGAGCCGCGTTGTCCACCTCACGCACGAACCGCCGTCGGGTCAGTTCACCAGCGGTGGAGGGCAGGCATTTGACGACGACCAGCGGGCCCGGGGCCTCCGTCCGGGCGACGAAGACGTCGGCGCCCTGCCCGCCGCGGGGCAGCCGGCAGAGCACGGTGTAGGGCCCGATCTGCGCCGGATCGCCCTGTTCGATCGGGTGCACGCGCCGCGTGCCGACGAGGTTTGTCAGGGCCTCGGACGGCGGAACCTCCTCGTCCACCAAGCCGCGCCTCCACTCGCCGGAAAGGCCGCCGGTAGGTCGTCGTCGTCGCGACCCACCATGCTCTCCTCCCCACGCGCGGAGCGGCCTGACGGTTCCCAGGACGACGTGACCGGCCACAACCTCCGGACCCGCGATGCACTGCGGCCCCGTCCTCTGGTGAGGAAGGGGCCGCAGCGACGAGCCGAGTCAGATGTCGTAGTACATCGCGAACTCCCCACGCGTGATTGACCATCTGTGGCTCGTCATGGATATGCCCTCTGACCTGCACTTTCATGGTCGACCATGTTCGGAGACAAATGGGTCTTGTTGAACCTTTTGGGGACTGGATGGGGACTGGCGGCAGGCTCCACGGTGACGGCGCGGCGCGCGGTTGGCTGCCTTGACCCAGGGCTGCGGAACGGAATCGGCTCGAACGTCGGCACGCTCGCGGTGTCGGCGACGCGCTTCCCACCCGATCAGCGTGCCGGCTGCCTCGGTCGCGGGAAGGGCGCTTCGCGTCCCTTCGGGATCGGCCTGCGGCCGACCCTTCCCCCGACCAGCGGCAGCCGGATCGGGCGGGTTGTGGGAAGCGCAGGGGAGTGTGGACGGCGGACGTCCGTTCAGTGGGTGGTCCCCTGTGGGGCCGGAAGCTCACTCGCAGGGGAACGTCCCGATGGGGGATCGCCTACCGGCACAACTGCGGTACCCGCGACTCGAGCACTGCGATCAGTCTGCAATCTCGATCCACCTGGCGGCTGCATCGAATGTGTCCGCCGGAGTTGCGTTGAATGCGACCGCGGCGTTCGAAGCGTGCCGGCGCACAAGGTTGATCACCTGCTCGAACAGCTCATCGTCATGGCGGACGCCGCCGCCGATGACGACGCACTCCCACGGCTGCGCGCACAGGGCCGCGGTGACGACAGCCTCCACGTCGTCGCTGCCGTCGAGGCCGACCAGGCAGAACTCAGCGCCAACGCCACGCTCCACGAACCGGGCCCGTCCGACCTCAATGCCGTCGGCGACCGACTTGGGGTCCCAAGGTCCGGGCACCCGATATGGATCGAGCCCGACCACGAGCACCCGCGGTGTGAGATCCAATCTCGTCACAGCTGCAGGTTACTTTCCGCGCTTGGGAGGTCCCGCTTCCGGAACCCGCTACGACCACGTGCGGCCGGAGCGGACGGCCAGGCGCAGGCGTCCGATAGGGGATCCCCTAACGGCCACGAGATCCTTGGGTGGCCCGAGCCCGCGCCGATCCGAGGTCGGGTATTCACCGGGTGGTCTCGTACCTGGTCAGGAGCACGCCGTCGGGAAACGTCCGGGTCTCCAC
>JAOPWM010000138.1 GCA_025965695.1 Blastococcus sp.
GGCCGGACGTCGAGATGGCCACCGGCCCGGCCGGACAGCGTGCTGGCCAGGACGTTGCGCACCCGCTCGTGCGTGGCACTGGGCAGCAGACCGGCCGCCGCGAGCCGGTCGCCGAGCTCCGCCTCGGACCCCGGCGGCAACCCTCGAAGCTGCAGGTTGCCGCGGCTGGTGAGCTCCAGGGCGCCGTCGCCGAGGTCGCGCGCGGCGGCGGCGAGGACCCGCACCTGGGCGCTGCTCAGCGTGCCGCCCGGCACCCTTACCCGGGCGAGCGCGCCGTCGGCGGCCGCGTGGGTCCGCAGTGCACCGGGGCAGGCGTCGGCACGGGGGCGGGCGGAGGCGGTCATGGCGTGGCCGAGGCTATGCCAGTCGGGAGCCGGGCTATGCCAGTCGGGAGCCGGGCCGGGCCAGTCGGGAGCCGGGCCGGCCGGGAAGGCGGCGGGGATCGCCGCCGTTGATCCGGGCATGACCGAGCCGTTCGAGATCGACCTCCACTCGGAGTACCTCCGGGCGGATCTGTTCTTCGCCATGGGGCGGCCCACCGAGGCGGCCCGCATCCTCCAGCCCGTGGTGGCGGCCGAGCCCGCGAACGAGGCCGCGGTCGAGCTGCTGGCCCGCTCCTACTTCGGGTCGGCGCAGCTGGCCAAGGCCGAGGAGGCACTCAGCCGGCTCGTCGAGCTCGCCCCGGCCAACGGCTGGGCCCGCCGTGCGCTCGCCCGCACCCTGGAACGGCAGAGCCGGCACGCGGAGGCCACCCTCCACCACCGGATGGCCGACGCCCTCGGCGCGGACTGAGCTTCGCGCGACGTCAGCGGGAGCGGGGTCGCGGCGCTCTTCGCCCTGCGTGCCGTCGTCGGTCAGTGACGGGGCTGATTCCTGACGTTTCCGAGTTCCTGACGTTTCCGAGCGCGCGAGGTGATTGCGCCGCAAGAGTGGGAACTGATGTGCCGTGTCTCGCACGAGCAGGGAGGCGGCACATGAGCGTTGGACGTCTCGTGACGCGAACCGTGATCGGTGGTCTGTTCATCGGGCACGGCACCCAGAAGCTGTTCGGTTGGTTCGACGGCCCCGGACCGGCCGGGACCGCGGCAATGATGGAGTCCCTCGACATGCGCCCCGGCAAGGTGCACGCCCTCCTGGGCGGGATCACCGAGACCGTCGGCGGCAGCCTGCTTGCTGCGGGTCTCGCGACGCCGCTGGCGTCCGCGGCCCTCACCGGCGTCATGACGACGGCGATCAAGAAGGTGCACCTGCCCCATGGCCCGTGGGCCGCCAACGGCGGCTGGGAGTACAACGCCGTCATGATCGGCGCGGTGACGGCGCTCGCCGAGACGGGTCCCGGCGACCTGTCGCTGGACCACCTGCTCGGCATCGAACGCAGCGGTCCGGCCTGGGCCCTCGCCGCCCTGGCCGCCGGGGTCGGCACCGCAGCCCTGACCATGGCGGTCGGGAGCCGGGGCAGGTCGTCCCTGCCGCCGGCCACAGACACCTCTGCGGCCAAGGCGGCGCAGGACGGTACCGCCGGCGACCCCGCGTCCGCCGGAACGTGAGGTAGTCCCCTCCGGATCGGCCGGACTGCGTGGGTCGAGGTCTGGTGCCACTCCCCGTCGGCCGCTCCCTCAGCCAGCGGTAGCGTCTGGCCCCATCACGGCAGTGCAGCGAGGAAGCCGGTGCGACGCCGGCGCGGTCCCGCCACTGTGAGCCCGGGCTCCGTACCTCCAGGAGCGTGGGCGAGCCAGACACTCCGGCTGCCGTGCCCGACGACCCGGGGCGCGGACCCCGAGTGAGGCCTGGCCCGAATGATGCAGCGCGTGTTCACCTTGCTCTCCACCAGCGACACCGATCTCCTCTCCGCCCGCGCCAGTGGTGCGGAGTGGCGCCTGGGCAACCCGGCCCGGCTCGACGCCGCAGGTATGGCCGCGCTCGTCGAGGGCAGCTCGCTCGTCGTCGTCCGGATCCTGGGCGTCCGGCGGCAGTACGAGGAGCTCCTCGCGCCGCTGCTGGCCGGCCGCGCGCCGGTCGTCGTCCTGGGCGGGGAGCAGGTGCCCGACGCCGAGCTGATGGAGCTCTCCACGGTCCCGATGGGCGTGGCCACCGAGGCGCACGGCTACCTCGCGCAGGGCGGCCCGGAGAACCTCGTCCAGCTGCACCGGTTCCTGTCCGACACCGTGCTGCTCACCGGTCAAGGCTTCGAGCCGCCGTCGGTCGCGCCCGGCTGGGGCGTGCTGGAGCGTGCCGGGGCGCGGACGGAGGGTCCGACGGTCGCCGTCCTCTACTACCGGGCGCACCACCTGGCCGGGAACACCGCGTTCGTCGAGTCCCTCTGCTCCGCTATCGAGGACGCCGGGGGCCAGGCACTTCCGGTGTTCACCGCGTCGCTGCGCACCGTCGACCCGGGTCTGCTGGAGACGCTCGGCAGCGCCGACGCCATGGTCGTCACCGTGCTCGCCGCGGGCGGCTCGCGCCCGGCCACGGCCCAGGCAGGCGGGGACGACGGCGCCTGGGACGTGGGCGAACTGGCCGCCCTCGACATCCCGGTGATCCAGGGGCTCTGCCTGACCAGCAGCCGGGAGGTCTGGGCCGCGAACGACGACGGTCTGTCCCCGCTGGACGTCGGCAACCAGGTCGCGATCCCCGAGTTCGACGGCCGGCTGATCAGCGTGCCGTTCTCCTTCAAGGAGACCGACGCCGACGGCCTCACCCACTACGTCGCCGATCCGGAGCGCGCGGCGCGCGTGGCAGGTACGGCCGTAGCCCATGCCCGGCTGCGCCACACGCCCCCGGGCGAGCGGCGGATCGTCGTGATGCTGTCGGCGTACCCGACCAAGCACGCCCGGATCGGCAACGCCGTCGGCCTGGACACCCCCGCCTCCGTCGTCCGGCTCCTGGCCGCGATGGCCGACCAGGGCTACGACATCGGCCCGTTCGACGGCCCGGACGCGCTGCCGGGGGTGGCCGACCTCGACGGTGACCGATTGGTGCACGCGCTCATCGCCGCCGGAGGCCAGGACGCGGACTGGCTGACCAGCGAGCAACTGTCGGGCAACCCGGTGCGGATCCCCGCTGCGGAGTACCGGGCGTTCTTCGAGACCCTGCCCGCGGACCTGCGCGCGGCCATGGAGCAGCACTGGGGCCCGGCGCCGGGCTCGCTGTTCGTCGACGGTCCCCCCGGTGACGACGGAGCCGCCATCGTCTTCGCGGCGCTGCGGGCGGGAAACGTCGTGGTGATGGTCCAGCCACCACGCGGCTTCGGCGAGAATCCGATCGCGATCTACCACGACCCCGACCTGCCGCCGTCCCACCACTACCTGGCCGCCTACTGGTGGCTGCGGTCTGATCCGTCTTCGGGAGGGTTCGGCGCGCACGCGCTGGTGCACGTCGGCAAGCACGGGAACCTCGAGTGGCTGCCGGGCAAGACCGTGGGGATGTCGGCATCCTGCGGTCCGGACGCCGCGCTCGGCGACCTGCCGCTGATCTACCCGTTCCTCGTCAACGACCCGGGGGAGGGTTCGCAGGCCAAGCGCCGCGCCCACGCCACCCTGGTCGACCACATGGTCCCGCCGATGGCCCGGGCCGACTCCTACGGTGACATCGCCCGCCTGGAGCAACTGCTCGACGAGCACGCGAACGTCGCAGCGATGGACCCGGCCAAGCTGCCCGCCGTCCGGGCGCAGATCTGGACCCTGCTGCAGGCGGCCAAGCTCGACCACGACCTCGGCCTGAACGAGCGGCCCGAGGACGACCACTTCGACGAGATGGTCCTGCACGTCGACGGCTGGCTCTGCGAGATCAAGGACTCGCAGATCCGCGACGGCCTGCATGTGCTCGGCACGCCCCCCGCCGGTCAGAACCGGGTCGACCTGGTGCTCGCGATGCTCCGCGCCCGGCAGATCTGGGGCGGCGCCGTGGCGCTGCCCGGTCTGCGTGAGGCGCTCGGGCTGACCGAGGACGGGACCGCCGGGCTGCACGCCACCGACGCCGTCGAGGCGCAGGCGTCGGCGCTGGTCACCGCGATGGAGGACCGCGGCTGGGTGGCTTCCGCCGTGGACGACGTCGTCCGCGAGGTGCTCGGCCGCGACGACGACGCAGTGGCCGCCGTGCTGCGGTTCGCCGTCGACGAGATCGTGCCCCGGCTGGAGCGCACCACCGACGAGCTGGACGCGACCCTGCACGCCCTCGAGGGCGGATACGTGCCGGCCGGGCCGTCGGGCTCGCCGCTGCGCGGACTCGTGAACGTGCTGCCGACGGGTCGCAACTTCTACTCCGTGGACCCGCGCGCGGTGCCCTCGCGCCTGGCGTGGGAGACCGGGCAGGCGATGGCCGAGTCGCTGGTCGACCGCTACCGCGCCGACACCGGGGACTACCCGCGGTCGGTCGGTCTGTCGGTCTGGGGGACGTCGGCGATGCGCACGTCGGGCGACGACATCGCCGAGGTGCTCGCGCTGCTCGGCGTCCGCCCGGTGTGGGACGACGCCTCGCGGCGGGTCACCGGGCTCGAGCCGGTCCCGCTGGAGGAGCTGGGCCGCCCGCGGATCGACGTCACCGTGCGGATCAGCGGCTTCTTCCGCGACGCCTTCCCGCACGTGGTGACGATGCTGGACGACGCGGTGACGCTCGTGGCGGGGCTGTCCGAGCCGGACGAGGACAACTTCGTGAAGGCGCACGTCGATGCCGACGAGGCGACACACGGCGACCGGCGCCGGGCCACCACCCGGGTCTTCGGGTCCAAGCCGGGCGCCTACGGCGCGGGCCTGCTGTCGCTCATCGACAGCCGGAACTGGCGGGGGGACGCCGACCTGGCCGAGGTCTACGCGGTCTGGGGCGGCTATGCCTACGGCCGCGACCTCGACGGCGTGCAGGCCCGACCCGACATGGAGGCGGCCTACAAGCGGATCGCCGTCGCGGCCAAGAACGTCGACACCCGTGAGCACGACATCGCCGACTCCGACGACTACTTCCAGTACCACGGCGGGATGGTGGCGACGGTCCGCGCGCTGACCGGCACCGCCCCGGCCGCCTACATCGGTGACTCCACCCGCCCCGAGCAGGTGCGTACCCGATCGCTGCTCGAGGAGACCTCGCGGGTCTTCCGCGCCCGCGTGGTCAACCCGAAGTGGCTGGCGGCCATGCGCCGGCACGGCTACAAGGGAGCATTCGAGCTGGCGGCGACGGTCGACTACCTGTTCGGCTACGACGCCACGACGGGCGTTGTCGCCGACTGGATGTACGAGAAGCTCGCCCAGACCTACGTGCTCGACCCCGAGAACCGCGAGTTCCTGGAGAAGTCCAACCCATGGGCGCTGCACGGCATCGCGGAGCGGCTGCTGGAGGCGGTGGACCGGAAGATGTGGGCCTCCCCGGATCCGGAGCTGCTCGCCGAACTGCAGCAGGCCTACCTCGACACCGAGGGCGACCTGGAGGGTGGGGAGACCGCCGCCCAGGTCGCCCGCTGACGCTCACCCGAGGACGACCGCTGCCGCCAGCAGGACGGCTGCGGTCGCCGTCTCTCCCATCGCGCCCATGACATCGCCGGTCACGCCGCCCAGCCGGGCGCGGGCCCGGCGGTAGAGCAGTTCGGCCGCGAGCAGTCCGGCCGCTGCGGCGCCCACCAGGCGCCCGGCCAGGGCCGGATCCCCGCCGGTCCCTGCAACGACGAGGCCGACCAGCACGAGACCGCAGGCCGTCAGCCACGGTGCCGACACCGTGTCCGCGACCAGCCGGCCCAGCGAGGACCCCTCGGCCATCGCGACACGGGGGAGCCCGGTGCGCGCCATGGCCAGCCGCGAGACCGCCACCGCCACCCAGAGGCCCAGCCAGCCCCGATCGGCGGTCAGGAGTTCGGCCAGGCAGGCGACCTGGAGCAGCAGGATCAGCACCAGGGTGACCACACCGAACGGGCCGATGTCGCTCTGATGCATCACCTGAAGCGCCCGCTCGCGCCCCCGCAACGGCCCGAGCCCGTCGGCGGTGTCGGCCAGCCCGTCCAGGTGTAGCGCGCGGGTGAGCACCGCGAGGACGGCGATCCCCAGCACGGCCCCGGTCAGGGGAGAGATCCACCGGGCACCGAGGACGGCGACGCCCGTGGCGATCCCGCCCAGCACGACCCCGACCAGCGGGGCCCAGGGCAGGACGCCCCGGGTCGTCGCCGCGGCCCGCGGCGGTACCGGCAGCACGGTGAGCAGCGCGGCGGACTCGAGCGGTCCGGTCCACCTCATCGCAGCCGCTGGGGGAGCCCGGCGACGACGAACCAGACCTCGTCGGCGGTGCCGGCCAGGCGCTGGTTGACCTGGCCGAGGGTGTCGCGGAACAGCCGCCCCGACCGGGTCTCGGGGACCACCCCCAGCCCGACCTCGTCGCTCACCGCGACGACGTGCGCCGACGTCATGGTCCAGGCGCTGACCAGGGCGTCGCAGCGGGCGGCCAGCCGCTCGCCGGCCCCGGGCTCCTCGGCCCAGACACCGGTCTCGTCCATGAACGCGGCGACCCAGGTCGTGACGCTGTCCACCAGGATCGTGCCGTCGCGCAGCAGTTCCGACGGCGCGGTGGTCTCCACCGTCGTCCAGGAGTCCGGACGGCGGGTGCGGTGGGCGGCCACGCGGTCGGCCCATTCGGTGTCGTCCGTGGCAGGGGAGGAAGTCGCGAGGTAGGTGACGTCGGGGTTCCCCTCGAGCAGCTCTTCGGCGTACGCGGACTTTCCTGACCGCGCGCCACCCAGCACCAGGATGCGGCTCACTCGCAGATCTCCAGCCGCGTCACGGTCCCGTTGTGCGGGGTGACGACGGGCATCGCGTCAGCTCCCAGCCCCGCGGCAACCGCCTGCGCGGCGCGGATCGTGTCGCCGTGGGTGACCAGGGCGATCACGTCAGCGGGCGGCTCGGCACACAGCTCCTTGAGGAACGCCGCCACGCGGCCGTGCAGCTCCGCGAGGCTCTCCCCGCCATCGGCCGCCCAGTGCGGATCGGTCCAGTCGACGACGTCCCACAGTTCCCGGGACGGCCGGCCCTCCAGCAGGCCGTAACCCTGCTCGCGCAACGCGGGCGTCGTCTCCACGGGCAGGCCGGTGGCACGCGCGCAGTGCTCGGCGGTCTGCACGGCGCGGACCAGGTCGCTGGAGAGGAGCGCACCCGGACAGAGCAGCGCGAGCTCCCTCGCCGCCGCGGCGGCCTGCGCGTGGCCCAGCTCGGTGAGCGGCACGTGCGGGGTCTGGCCCTGCATGAGCCCGGCGGCGTTCCACTCGCTCTGTCCGTGGCGGACGAGCAGCAGGGTCAGGGGACGGGCCATGGCAGGAGGGAGCGTAGGCGAGGGGCGTGAGAGCTCGGCGCGGCCGCCTCGTACCGTCGTCGCCGTGAGTATTCCCGTCCGTCCCGGCGCCACCCGACCCACGAGTCGTCCGGGAGCGCCCGACCCGCTTGCCCCGCTCCTCGACCTGCCCGGGGTCCGCGAAGCCGCGGACGGCGCCCGCGCCGGTATCGACCGGCTGCTCGGCCACAAGGTCCTGCGCCGGGAGTCCGCGGGGGTGAGCACGGAGTCCGCGCTGCGCGGGGCCCGCGCCTCGGCCGTGCTCGACGGCGTCGACGTCCCGCTCGCCGACCTGCGCGCGGGGAACGTCGAGGATCCGCTGGTGCAGGGCGCGCTGCGCGTCTCCGCCGGACTCGGCTCGATGGTCGAGACGTGGTCCCGGGCGCCCGGCCAGGTCCTGGCCCGGCTGCACGTGCTGGCCGCCGCGGACCTGATCGAGAGCGGCGCGCTCGGCCGCCCCGCCCCGCATGCCGGACCGCGGCTGTCCGGCCTGTTCTCCCTCGTCACCGGGACGACGTCCGCGCCCGCCGTCCTCGTCGCCGCACTGGTGCACGGCGAGCTGGCTGCGCTGGCGCCGTTCGGCACGGCGGACGGTGTGGTGGCCCGGGCCGCCGGGCGGCTCACCGGCATCACCCGGGGGCTGGACCCGAAGGCGGTGTCGGTGCCCGAGGTGGGCTTCGCCGAGCTGGGCCGCGAGGCCTACGCCGGGGCCCTGGCCGGCTACGCGTCCGGGACGTCTCAGGGTGTGGCCGGCTGGCTCGTGCACTGCTGCCGGGCCACCGAGCACGGGGCGCTCGAGGGCCTGGCGATCTGCGAGAGCCTGCTCCGCGGCTGATCTGCGGCCCGCGCGCGGAGCGCGAAGACTGACCGGATGGAATACCTCGAGGTCGACGGGCTCGGCCCGGTCAGCCGGATCGGGCTGGGCACCTGGCAGTTCGGCTCGCGGGAATGGGGCTATGGCGACGCCTATGCCGACCGCGCGGCGCGCGACATCGTCCGGCGGGCCCGCGAGCTCGGCATCACGCTTTTCGACACCGCCGAGATCTACGGGTTCGGGCGCAGCGAGCGCATCCTCGGGGAGGCGCTCGGGCATGAGCGCGGCGAGGTCGTCGTCGCCAGCAAGATCTTCCCGGCGGCCCCGTTCCCGCCGGTGATCCGGCAGCGGTGGGCGGGCAGTGCGCGCCGCCTGGGGCTGACCCGGATCCCGCTCTACCAGGTGCACCAGCCCAACCCGCTGGTGCCCGACTCGGTCATCATGCCCGGGCTGCGGAGCCTGCTCGACGACGGCCGGATCGGCGCGGCAGGCGTCTCCAACTACTCGCTGGCGCGGTGGCAGGCGGCCGACACCGCGCTCGGCCGCCCGGTGATCAGCAACCAGGTGCAGTTCTCCCTCGCGCACGCCGCGCCCCTGGACGACATGGTCCCCTTCGCCGACCGCGAGAACCGGCTGGTCATCGCCTACAGTCCGCTGGCCCAGGGTCTGCTCGGCGGCCGCTACACCCTCGGCAACCGGCCCGGTGGCGTGCGGGCGATGAATCCGCTGTTCGGTACCGAGAACCTGCGCCGCGTCGCACCGCTGCTCGACCTCCTCCGGGAGGTGGCCGGCGCGCACCAGGCCCGGCCGGCGCAGATCGCGCTCGCCTGGCTCATCGGCCTGCCGCGGGTCGTCGTCATCCCGGGCGCCTCGAGCGTCGAGCAGCTCGAGTCCAACGCGGCCGCGGCCGCGGTCGGCCTGCACGCCGACGAGCACGCGGCACTCACCGCAGCAGCGCGGGCCTTCACGCCGGTGTCGGGCACGCGAACCGCCGTCGACGGCATCCGCGAGCGACTCGGCGGCTGGCTCAGTGCGGCGCGAGGCTGAGCCCGACCACCGAGCTGAGGACGACGCCGGCCGCTGCTCCCGCCGCGGCCACCAGCCACGCCCCGGTGAGCGCGCCGGCGCCCGCGCCCACCAGGACGGCGAGCCAGGGGCCGGACAGGGAGAGGAAGAGGCCGATGCGACCGGTGCGTGAGCGGAACCGTCTGCCGCGCGGGGCGGTGCGGGCGGTCTGGCCGAACAGGACCGCGGCCACGCAGACGGCCAGAACGGCCAGCCAGGCGAGGACCACGGTGACCACGTCGGCAGGATGACCCACCCGACGGAGGCGGCGAGAGTGCCCCGCCGATCGCTCAGGCGCCGCGGCGCCGCCGCCGTCCGGTCAATGGACCGGGCACGTCGACGGGGGAGGCCGCCAGACCCGAACGCAGTACGCGGTGCCGGGCGTACCAGGCCAGGCCGACCACGGCCGCGCCCACGCCCATCGCGGCACCCGTGACGACCGGCGTGGGCGGGGCGGAGAAACGCGCGCGCATGCTCACCGGCCGGGTGAACTGCAGCACCGGCCAGCCGTGCTCGAGCGCGGCCTTGCGCAGGCTCCGGTCGGGGTTCACCGCGGTCGGGTGGCCGACCGCCGACAGCATCGGTAGGTCGGTGATGGAGTCGCTGTAGGCATAGCAGTCGGCGAGGTCGTAGCCACCCGCGGCGGCCAGCTCGCGCATGGCGGCCGCCTTGTTCTCGCCATAGGCGTAGAAGTCGATCTCGCCCGTGTAGCGACCGTCGGCGGTGACCATGCGGGTGGCGACGACGCGGTCGACGCCGAGCATCTCCCCGATCGGCAGGACCATCTCCGCCCCGCTGCTGGAGACGATGACGATTTCCCGCCCGGCCGCACGGTGTTCCTCGATGAGGTCCGCGGCCTCGGCGTAGATCAGCGGGTCGACGATCTCGTGCAGCGTCTCGCGGACGATGTCCTGGACCGTGTCGGCATCCCAGCCGGTGACCATGCTGGTGAGCTGCGCCCGGAGCCGCTCCATCTGCTGGGCGTCGGCGCCGGCGCGGGAGAAGACGAGCTGGGCGTAGGCGGTCTTGAGGACGGCGCGGCGGTTGATCAGCCCACCGTGGAAGAACGGCCGGCCGAAGGCCAGCGTGCTGGACTTGGCGATGACCGTCTTGTCCAGGTCGAAGAACGCCGCTGCGCGGGTCACAAGACACGACTGTAAGTGGACAGGCTTCCAGTGGCTGATGCCGCGCGCCGTCCACACCCGTTCGGGTCATCCACAGTTCTGCGTTCGTTCTGGCACTGTCTGCCCGCTGCCTGCTGGGGTCGCGACGTGTCTTCATCCCGCGCCGCCTCCTCCCGCGCCCCGTCCGCCCGCCCGCTCGTCGTCAGCTCCGACGAGGAACTCCTCGACGATCTGCTCCGGCTGCTCGCGGCGGCGGGAGCCGAGGCCGAGCTGGCCACGGGTGGTCCTGCGCTCCGCCGCGCGCACCGGAGCGCGCCCCTGGTCCTGGTGGGGGCCGACGCACTGGGCGGCGCCGTCCTGCGGTCACTCCCGCGGCGGCCCGGCGTGATCGTCGTGACCACCGGCGAGCTGCCTGCCGCCGAGTGGGCGTCGGCGGTGGAGCTCGGCGCCGAACGGGTCGCGGTGCTGCCCGACGACGAGTCGTGGCTGCTCGCGCGCTCGTCCGCTGCGGTGCGTTCCCCGGTCGACCGCGGCTGGCTGGTGGCCGTCGGGGGCAGCTGTGGCGGTGCCGGGGCGAGCACCGTCGCGACGGCGGTGGCGCTGGCCGCTGCCCCGGGTGTGCTCCTGGTCGACGGCGATCCCTGGGGCGGAGGACTGGACCTGCTGCTCGGCGCCGAGCGGGCGGACGGCCTGCGCTGGCCCGACCTGACCGGGCTGCGCGGTCGGGTGGCCGGCGACGCATTGCTGGCCGCTCTGCCCGAGATCCGGGGCGTGCACGTGCTGGCGTCCTCGCGGGAGGCCCCGGGACCAGTTCCCGACGAGGCCCTGTCCGCCGTGATCGAGGCGTCCCGTTCCGTGGGGTGCCCGGTCGTGGTCGACCTGTCCCGGGTGGGTTCGCCCGAGGGCGCAGCCGCGCTCGCCGACGCCGACCTCGCCGTCCTCGTGGTTCCCGGCCGCCTACGCGCGGCCACGGCCGCGCGCCTGCTCGTGGACTCGCCGGGCTCGCCGTGGTCGGCGGCGCACCTGGTCGTCGGCCGGGTGCCCGGAGGCCTCGGCCCGGACGAGGTCGCCGACGTCGTAGGGCGGCCGGTCGTGGCCGAGCTCCCGCACGACCGCAGCGCGGTGCCGAGGGGCGAGCGGGGCGAGCCTCCCGCGGTCGCGGCACGGTCGCCGCTCGGTGGCGTGGCCCGCAGGATCCTCACGGAAGTGCGGGCGGGCGCCGCGCAGCGGGCGGGAGCCGGCGTGCGATGACCGCCGTCGCGCTGCTGGACCGGGTGCGTGCCCGCCTGGCGTTGGAACATGTGGTGCCGTCCCGCGCAGAGGTCGCCGCGCTCGTCCGGGAGGAGACCGGCGGCCTGCTGGGCGATGATGACGTCCTCCTCGCTGTGCGCGAGGCGGTCGACGAACTCGCCGGGGCCGGTCCGCTGGAGCCACTCCTCCGGGAGCCCGGCGTCACCGACGTCCTGGTGAACGGGCCCGACGACGTCTGGATCGACCGGGGGTCCGGCCTCACCCGGACGCTGGTCCGCTTCGCCGACGACGAGGCCGTCCGCCGGCTCGCGGTGCGTCTGGCCGGCCTCGCCGGACGACGGCTGGACGACGCAGCGCCCTGGGTCGACGTCGGCCTGCCGGACGGCACGCGTCTGCACGCCGTCCTGCCGCCGGTGTCGGGCAGCGGGACGTGCCTGTCCCTGCGGGTGCTGCGCCGTTGCTCGCACTCCCTCGACGATCTGGACGCCCTCGGCACCCTGCCGGGCGCGAGCGGCGACCTGCTGCGGGCGCTCGTGGCGCGCCGACGGGCCTTCCTCGTGACCGGCGGAACGGGATCGGGGAAGACCACTCTGCTGTCCGCACTGCTGGGGGAGGCAGACCCCGCGGACCGGATCGTCCTCTGCGAGGACGCTGCGGAACTGACCCCCGCGCACCCGCACGTCGTGCGGTTGCTTGCGCGGCCGCCGAACGTCGAGGGGGTCGGCCAGGTGACCCTGCGCGATCTGGTCCGCCAGGCCCTTCGCATGCGGCCGGACCGGCTCGTGGTCGGGGAAGTGCGGGGCGCCGAGGTGACCGATCTGCTCGCCGCCCTCAACACCGGGCACGATGGCGGCTGCGGGACGTTGCACGCCAACCGGCCGTCGGAGGTGCCCGCCCGACTGGAGGCCCTCGGCGTGGCAGCCGGCCTCGGGCGAACGGCGGTCCACAGCCAGGCTGCCGCGGCCCTGGCCCTCGTCGTTCATCTGCGGCGGACACCCGTGGGGCGGCGCGTGGACGAGATCGGCGTCGTGCGGCGGTCGGGAGAGCTGGTTGTCGTCGAGCCGGGATGGCGTGCCGACGGGGGTCCGTGCCCGGCCCGGGAGCGGATGGAGGAGTTGCTCGCCGGGGAGCAGGAGCCCAGGTGGTGACCGTGGCCCTGCTGTCCGCGGCCGCACTCGTGCTCTGGCCGGACGACGGCATCCTCCGGCGGAGGCGGGTGGTGACCGTCCTGGGCAGCGGCGTCGACCGGGCACGCGGGCCGACCGGCGTGCAGGGCCTCCCGATTCCGGGGCCGGCCGCCGCCGTCGCGGCGCTGACCGGCGCGCTGCTCAGCACGCCGCTCGTCGCGGTGCTCGCCGGGGTGGCTGCCTTCCTGGGCGCGCGGGCATGGCTCGCGGCTCGGTCAGCGCGGGGGAGCGACGCGCAGCTCCGGTCCCTGGCCGACGGCCTGGGTGCGCTCGCCGCCGACCTGCGCAGCGGGCGATCCCTCGATGCCGCGACCGGCGCGGCCGTGTCGGCCTGCGCCGAGAGCGACTGCGGCGCGGCGCTGGCCCGGGCGATCCGGGCCCCTGAAGCCCTGCCGTCCGGGACGGGTGACCCCGCGCTCGAGGAGGCACTCGGCCGGATCGCGGCGGCGGTGCAGCTGAGTGCGCGTACCGGGTGCTCCCTGGCGGCCGTCGCGGGGGCCGTCGAGGACGATCTCCGGGCGCGGCACCGCCACCGGCTGGAACTGCGCGCGGCCACCGCAGCGCCCCGCGCCAGTGCGTCGCTGCTCGCCGGGTTGCCACTGCTGGGGCTGGCGATGGGCAACGGGGTCGGCGCCGACCCATGGGGCGTACTGACCGGGACCAGCCTGGGCCAGGTGCTGCTCGTCGCCGGGGTCGCGCTGGAGGCCGCCGGGCTGGCCTGGTCCCGTCAGCTGGTCGCGAGGGCCGTGCGATGAGCCTCGGAGCACTCGTGCTCGCGACGGCGCTGCTCCTGTGGGCGCCACGAGGAGACGGCCGCGTCCGCCGGATCGATCTGCTGCGCCCGACCGGTCGGAGGAGGGGGCGGCCGCCGTCTGCTGACCTGGTGTCCGCCTCGTGGCGGCGGTGGCTGCTGGCGGCCGGGGCTGCCCTGGCCGTGGGGCTGCTGATCGGCGGCGGGGCCGGCCTGGTCGCAGCAGGCGTCGTCACGGTCGGTGGCGAACGGCTGCTCCGGAGGGCGACCCCCGACGAGCGGGCAGTGAACCGGACAGCGCTGCTCCGTGACCTACCGGGCGCCTGCGACCTGATCGGCGTGTGCCTGGCCGCCGGCGTACCGGTGGCCGGCGCGCTCGCCGCCGTGGGGGAGGGCGTCCCGGGACCGCTCGGCGGCCACCTGCGGACCGTGGCCGCCCTCTACCGGCTGGGTGCCGAGCCCCGTCGGGCCTGGGCCGACGTGCCCGGGGAGCTGGCCGGCCTCGGGCGGGTGCTGATCCGTGCCGGGGAGTCGGGTGCTGCCGTGGTGCCCGCGCTGGGATCGCTCGCCGCCGACAGCCGAGCGGCGGAACGGGTCGACGCCGAGGCCGCCGTCCGCCGTGCCGGCGTCTGGGTGCTGGCGCCGCTCGGCGCGTGCTTCCTCCCGGCGTTCCTCTGTCTCGGCGTCGTCCCGCTGGTCCTCGGAATCGCAGGTGACGTCTTCCGCTGACGCGACCGGTGTCCACAGGATCCGGGTCTCTCCACAGATCGGTTCCGTGCCTGGGCCGCAGGCTCCCCCGCCGGGAGGGTCGGGATACCGCCCGGTGATCGGGCCACGACCGAGGAGTTGTCGCCATGACACGCACGCCGACCGAGCAGTTCGAGGGAGACGCGGAGCAGCCCGCGCCACCGGTGACGGCTCGACCGATGACGGAGCCGCTGCGGCCCCGGCAGTTCCTCGCCCGGCGCTGGGCTGCCGTCCGCGCGACGGCAGAGGCGGGCATGAGCACCGCCGAATATGCCGTCGGCACGGTGGCCGCCTGCGCGTTCGCCGCGGTGCTCTACCGGGTGGTCACCGGGGGCTCGATCGTGACGGGCCTGACCGACCTGGTCGAGTCCGCGCTCGCGACGTTGTCCTGACCGATGTGGCGTTGCCTGGCGCGGCGGCGACCGTTCGCCTCTCGTGAGGCAGGCATGGTCACGGCCGAGACCGCCGTCGTGCTTCCGGTCCTGCTCATCGTCCTGGCCGGTGCCGTCGCGGCGGTGACCGTCGTCGGGGCGCAGTTGCGGTGCGTGGATGCCGCGCGGGAGGGGGCGCGGGCCGCGGCGCGGGGCGAGCCGGTGGCCGTCGTGGAGGCGCTGGTCACCCGCGCTGCGCCCGACGGGGCGACCACCACCGTCTCCCTCAGGGCCGAGGAGGTTCGCGTGGCGGTCTCGGCCCGGATCGCGCCGTTGGGCCCGGTGCCGCTGAGGATCACTGTCGCGGCCGAGGCGGTGGCGCTGAGGGAACCGGGTGCGCCACGGGAGCCGGGATGAGGATCCGGCTGCCCGCGGGGGAGCGCGGTTCGGCGACGGTGTGGGTGCTGGCCGTGTCCGCGGTACTGGCGTTGGTCGGTGCCTCGGCCGTCCTCGTCGGAGCGGCGACGGTCGCCCGCCACCGGGCGACGGCGGCAGCCGACCTGACGGCACTGGCCGCGGCGGGGCGCGCGGTGTCGGGAAACGCCGACGCCTGCTCCGTCGCGGAGCGGGTCGCGCAGGCCAACGTCGCGGAGCTGACCGGGTGCCGCGTCGGCGAGGGGGCCGTCGCGGAGGTCGCCGTGCGGGTGCGGGCCCGTCTCGGTCGGCTGGGGGTCTTCTCGGCGACCGCTCGCGCCCGCGCCGGTCCGGTCACGCCTTGGTCAGCTGCCTCAGCGGGCGGGGTCGTCCTCGGCGGGGTCGTCGTCGGAGGAGTCGTCCATCGGGCCGTCGACGGCGGCGAGTTCGTCGAGGACGACGTCGAGCACCCGCACCGCGCCGGCCTTGTCCAGGGGGTCGTTGCCATTGCCGCACTTGGGCGACTGCACGCAGGACGGGCAGCCGCTCTCGCATTCGCAGCTGGCCACGGTCGCCCGGGTTGCCTGCAGCCAGCGCCGCAGCACCGTGAAGCCGCGCTCGGCGAATCCGGCGCCGCCGGGATGCCCGTCGTAGACGACGATCGTGGCAGCACCGGTGTCCGGGTGCAGAGCGGTCGAGAGCCCTCCGAGGTCCCAGCGGTCGCAGGTCGCCAGCAGCGGCAGGATGCCGATGGCGGCGTGCTCGGCGGCGTGCAAGGAGCCGGGCAGCTCGACCTCGTCGAGCTCGGCCCGCTCCACCGCCCGCTCGTCGAGGGTCAGCCATACCGCCCGCGTGCGCAGCTGGCGGGCCGGCAGGTCCAGCGGGAACTCCGCGAGCACCTCACCGGTACCCAGCCGCCGCCGCTGGTAGGCCACCACCTGGTTGGTCACGTCGACGACGCCGGTGTGTGCCGTCACCGTGCCGAGCCTGCGGCTCCGGTCGGTGGAGACGATGCCGAGGTCGGTGATGTCACGGGCGACGGTGGTCCACTCCGGGCTGTCCGCATGCACGACGGCGCAGGCGTCGTCGACGTCGAGCTGGTCCACGACAAAGGTCTCGCCGCGGTGCACGTAGAGGGCTCCGTCATGGACAGTCGAGTGGGCGGCATCCCCGTCGACCGTGCCGAGCAGCCGTCCTGTGTCGGCTTCGACGATCGACACCGGCTCCTCGCCGCTCCCGCGGATGTCGACGTCCGGCCGCCCCCGCCCGGCCCAGTACCAACCGGCCGGGCGCCGCCGCAGCTGTCCGGCGGCCACCAGCTCCTCCAGCCGCGCCTCGGCTGCCGGCCCGCCGAAGTCCGGCAGGTCCTCCGGCCGGAGGGGCAGCTCGGCGGCGGCGCAGCACAGTTGCGGGCCGAGCACGTAGGGGTTGGTCGGGTCGGTGACCGTCGCCTCGATCGGACGGCCGAAGACCGCCCGGGGGTGGTGGGCGAGGTAGTGGTCCAGCGGGTCGTCGCGCGCGACGAAGACGACCAGGGACTCCTTCTGCGCGCGGCCGGCCCGTCCGGCCTGCTGCCACAGCGACGCCAGCGTGCCGGGATAGCCGGCCAGTACCACCGCGTCCAGCCCGGCGATGTCGATGCCGAGCTCCAGGGCGTTGGTCGTCGCCACTCCCAGCAGGTGCCCGGCGGACAGGGCCCGCTCCAGCTCGCGCCGTTCCTCGGGCAGGTAACCGCCGCGGTAGGAGTCCACCCGGCGGGCCAGGTCGTCCCGGCCACGGTCGTGCAGCAGCCGACGGGCCTGTTCGGCAACGGACTCCGCGCTCCGCCGCGACCGCACGAAGGCGAGAGTCCGGGCGCCACGCTCGACCAGGTCCGCCAGCAGCCCCGCGGCGTCCGCGGCAGCCGAACGGCGCAGCGGTGCTCCGTGCTCGCCCGTGCGCTCGGTCAGCGGTGGCTCCCAGAGCGCGAAGGTGGCGCCGGGCCGCGGCGAGCCGTCGTCGGTGACGGCCTCCACCGGCGCACCCACAAGCCGGGACGCGGCTGCCGCGGGCTCGGCGACGGTGGCCGAGGCGAGCACGAAGACCGGCTCCGCGCCGTACCGGCGGCAGATCCTCCGCAGCCGGCGCAGTACGTGCCCGACGTGCGAGCCGAACACCCCGCGGTACGCGTGGCACTCGTCGATGACGACGTAGGCGACCCGGCGCAGCGTGCTCGACCACTTCTGGTGCGCCGGGAGGATCCCGCGGTGGAGCATGTCGGGGTTGGTCACGATCCAGCGGGAGTGCCGCCGGACCCAGTCGCGCTCCTCGCCCGGGGTGTCCCCGTCGTAGGCCGCCGGACGCACCGACGGGTCGGCAAGGGCGGCGACCGAGGCCAGCTGGTCCCGCGCCAGCGCCTTCGTCGGCGCCAGGTACAGCACGCAGGCGCGGGGATCCTCGGCGAGCCGGGTGAGCGCCGGCAGCTGGTAGGCCAGGGATTTCCCGGAAGCCGTGCCCGTCGCGACGACGACGTGCCGGCCGTCGCGCGCCAGTTGCGCGGCGTCGACCTGGTGCCGCCACGGCGAGAGCACGCCGCGCCCCTCGAGCCGGGAGCGCAGCTGCGGGTTCACCCAGTCCGGCCACTGCAGGGTGCTGCTCTCGCGCACGGGGACGTGGTGGACGTGGGTGACCGGCCGTTCCTCCTCGTCGGTCCCGGCGAGCACCGATGCCAGCAGGGCGGCGCCGGGAAGAACGGTGTCGGTGGAGCGACCGTCGGGAGAGAGACCGCCCTCTGCAGCGGGATCCGCATCGGGAGGCAAAGCTGATCGGACCGGGTGGAGCGTGGTCACGCAACCTCCTCGCTGACGCTCGTCGGCCGCGCGCCCACGGGTGCTCTGTGTCTGAGTGACCTCGCACGCTCGGTCACAGCTCCACTGTCACATCCCGTGGCAACCAGGGCGCCGGGTAGATGACACGGATGTGATGAAGGCAACAGAACGTCGTGGACGTCTACACTTGCTGTGACCTCCCTTACACTCACGCCGCGTTCCGGTGTGTGGAGATTCCCGCGGGCCGGACGCACCCTCCGCCGACCCGGGGTGCATGCAGGCCTCCCGGCGGCAGTCGACCGCTTGGAGGAACAGATGCCCCACAGTTCGCTGTCCGGCGGGGATATGGCGCTGGTCGCCGTCGTCCTCGTCATCTCCCTGGCCGCCCTCGGTTTCGCCGCGTATCTCGTCAAGGCGGTCCTCGCCGCCGACCAGGGCACGGTGAAGATGCGGGAGATCGCTCAGGCGGTGCAGGAGGGTGCGGCGGCATATCTGAGGCGGCAATTCCGGACGCTCGGCGTCTTCGCCGTGATCGTCTTCCTGGTCCTGCTCGTCCTCCCCGTCGCCGACGGCGGCTGGGGCACACGCGTGGGTCGCGCGGTGTTCTTCCTGATCGGCGCGGGCTTCTCCGCCGCGGTCGGGTTCATCGGGATGACCCTGGCCACCCGCGGCAACGTCCGCGTCGCAGCCGCTGCCCGCGCGGGCGGTTACCGCCCGGCCTTCCGCATCGCGTACCGCACCGGCGGGGTCTGCGGAATGATCACCGTCGGTCTCGGCCTCTTCGGGGCCGCGCTGGCGCTGCTGCTGTTCGACCAGACCGCACCGATCGTGCTCGAGGGCTTCGGCTTCGGTGGCGCGCTGCTGGCCATGTTCATGCGTGTCGGTGGCGGCATTTTCACGAAGGCGGCCGACGTCGGCGCCGACCTGGTCGGCAAGGTCGAGGCCGGGATCCCCGAGGACGACCCGCGCAACGCCGCGACGATCGCCGACAACGTGGGCGACAACGTCGGTGACTGCGCAGGCATGGCCGCGGACCTCTTCGAGTCCTACGCCGTGACCCTGGTCGCCGCGCTCATCCTGGGCCAGGTCTTCTTCGGCCCGGTCGGCATGGTCTTCCCGCTGCTCGTCGCCGCCATCGGCGTCATCGCCTCGGTCGTCGGCATCCTCGCCAGCAACCCCGGGAAGTCCGACGCCAGCGGGCTCGCGCCGATCAACCGCGGCTTCTTCACCTCCGCGGCCGTGTCGCTCGTCCTGGTCGCCGCGGTGTCGTTCACCTACCTGCCCAGCATCTCCGACGGCGCCGACCTCTCGGTCAGCCCGCAGGTCCTCGGCTTTCTCTCGGTGCTCATCGGCGTCGTCCTTGCCGCGGCCATCCAGCAGCTCACCGGCTACTTCACCGAGACCAGCCGCAAGCCGGTGCGCGACATCGGCCGCAGCTCCCTGACCGGCCCGGCCACGGTGATCCTTTCCGGCATCTCCCTCGGCCTGGAGTCGGCCGTCTACGCCGCGATCCTCATCGGCGGCGCCGTCTACGGTGCCTTCCTCATCGGTGGCGGCGCCGCCCTGTACGCCGTCGCGCTGGCCGGCTGCGGTCTGCTGACCACCGCCGGGGTCATCGTCTCGATGGACACCTTCGGCCCGGTCAGCGACAACGCCCAGGGCATCGCGGAGATGTCCGGTGACATCGATGAAGAGGGCGGCCGCGATCACACCGACCTCGACGCCGTCGGCAACACCACCAAGGCGATCACCAAGGGCATCGCCATCGCGACGGCCGTCCTGGCCGCCACGGCGCTCTTCGGGTCATACAACGCCCAGATCGGCGTGGCCCTCGACAAGGCCGGGGACACCCTCGGCGACGCGTTCAGCCTGGTGAACCCGAACAACGTCGTCGGCGCCGTGCTCGGCGCCGCGGTGGTGTTCTTCTTCTCCGGCCTGGCCATCAGTGCGGTGTCGCGGGCGGCCGGACGGGTGGTCTTCGAGGTCCGCGAACAGTTCCGGACACGGCCCGGGATCATGGACTACACGGAGCGGCCCGACTACAGCGCCGTTGTCGACATCTGCACCAAGGACTCCCTGCGGGAGCTGGCCACGCCGGGTCTCCTGGCGGTGCTGGCTCCGGTGGCCGTCGGCTTCGGCCTCGGGTTCGGCCCGCTGGCGGCGTACCTGGTCGGCGCGATCGCGGCCGGCACGCTCATGGCCGTCTTCCTGGCCAACTCCGGCGGCGCCTGGGACAACGCGAAGAAGATGGTCGAGGACGGCGCCTATGGCGGGAAGGGCAGTGACGCGCACGCGGCGACGGTCATCGGCGACACGGTGGGCGACCCGTTCAAGGACACCGCCGGCCCGGCGATCAATCCGCTGCTCAAGGTGATGAACCTGGTCGCGCTGCTGATCGCCCCCGCGGTTGTCAGCTTGTCGGTGGGTAGGGACGCCAATACCGCAGCGCGCGTGCTCATCGCGCTCGGAGCGGTACTGATCATCGTGATCTCGGTGGTCATCTCCAAGCGCCGGTCGGTCGTCGTCGGCGGTGCGCCCAGCGACACGCCCGACGCACTCACCACCACTGCTCCCTGAGCTCCGCACGTCCGGATCCTCCGGCCGGCAGCCGGCCGGCCGGAGGATCCGGACGAAGGTGTGGACACCGGCGTCCGTTGTGGACATCGGCCCGCACGACCAGCGCGAGCACTCCTAGCGTCCGTCGCCTCCGGTCCGCCCTGGACCGAGACGACGACGGAGGCTCCGATGTCGCACCTGCTCCCCGACGCGTCGTTCACCGTGCGTCCCGACGAGGTGGATGCTCTCGCCACCGAACTCGGCGCACTGGCCGCTGAGCTGGCCGACGACGCGGAGTGGGCCAGGTCGGCCGCCGCGTCCTTTCCGGCGGCCCTCGGGGGCGACGAGGGATGGACCGCCGGCGCCACCGCCACCGCATGGGGCCGCCTGCAGGAAGTCCTGGCCGCCCGGACCAGCGAGCTGGCCGGCACTCTCTCCGCCGCTGCGGCCGCCTACCGGGCCGAGGACGCGGCGCTCGCGGGCCACAACGGCCGGCCACCCCGGTGACCGCCCCGCTCGTGGACGAGAGCCGCCTCTGCGCGGTCGCTGCCTGGGACGTCCCGTCGGTCCGGCGGGCGGTCACCGTGCTGTCGGGGACGGTCGACCGTCTGCTGACCTGGCGGGCGCGGGTCGAGGGGGTAGGGCGGGCGCTGGAGTCGGGGGACTGCTGGTCCGGTCCGGCCGCACAGAGCGCCGTGGCCGCGCTGGCCGACGTGTCGGCGGTGAGTTCGGCCGTCGGGCACGGCTTGGAGAGGTCCCTGTCGGCCTACGGGCGAATGGTCGCCGAGGCCGCGCTCGCGCAGGACCTCGCCGCCCAGGCGCTGGCCGCCGCAGGCCTGCCGTGCGTGGGGGATGCCGCACGGCGGCACGCGGCTCTGGCCTCAGCAGCGGCGGAGGGTGCCGGCGACGCCCTCGCCGGACTCGGCGTCCGTGACGCCTTCGCTCCCGCGGACTTCCGGGACCTGCTGACCCTGGTCCCGGTCATGGGTCCGGTCCAGGCCCCCGGGTTGCCGTCGCCACGGCCACCTGCCGAGGTCGCCGCATGGTGGGCCGGGCTCCCCGCCGCGGCGCAGCGGGCCGCGATCGCCACGACGCCGGCCGCGGTCGGCGCGCTCGACGGCGTCCCC
>JAOPWM010000143.1 GCA_025965695.1 Blastococcus sp.
CGCCGGACGGCCCGCGCCGGCGCGGCCGCACGCTCGTGGCGCTGACGATGGCCATCGCCGGGCTGCTCGTGTCGGTCACCTATGACCAGGCCGCCGCCGGGGCCGACGGCCGCGAGCAGGTCCGGGAAGCGCTGATCGGCGACATCGACCGGGAGTCGGCGGTCAGCGACGAGCTCCAGGTCCAGCTGGAGGACCTCAGCAAGCAGGTCACGGGCACCCGGGACCAACTGCTGGCCGCCTCCGCGGTCGGCCAGGAGGCGCTGGACGAGCTGGCCCGTGCCGAGCAGGGGTCCGCCGCCGTGCGCGTCACCGGTCCCGGGCTGCTGGTCACCCTGGCCAATGCCGACCCGACGGCCAACCAGGACCCGGTGGGCGGCGCGACCACGGAGGACCCGCGCGGCCGGGTCCGGGACGGAGATCTGCAGCTGGTCGTCAACGCCCTCTGGGCCGCCGGCGCCGAGGCCGTCAGCATCAACGGCCAGCGGCTGGGACCCCTCACCGCCATCCGCTTCGCCGGCGAAGCCGTGCTGGTGGACTTCAAGCCGGTCACCAACCCCTACGAGGTCAGCGCCATCGGGAACCCCGACACGCTGGCCAGCAAGTTCCTGGCCAGTCCCGAGGTGAGTTCCCTCGCTGTGATCTCCGAGTCCTTCGGCCTGCGCTTCGACTTCTCCCGGAAGGACGAGCTCACCCTGCCCGCCGCCAGTACCCCCGAACTCCGCCTCGCCGTGCCGGAAGCCCCCGCGGGGGGCGCCCCCGCCACCGATCCCACCCCGGGAGGCTGACCCGTGATCCCGATCATCGGACTCGCGGCCGGTGTCCTCCTCGGACTCTTCTTCGACCCCACCGTCCCGCTGTGGCTGCAGCCCTACCTGCCGATCGCCGTCGTGGCGGCGCTGGACGCCGTGTTCGGCGGGTTCCGCGCCCGGCTGGACGGGATCTTCGACGCGAAGGTGTTCGTCATCTCCTTCGTGTCCAACGTCGTCGTGGCGGGGCTCATCGTCTTCCTGGGTGACCAGCTCGGCGTCGGCGCCCAGCTGTCCACGGCGGTCGTCGTCGTCCTCGGCATCCGGATCTTCGGCAACGCCGCCGCCATCCGCCGGCACGTGTTCCGCGCATGACCGAGGACCCGCGGCAGGGGGGTCCTGGGTCCCCGGGGCCGGACGACGACGCGGTGCCGCACCCCTTCGGCGCGGGACGGCTGGGGGAGAGGTCCGCGTCTTCGGAGGGGGAAGCGGCTGCCGCCGACCAGCGGGTCGAGCCCGAGCAGCGGGTCGAGCCCGAGGTGGCGGCCGAGCCGGACGGTGACGTCGAGACCGGCGTCGCGCCCGGGGAGCCGGCTGAGCCGGTGGCCGAGGGCGAGGCCCCGGTCGAGCGCCCCGAGCAGACCGAGCCCACGGAGGCCCCCGAGCCCGAGGTGGCCGCCGAGGCCGAGGTGGCCGCCGAGGCCCAGGTGGCCGCCGAGGCCGAGGCGCCGGCCGAGAGCGCCGCGGCGGATGCCGGGCGGGCGCAGGTCACGGTCACCGCGCGGCGGCGCAGGGACCCGCTCGCCGCCGCACTGATCGGCGTCCTCACGTTGCTGCTCGGCTTCGCGTTCGCCGTCCAGGTGCGCAACGTGGGGAACGACCAGCAGCTCAGCGGTGCCCGCGAGGAGGACCTCGTCCGCATCCTCGACGACCTCAATGCCCGTGAGGAACGGCTCCGCGTGCAGATCAGCGACCAGCGAACAGCGCTGCAGCAGCTGACGAGCTCGGACAGCCAGTCGGCGACAGCGCTCGTGGAGGCCCGCAAACGCGCGGAGGCCATCGGGATCCTCAACGGCACCATCGCCGCACAGGGGCCGGGGCTGACCATGACCGTCCGCGATCCCGACGACGCGGTGCGGGTGGCCGACATCCTCGACGCGATCCAGGAGCTCCGGGGAGCCGGCGCGGAGACGATGCAGATCGACGGTGTGCGGGTCGGGGTCTCGACAGCGGTCACCGGGAACCCGGGCAGCCTGATGATCGACGGCCGGCCGATCACGGCGCCCTACGAATTCATCGTCATCGGCTCGCCGCAGAACATGGAGACGGCCATGAACATCCCCGGCGGAGTGGGACCGCGGTTCACCAGCCGGGGCGCGTCGGTGACGATCACGCAGTCCAACGGGGTGGTGGTGGACGCGTTGCGGCCCCTCGACACGCCTCAATACGCTTCCCCGAACACCGGGAACTGACACCCCCGCCGGCCTCGGCCGGTCCTGCACCACCGACCTCACAGGAGACGATCCCCGCATGGCCACGCCAGACGACCGCCGCTACACCGACCAGCACGAGTGGGCGCTGGTGCAGGGCACAGACGGCACGGCCACCGTCGTGCGGGTCGGGATCACCGACCACGCGCAGAGCGCGCTGGGCGACATCGTCTTCGTCCAGTTGCCCGCGGTGGGCGACGAGGTCGGGCCGGGCAGCCCGATCGGCGAGGTGGAGTCCACCAAGTCGGTGTCCGACGTCTACGCCCCGGTGGCCGGTGTGGTGGCCGCGGTGAACGAGGCGCTCAACGACGCTCCGGAGACGATCAACGCCGATCCCTATGGCGCCGGGTGGCTGGTGGACATCAGCGTGCCCGGTGAAGGGGGCGACCCGATCGGTCAGCTGCTCGACGCCGACGCGTATCAGGCGCTCGTCGACGCATCGTGACAGGGCCGCCGCCGGGCTCCGGCGGCGGGGAGATCACTATGATCTCGCTGAGGCGCTCGGCGCCCCGCTCAGTTGCTGGGGAACCCACCGTGCCTCAGCCTGTACGTCCGGTTGACCCTTGGGCCCACCGGCTGGTTCCATGACCCACGGCCCGCCGCTCAGCTCGCGGCGGCCGACCCTCGACGGGCTGTCCGGTCCGTCGTCCGCCGGCCGCCCGCGGCCCGTCCTGAGGCCCGCGGCGGGCCCTCGCACCGGAGGAGACGCAACGTGCACTGCACTCGATGTGGACACGAGAACCCCGAGGGCAGTCGCTTCTGCGCGCAGTGCGGCTCGGCGCTCTCCCAGGAGCGGGTCGGTGAGTCCACCAGCGTGATCCCCAAGGTCGGTGGCGAGGACTCCACCGAGCAGCCGGAGATCGCCGAGTCGGCGGCCGACGCGCACGCCGGTGCCGTGGAGTCCCTGCCCGCCGGTTCGGCGCTGCTGGTGGTCAAGCGCGGCCCGAACGCGGGCAGCCGGTTCCTGCTGGACCAGGACGTCACGACCGCGGGCCGGCACCCCGACAGCGACATCTTCCTCGACGACGTGACGGTCAGCCGACGGCACGTGGAGTTCCACCGCGAGGGTGGCGGCTACTCCGTGCACGACGTCGGAAGCCTCAACGGCACCTACGTCAACCGCGAGCCGGTCGACGTCGCCACCCTTGCCGGTGGTGACGAGGTGCAGATCGGCAAGTTCCGTCTCGTGTACCTCACGGGCCCGCGCACCGGCGAGCCGGCCACTCGCTAGTGAGCGCACCGCGGTGGGCGCGACAGCCCGGATCGCCTGCACGGGGCCCGGGCGAGAGCAGGACGTGACGGCCGTGCCCGAGCGCAAGAGCGTGCTCGGGGACGCCGCCGATCAGCACACGCCGCGGCTCACCATCGGCGAGGTGCTGGCCGTTCTTCGCGACGACTTCCCCGACGTGACGATCAGCAAGATCCGCTACCTGGAGTCCGAGGACCTGGTCCACCCGCAGCGCACGCCGTCGGGCTACCGCAAGTTTTCCCGCGCCGACGTGAGCCGGCTGCGCTACGTCTTGACCGCGCAGCGCGACCACTACCTGCCGCTGCGCGTCATCAAGGAGCACCTCGAGGCGCTCGATCGGGGTGAGCCGTTGCCCGCGGGCGCGGTTGCCGCCGCTACGGTGCCGCCGCCGCCGCCCGCTCAGGACGGTGAGGAGTCCGGGGTACCGCCGTTGACGCCCGAACAGTTCGCGCGGGCGGCGGGGCTGGAGCCGGAGCAGCTGGCCGACTGTGTGCAGTTCGGACTGCTGGCCACCGACGCCGACGGCCGTCATCCGGCCGGTGACCTGCCGGTGGCCCGGGCCGCGGCCGGACTGGCCCGGCACGGCATCGAGCCGCGGCACCTCCGGGTCTACCGGACCGGCGTGGAACGGGAGGCCGGCCTGGTCGAGCAGCTCGTCGCCCCAGTCCTGCGGGCCCGCTCGGAGGAGGCCCGGACCCGGGCCACGGAGAAGCTCCGGGAGCTCGCTGTGCTGTCCGCCCAGCTGCACACGGCACTGCTCGAAGCACGCCTCCGGGAACTCCTGCGCCCCTGACTCCGGCGTACCGTGGACGGGTCGCAGGTGGACACGCCGACGCACCTGACCGCACCGCCAGCCATCGCCGGACGCCCCGCCCGCACCACGACACGACCGCCCGCCCACACCCGTCGGGCCTGCAGCTGAGGGAGCCGCACCGTGCAGGAGCTTCGAGTCGTCGGCGTCCGGGTCGAGCTGCCCGGAAACCAGCCGATCCTGCTGCTCAAGGAGACGCAGGGGGAGCGGTACCTGCCCATCTGGATCGGCGCCGTCGAAGCCGCCGCGATCGCCTTCGAGCAGCAGGGCGTACGTCCGGCCCGGCCGATGACCCACGACCTGCTGCGCGAGGTGGTCCGCACGCTCGGCGCGACGCTGGAGGCCGTGAACATCACCGAGATGCGCGACGGCATCTACATCGCCGAGCTCGTCTTCGGGGACGACCGGGTGGTGAGCGCCCGTCCGTCGGATGCCGTCGCCCTCGCCGTCCGCACCGGCGCGCCGATCTACGGCGCGGACGACCTGCTCGACGAGGTCGGTATCGAGATCCCGGACGAGCAGGAGGACGAGGTCGAGAAGTTCCGCGAGTTCCTCGACCAGATCTCGCCGGAGGACTTCGGTGCCGGCTCCGGGTCGGGCGGCCCTGCCTGAAAGAGGACCCCCTCCTCCCCACCTCGCAAGCTCGGGGCGGTACCCGGGAGGGGGCCGGCGTAGCCAACCGTTATCGGCAGCGACGCCCGGAACCTCCACTCGAAATGATGAGCGGGGCGACACGCCGCCTCGCTCAGTTGACCGACCCCAGTGCCCGGCTTACGGTCGGCGAACCACAACGGTGTGACACCTGAGGTGAGTGGGTGCAATACCCATTCAGGTGCGAAGCCGTCGACCCGGAGCCCGAGCGCTACGGGACCAGAGGAGGACGCTGACGTGAGCGACCAGAGCAACGGCTCCCAGGGTCAGCTCTTCAGCGACGCCGCCGTCGGCGCGCCGCGCTACGACGAGGTCGACACCGACCTCGTCGGTTACCGCGGCCCGACGGCGTGTGCCGCTGCGGGCATCACCTACCGCCAGCTCGACTACTGGGCCCGTACCGGCCTGGTCGCGCCCTCGGTCCGCACCGCGACCGGCTCGGGCACACAGCGGCTGTACTCCTTCCGCGACATCCTCGTGCTCAAGGTCGTCAAGCGGCTCCTGGACACCGGCGTCTCGCTGCAGAACATCCGCAAGGCGGTCGACCACCTCCGCAACCGCGGCATCAAGGACCTCGCGAACATCACCCTGTTCTCCGACGGCGCCACCGTCTACGAGTGCACCTCGGCCGAGGAGGTCGTGGACCTGCTGGCCGGCGGCCAGGGCGTCTTCGGGATCGCCGTCTCGGGCGCGCTGCGGGAACTCTCGGGTGAGCTCGCCGAGCTGCCCGCCGAGCGGATCGACGGCGGCCCGGTCAACTCGGCCGACGACGAGCTGTCGATGCGCCGCCGGGCCCGCGCCGCTGTGTGATCCGTGTGATCCGTCGTCCTCCGGACGACACCGCGGCCAGGTGCCGGTACCCGTTGCGCTGAGCAGCTTCCTCCCTCCTCGCGGCACCCTCCGGGCCCCACTCGTCGGTACCCGCGTGGGCCCCGTCACGTCGCCGGGAAGTGCCCGCGAGCGCTGGTAGCGTGCGAGAAATGGTCGACCGTGCCCCGTCCCCGGAGGAACGCGCGGGGGAGACCCTCCCGCCACTGGCCGGGTCGCTTCCCTCCCTGAGTTCCCTGAACCCCGCCGGCTCGTTCGCCGCCCGGCACATCGGGCCTCGCCCCGGTGACACCGCCGAGATGCTGGCGGCCGTCGGCCACCCGACGCTCGAGTCGCTCGTCGACGCCTGCGTCCCCGAGGGTGTGCGCGACCGCACGCCGCTGGACCTGCCGCCGGCCCAGGACGAGGCCGCCGTCCTGGCGCTGTTGCGTGAGCGGGCGGATGCCAACGACGTCTACACCTCGATGATCGGGTTGGGCTACTACGGCACGGTCACCCCGGCCGTCATCCAGCGCACCGTGCTGGAGAACCCGGCCTGGTACACCGCGTACACGCCGTACCAGCCGGAGATCAGCCAGGGCCGGCTCGAGGCGCTGATCAACTTCCAGACGATGGTCGCCGACCTCACCGGCCTCGACGTCGCCGGCGCCTCGATGCTGGACGAGGCGACCGCCGCGGCCGAGGCGATGACGCTCGTCCGGCGCGCGGGCCGCGCGAAGCCGGAGGCGGTCTTCGTCGTCGACTCAGACACGCTCCCGCAGACCCTGGGGGTGCTGCAGACGCGCGCCGAGCCGCTGGGCATCGCCCTGCACATCGCCGACCTGTCCGCCGGCTGGCCGACCGACCTTCCCGAGGCCGGGGCGTTCGGCGTGCTGCTGTCCTACCCGGGCGCGAGCGGCGCCGTCCGGGACCACCGGGCGCTGGCCGTCGCGGCCCACGAGGCGGGGGCGTCGGTGGTGGTCGCCGCCGATCTGCTCGCCCTCACGCTGCTCGAGGCGCCGGGGGAGTGGGGCGCCGACGTCGCCTGCGGCACCAGCCAGCGCTTCGGCGTCCCCATGGGGTACGGCGGCCCGCACGCCGGCTACCTGTCCGTTCGGGAGGGCCTCGCCCGCCAGCTGCCCGGCCGGCTCGTCGGCGTGTCGGTCGACGCCGACGGCGACGTCGCCTACCGGTTGGCCCTGCAGACCCGCGAGCAGCACATCCGCCGCGAGAAGGCGACCAGCAACATCTGCACCGCCCAGGTGCTGCTCGCCGTCATGGCCGGGGCCTATGCCGTCTATCACGGCCCCGAGGGGCTGGCCGGGATCGCTGCCCGCGTGCACCGCAGCGCATACGCGCTGGCCGGCTGGCTGCGCGACGGCGGCCTGGAACTCGTGCACGGGCACTTCTTCGACACCCTGACCGTCGCCGTGCCCGGCCGGGCGGCCGAGGTGGTGGCTGCGGCCGCCGACCGGCGGATCAACCTGCGCCAGGTCGACGCCGACACGGTGGCCGTCGCCTGCGACGAGACGACCACGGTGGACACCCTGCGGGCCGTCGCCGCGGCCTTCGGCGTCGCGGACGACGCCCCGGTGCCGGACGACGCCGGGGACGCGCTGCCTGCCGCCCTGCGGCGCCGGACGCCGTACCTGACCCACCCGGTCTTCTCCGCGCACCGCTCGGAGACCGCGATGCTGCGCTACCTGCGCATGCTCTCCGACAAGGACCTCGCGCTGGACCGGACGATGATCCCGCTCGGCTCCTGCACGATGAAGCTCAACGCCGCCACCGAGATGGCCGCCATCACCTGGCCGGAGTTCGCGAACCTGCACCCTTTCGTTCCGCTTGAGCAGGCCCGCGGCTACGCGCAGCTGATCGACGAGCTGTGCGACGCCCTCGCCGAGGTCACCGGGTACGCCGCGGTGAGCGTGCAGCCCAACGCCGGGTCGCAGGGCGAGTTCGCCGGTCTGCTGGCCATCCGGTCCTACCACCGTTCACGCGGTGAGGACCAGCGCGACATCTGCCTCATCCCCAGCTCCGCGCACGGCACCAATGCCGCCAGTGCGGTCATGGCCGGGATGCGGGTGGTCGTCGTCGCCTGCGACGAGGCCGGCAACGTCGATCTCGGCGACCTGCGGACCAAGGTGGCCCAGCACGCCGAGCGGCTGGCCGCGATCATGCTCACGTACCCCTCGACGCACGGGGTGTTCGAGGTCGACATCCAGGAGATCTGCGGCGCGGTCCACGACGCCGGCGGGCAGGTCTACGTCGACGGGGCGAACCTCAACGCGATGGTCGGCCTGGCCAAGCCGGGGCGCTTCGGCTCCGACGTCAGCCACCTCAACCTGCACAAGACGTTCTGCATCCCGCACGGCGGCGGCGGCCCTGGCGTGGGCCCGATCGGCGTCCGCGAGCACCTGGTGCCGTTCCTGCCGAACCACCCGGTGGTCCCCGCCGGTCCGGAGACCGGGCCCGGGCCCATCTCGGGCGCCCCGTGGGGCTCGGCCGGGATCCTGCCCATCTCGTGGGCGTACGTCCGGCTGATGGGCCCTGACGGGCTGCTCCAGGCCACCGAGCACGCCATCCTGGCGGCGAACTACGTCGCCGCCCGGCTGAAGGAGCACTTCCCGGTGCTCTACACCGGCGCCGACGGGCTGGTGGCCCACGAGTGCATCCTGGACATCCGGCCGCTCACCAAGGCGACCGGCGTGACCAACGACGACATCGCCAAGCGGCTGATCGACTTCGGCTTCCACGCCCCGACGATGAGCTTCCCGGTGGCCGGCACGCTGATGGTCGAGCCCACCGAGAGCGAGGACAAGACCGAGCTCGACCGGTTCATCGAGGCCATGGTGACCATCCGCGGGGAGATCGAGAGGGTCGCCACGGGCGAGTACGACCGGACCGACAACCCGCTGCGCAACGCCCCGCACACGCTGGCGATGCTGGCGGGGGAGTGGGACCGGCCCTACCCGCGCACGACCGCGGTCTACCCGGTCCGCGGGCTGGTCGGGCGCAGCTACCTGAGCCCGGTCCGCCGGATCGACCAGGCCTACGGGGACCGCAACCTCGTCTGTTCGTGCCCGCCACCGGAGGCGTTCGCCGAGCACGACTTCGACCACGAGTCGGCGGCGCCGTCGAACGGGCGCGTCCCGGCGCGGCCGGAGAGCGCGCCGGATGACCTGGGGACGACGGCCGACGTGGTGGGCGCCCAGGCGTGACCGGATCGGACTGCCGGTAGGTCGTGGCAGGGGCTCGGCCATGACAGTCCCGGACGCCAGGTCCGACGAGTCCGTGCCCCACTCCGACATGTGGGCGACTCCTGAGGAGTTCCGGGAGGCAATCCTCGGGGGTGGTTCAGGCCTGTGCGAGTGCCGGGGCCAGCCAGGTGTGGTGGTCCGGGACGGCGCGGCCGTCGGGGAGCAGTTCGCCGTCGTCGTCGAAGAGGACGACGCCGTTGCACAGCAGGCTCCACCCCTGCTCGGGGTGACTGCTGACGACGACGGCGAGGTCACGCGCCTCGCTGGTGGCGTCGGGGCAGGTCGTTACGTGGTGGCACATCGCGAGTCCATCCGTTCGGCTACCCGGCACGGTGCCGAGAGTTACTTTGCGTGCTGATCCCATTACTGGACTTGGCAAGTGTGTGCCCTCACGGAAGCGGCCCCGAGTGATGCAGGTCACCAGGTCGCCCGAAGGAGTCGTCAGGTACTGCCAATGACCGTGGTGACGCGGCGGCGTCAGCGCAGGCGGGGACGGCGAGTCGCGCGGATCAGAGCTTGCGGAGAAGCACGCGTCGCACGGAATGATCGCTGGCCTTCTGCAGGACGAGCCGGGCGCGTGAGCGGGTCGGGGCTATGTTGCTGCGCAGGTTCGGCCCGTTGACGGCGGCCCAGATGCCCTGCGCGGTCTCGCGGGCCTGCTCGTCGGTGAGCGCGGCGAAGCGGTGGAAGTAGGCGGTGTCGTCCTGGAACGCCGTCCGGCGCAGCGCGAGGAAGCGCTCCACGTACCAGCGCTGGATGTCGGCCTCCGCGGCGTCGACGTAGACGGAGAAGTCGAAGAAGTCGGAGAGGAACACCTCGGGCGCGGTGCCGTCGGTCCGCCGTCCGGCCTGGAGGACGTTGAGCCCCTCGACCACGAGGATGTCCGGCCGGTCGACCTCCTGGAGCTGCGCCGGGACGATGTCGTAGGACTGGTGGTCGTAGACCGGCGCGAAGACCTTCTCGCGGCCGGACTTCACGTCGGCGAGGAACCGGATCAGCGCCCGGCGGTCGTAGCTCTCGGGGAACCCCTTGCGGCCGAGCAGTCCCCGCGACTCGAGCGCCGCGTTGGGCAGCAGGAAGCCGTCGGTGGTGACCAGGTCGACCCGGGGGGATCCCGGCGCGGCGGACAGCAGGGTCTGCAGCAACCGCGCGGTGGTGCTCTTGCCGACGGCGACGCTGCCGGCGACGGCGATGACGAAGGGGACCTTGGCCGTGGTGTTTCCGAGGAACTCCGCCTGCGCCGCCCACAGCCGCCGGCTCGCAGCGACGTGCAGATCGAGCAGTTCGGCCAGCGGGAGGTAGACGGTGGCGACCTCGTCGAGGTCGATCCGGTCCCCGAACGTGGCCAGCGCGCGCAGCTCGGCCTCGTCCATCGGCAGCCGGGAGCCGGCGGCGAGGGCTCGCCACGAGGCGCGGTCGAACACCGCGTAGGGCGAGACCGAGCTGCGCGTTTCCGACGTCACGGCGTCCATCGTGCCGTCCGGGGCCCCGCAGCCGTTCGTGTGGGTCACCCGGCGGGTGGCCGGGGCCCGAACCGGGCGGGGGACGGCTGGCCGACGACGACCGCGTCTAGGGTTCTGCGTGTGCCGACCCGTCCGGGGCTGCTCGAGTGCATCGAGCGCTACTTCGCCGCCGCACCCCTCCCGGACGCGCGGATCGAGGCCGCCGGCGCCCTCGACGTCCCGATCGGTGACCCCGCTTGGCCCTACCCGGCCCGGCCCCGGTCGGGCGCCGGCCGGGTGACCGCCGACGACGTGCGGGCCGCCATCGCCCTGCAGGAGGCGGCCGGCCTGCCCGCTGCGGTCGAGTGGGTGCCGGAGGGGTCACAGGAGACGGCCGCCGCGGCCCGCGCGGCGGGGCTCGCGGTGGAGGAGCTGCCCCTTCTCGTGGCGGTCGACCCGGTCGAGCTGCTGCTGCCGGCCGGTGTGCGCCTCTATCTCGTGGGCGCCGACGACCCGGAGCTCTCGCGCTACCAGTGGGTGGCCGCCACCGCCTTCGCCCATCCTGGCGGCCCCTGTGATGTCCTGGACGTCCCGCTGGACACCTCGGCCGAGGGGCTGGCGCGGACGGCCGCGCTGCGCGAGCGGATCGCCTCCGGCCGCACCGTGATGATGGTGGCCGTCGAGAACGGCGAGCCGGTGGCCGTGGGGTCCCACCAGCCGGTCGACATCGACGGGACCGAGGTCAGCGAGGTCGTCGGCGTGGCCACGTTGCCGCGGCTGCGGGGGCGCGGCCTCGGGGCCGGCATCACCTCGGCGCTCGTCGCCCACGCCACTGAGACCGCGGACATGGTCTTCCTCGCCGCAGGCGACGACGACGTCGCGCGGATCTACGAGCGGGTCGGGTTCGCCCGCCTGGCCACCACGGCCGTCGCCGAGCCCCGCCCGGCCGGCTGAGCCGCGCTCACCTCTCCTCGTAGGTCGGCACGAGCGTCGCGCGACCCAGCGTGTGGAAGAACAGGTTGAAACCCAGGACGGCGGGCGTCGTGTCCGCGGTGACGTCGAGCGTCTCGGTGTCCACGGCGTGGACGACGACGAAGTAGCGGTGCGGGCCGTGGCCGGACGGGGGAGCAGCGCCCACGTAGCCGGCGAACCCGCCGTCGTTGCGCAGCTGGATCGCGCCGTCGGGAAGCTGCGGGCTGTCCTTGTCGCCGGCCCCGCTCGGCAGCTCGGTCACCGAGACCGGGATGTTCGCGACCGCCCAGTGCCAGAAGCCGCTGGCCGTCGGCGCGTCGGGGTCGTACATGGTCACCGCGAAGCTCTTCGTCCCCTCGGGAAAGCCGGACCAGGACAGCTGGGGCGAGCGGTCCTCGCCGCCGGCGCCCATGACGCCGCTGACGTGCGGCATCGGCAGGACCGTGCCCTCGGACACGTCGCTGCTGGTCACGGAGAAGCTCGGCACCTGGGGAAGGAAGTCGTAGGGGTTGGGCGGCGTCGGCCGGTCGGCCATGGCGGTGTCTCCTCGGTCCGGGTGTTGTTTTCCGCAGTGGACCCTAGGCACGGTGTCGGGGGCCCGCTCGACGGGACGGGTGGGGCCGGATGGGACCGCGCGGACGCCGTTCCACGACTGCAGCCTTCCCGACACGTGGTGGAGGTCCGGCGCCGGTAGCGTCCGCCTCGTGCCAGCTCCTGGGCCCCTGGGCCTCCCGGATTCCGTCCGCGCCTGCCTGTTCGATCTCGACGGGGTGCTCACCCGGACGGCGACGGTGCACATGGCCGCCTGGAAGCGCACCTTCGACGAGTTCCTGCGGTCCCACGAACCGGGGGCGCCGGAGTTCAGCCAGCTCGACTACAACCGCTACGTCGACGGCAAGCCCCGCGCTGACGGCGTCCGCGATTTCCTGGCCAGCCGGGGGATAACCCTGCCGGAGGGCTCACCGGGCGATCCGGCCGACGCTGCGACCGTCCAGGGCATCGCCTCCCGCAAGAACGCGCTCGTGCTTCAGGAGCTCGAGGAGCACGGGGTCGAGGTCTACCCGGGATCCGTGACATACCTGGAGGCGGTGAAGGACGCCGGGCTCGCGACGGCGGTGGTGACCGCGTCGGCCAACGGTGAGCAGGTCATCAGCGCGGCGGGGTTCGCCCACCTCATCGACGTCCGTGTCGACGGGGTCGTCGCCGCCCGTGAAGGGCTGCGCGGCAAGCCTGCGCCGGACACCTTCCTGGCCGGCGCCCGGCTGCTGGGGGTCGAGCCCGCCGGGGCAGTCGTCTTCGAGGACGCGCTGTCCGGGGTTGCCGCCGGCCGCGCGGGGAACTTCGGCTATGTCGTAGGGGTCGATCGGGTGGGCCATGCCGACGAGCTGGCCACCCAGGGCGCCGACGTCGTCGTGCAGGACCTGTCGGAGCTGCTGGGGGCTGGGGCATGACGGAGGGACGGGCGACCTTCCCGATCGAGCCGTGGTCGCTGACCGAGGTCGGCCTGGACCACGCCTCGCTCGGGGTGCACGAATCGGTGTTCGCCCTGACCAACGGGCACATCGGCATGCGCGGCTCGTTCGAGGAGGGCGAGCCGGTCGTCATCCCCGGCACGTATCTCAACGGCTTCTTCGAGGAGCGCCCGCTGCCCTACGCGGAGGCCGGCTACGGCTTCCCCGAGCAGGGCCAGACGATGGTCAACGTCACCGACGGCAAGCTGATCCGGCTGCTGGTGAAGGACTCGCCGCTCGACCTCGACTACGGCGAGATCATCGACCACACGCGGACCCTCGACCTGCGCGCCGGCGTGCTGCGCCGGTCCACGGAGTGGCGCTCGCCGGGCGGTCGGACCGTGCGGGTCACCAGCACGCGGCTGGTCTCGCTGGCGCGCCGGTCGATCGCGGCCATCGAGTACAAGGTGGAGCTCACCGACGACCTCGGCGATCTCTATGTCGCCCTGCAGTCGGACCTGCTGGCCAACGAGGTGGTGCCGTCCGAGGACGACGACCCGCGCGCCACGGCCGTCCTGGCCAAGCCGCTGCAGTCGGAGCTTGCCGTGGGCCGGGGACGGCGGGCCGTGCTCGTGCACCAGACCAAGCGCAGCCACCTGCGCATGGCGGCGGGCATGGACCACGTCATCGAGATCCCCGACACCAGCACCGAGGACATCGAGGCCAATGGCGACCTCGCCCGCTACACGCTGGCCGCCCGGATCCCGCCTGGCGGCTCCCTGAAGCTGGTCAAGTTCCTGGCGTACGGCTGGTCGTCGCGCCGGTCGAGCCCGGCACTGCGCGACCAGGTCGAGGCGGCGCTGGCCACGGCCAAGCTGGCCGGCTGGGATCGCCTGGTGCGGGAGCAGCGGGAGCTGCTGGACCAGCACTGGGACGAGGCCGACGTCGAGATCGAGGGTGACGAGGAACTGCAGCAGGCCGTGCGGGTGGGCATGTTCCACGTCTTGCAGGCCGGGCTGCGCGGGGAGCGGCAGCCGATCCCGGCCAAGGGGCTGACCGGGCCGGGCTATGACGGACACACCTTCTGGGACACCGAGGCCTACGTGCTGCCGGTGCTCACCTACACCGCGCCGCACGCCGTCCGGGATGCCCTGCGCTGGCGGCACTCCACGCTGGACATGGCTCGGGACCGGGCGCGGGTGCTGGGCCGGCGGGGGGCGGCGTTCCCGTGGCGGACCATCCGGGGGGAGGAGACGTCGGGCTACTGGCCGGCGGGGACTGCGGCCTTCCACATCAACGCGGACATCGCCGACGCCGTCGTCCGCTACTGGAACGCGACCCTCGACGAGGACTTCGACCGCGACTTCGGCGCCGAGCTGCTCATCGAGACCGCGCGGCTCTGGGCGTCGCTCGGCCACTTCGACGCCGAGCACGGCTTCCGCATCGACGGCGTGACCGGCCCCGACGAGTACACCGCCGTGGTGGACAACAACGTGTACACGAACCTGATGGCGCAGCGGAACCTGCGGGAGGCGGCCGAGGCGGTCAAGCGGCAGCCGGACGTGGCCGGGCGGCTCGACGTCGATCCGGACGAGGTGGAGGTCTGGCTGCGTGCAGCCTCGCTGATGGCGGTGCCCTACGACACCCAGCGCGGGGTGCACATGCAGTCCGATGCGTTCACCCACCACGAGGAGTGGGACTTCGCGAACACCCCGAAGGAGAACTACCCGCTGCTGCTGCACTACCCGTACTTCGAGATCTACCGGAAGCAGGTGGTGAAGCAGGCCGACCTGGTGATGGCTCTGCACCTGCGCGGGGACGCGTTCACCCTCGAGGAGAAGATCGCCAACTTCGCCTACTACGAGGCCCGGACGACGCGGGACTCCTCGCTGTCGGCCAGCCAGCAGGCAGTGGTCGCGGCCGAGACGGGGCACCTGCAGCTGGCCTACGACTACTGGGCCGAGGCGGCGCTGACCGACCTGCAGAACCTTCACCACAACTCCGGGCACGGCCTGCACATCGCCTCGCTCGCCGGGGGCTGGACCGTGGCCGTGGCCGGGTTCGGCGGGCTGCGCGACCACAACGGGGAGCTGACGTTCGGGCCGCGGCTGCCCGAGCGCATCACGCGGATGCGATTCCGCGTCGTCTACCGGGGGCGCAAGCTGACGGTCACGGTGACGCCGCGCCAGGCCACCTACCGGCTGGAGGACGGCGAACCGCTCGACATCCGCCACCACGGCCGTCAGGTGACCGTCGACCACTCCGATCTGGTGCTCGACATCCCACCGCCGCCGCACGTGGAGCCGGTCTGCCAGCCCGTGGGCTGCGAACCGCGCCGGCGCGCCCGAGGCTGACCGGTCAGGTCAGCAGCCAGTACCCGCCCAGGAGCAGGGCGCCGACGTCGACGAGCAGGAAGAAGCCGACCCAGAACAGCGCCGGGAAGTGCGTGAGCCGCGCCAGCTGATCGGCGTCGGAGTCGGGCGCGCGCCGCTTCCGGCGGGAGGTCTGCAGCTCCAGGACCGTGCGGGGCGCGGCCAGAAGGAGGAAGCAGGTGGCCAGCGCGGCGAAGGCGGCCTGACCCTCGGGCGGCAGCCACCAGGTCGCGCCGAAGACGACCGCGCCGGTGACCAGCACCGACCACAGTCCGTACCAGTTGCGGATCTGTACCAGCAGGAGCGCCAGGAGCGCCAGGAGGGCCCACAGCAGGCCGATGGCGTGCCCGGCGGCCAGGAGCGCGGCCGCACCGAGGCCGAACAAGCCGGGCCCGATGTAGCCGGCCGCGCAGGTGAGCACCATGCCCAGGCCCGTCGGACGGCCGGCGGAGACGGTGAGCCCGGAGGTGTCCGAGTGCAGCCGGATCCCCGACAACCGCCGTCCGGACGCGAGCGCGACCAGGCCGTGCGCGCCCTCGTGGGCGATGGTCACCACGTGCCGGGTCGAACGCCACAGCGTGGGGGAGAGGACCAGGAGCGCGGCGACCGCGGCGGCGCCCAGGAGGACCTCGGTCCGGAGGCCGGGGGTCGTGGCGGTGACCTGTGCCCAGAACCGGCCGAGGAACTCCACGGTCGGTTCCTCCTTCTCGTGCCTGCGACGGGTCCGATCACACGTCGATCGTCACGACTCCAGCGGACTCAGTTCTCCCGCCATGATGGCGTCCTTGACGCGGAACTTCTGCAACGTGCCCAAGGCGTTCGCCGGGAACTGTTCGGCGAGGAACCACTGCTTCGGCGTCTTGTGCGGGGCGAACCTCGCGCGGAGGTGTTCATGCAGTTCCGTCGCGGCGGGCGCGTCGCCGATGTCGGTGACCTGATCACCGCGGCGACGATCTCTGCCCACTCCGGGCTCGGTAGTCCGATCACCAGTCCGTCGAGAACGCGTGGATGCTCGGCAAGGGCGGCCTCGATCTCCCGGGGGCCGGGACGGTCCGCGGCTGCCGGGCAACCGGTCAGCCGGCTGCACGTGGGGTGCGCCACGAACCAGCCGCGATGAGTCACCGTGACGAAACCAGGACGGGCGCAGGGTCAGATCGACTCCGTCAGGTTGACGACGTTCCCGTCGGGGTCGGCGATGTGGGCGACCCGCTGACCCCACGGCATGTCATTTGCCGGTCCCTGGACGTGGCCGCCGAGTGACTCCACCTTCGGAAGCGCGTCGTCGACCGCCGGGACCTCGATGCTGAGCAACATGCGGCCGGGCGAGCCGGTGGGGACGCTCGAATCCGAGGACAGGCCCAGCTCCGAGTCGCCCAGTCTCAGCCCGAAGTAGAAGACCGGTCCCTCCTGCGGGTAGCGGAAAACCTCCTCGGCGCCGAGCAACGACGTGTAGAAGGTGTGCAGACGGTCGATGTCGGGCGTGACGATGATGGGCCGGACGGTGTTCGGCACGGGGTCTCCAGGGTGCGATGGGGGAGCAGGTGTGCTGAGTGTCGTGCACAGGGCCGTCCGGTCTGGGTCGTCGCACGCCCGACGGACTTCGCCGGCGTCCGTCCGGGGGCGCCGACGGTCGGGTCCGTGCCGTATCTGCGGTAGGCGACCGCCGTCATCCCGATGCTGCAATGTGCGTGGACGGCATCCGGTTTGCCGCACTCGCGGACTCCGTGCATCGCACGCCCGACCACGGGTAGCCACAGGCACAGCGACTCGGAGGAGGTGCGTCAGCCCCCGTTCCTCCAGACGAGTTGACATAATGTGCATTATCGGCGCACGCCGAACAGGCTCAGAAGGGGTGGCCGGCTCGCGATCAAGTTCGTGTCGGATGCACACCCACCGGTATGCGTTCCGAGACCTGCCCGCACGTTCGCGTCGCGCCGCCTCGCAGGTCGTCGACGCCGCCACTCGTGGCCGCCGGGCCGCGGAAACCTGCCGGGTCGGACGTCTCGGTCGCCGTCCGCCAACGGCCCATGTTCATGATCAACTCCTCCGCTCTGTTGATCTTGCTGATCCAGACCAAGATCCACTCCGGGGTCGGATGCGCTGTGGCCGCCTCAGCGGCTCCTGACGGCCTCGAGGCGACTACTCGCCCCATCCGCCCACACCACCCTCCTAACGTCACTGTGACGTTAGGAGGGTGGTGTGGGCGGGCTCGACGAGCGCCGACGTCCGGGTGTTCGTAGGGTCGAGACATGGAAATCCGACGGCCGATCGTCGCGATCGTCACCGCCCTGACCCTGGTCGGCGGCGGGGTGCTCACGGCCTGCGGCGACCCGACCAACGGCCCCACGGGCACACCCCAGGACTCGGCGTCCAACACGAGCGGGGGCAATCCGTCGGACGCGTCGCAGGGCAACCTGCCGGACAACAGCAATCCACAACCGGGCACCGGGGGCGAGGGCGGCAACCCCAAGGGGGGCGGCTGACGCCGGCTCAGCCGGCGCGCTCGGTGACCCAGAGACGGTCCAGGCGCCCCGTGGAGCGCAGCAGCTCGGCCAACTGGCGCTCCAGCTCGGCCTTCGTCGGACGTTCGGTGAGCAGCGTCTGAGCGTCCTCCAGCGCGCAGCGCAGCTGGTACAGCCGGTCCTGCAGTGCGTCGAGCTCGGACCGGGACACCAGGACGACGTCGCCCGGCAGGCCCGCCTTCGCCGTCGCGGAGCGCTGCTCGTAGGCCCGCTGGCGGCACGCCTGACCGCAGTACAACCGCGGTCGGCCGACCGAGCCCTGCTCGGGAAGGACCCGGCGGCACCACCCGCACCGGCGCTGTTCCCCGCTCCCCCGGTTGGGGATGGGGGCGACGGGAACCTCGGTCGCCGTGCCCGCTGCGTGTCGCTCTGCCACGTCTGGGCACGCTAGACGTCAGGGGCGACAGTCCTCGGGGACACGCCCGACAACCGTGCAGGAGGCTCAGTATGGCCGGTGCGGAACCCGCCGGACCGCCGATGTTCGACGCACTCACCGAACGTGCGCTGCGCGGCGGCCGCAGCCTCAAGTGGACCCGCTACGGGCCCGCGATCGGGGCGTTCGTCGCCGAGATGGACTTCGGCACCGCGCCGGCCGTCACGCGGAGCCTGCACGAGACCGTGGGACGCGGGCAGTTGGGCTACCTGACGCCGGAGGCCGCCGCCGACATGGCGCGTGCCTGTGCCGGGTGGCAGGCCCGCCGGTACGGCTGGAAGGTGCCGGCGGAGTGGATCACACCGTTGGCCGACGTCGTCGCCGGCCTGCAGGCGGCCATCGAGCGGTTCACGCCCCCGGGCAGCCCGGTCGTCCTTCCCACGCCGGCCTACATGCCCTTCCTGGCCGTCCCCGGCGCGCTGGGCCGCGACCTGATCCAGGTGCCGATGGTCGAGCGGGACGGCCGGATGGGGTACGACCTCGACGGCATCGCGGCCGCCTTCGACAGCGGAGCCCGGCTGCTCGTGCACGTCAACCCGCACAATCCGCTCGGCAGGGTGTTCGACGCCGACGAGCAGTTGGCGCTCGCCGACGTCGTGGCGGCCGCCGGGAGCCGGGTCTTCTCCGACGAGATCCATGCACCCCTCGTGTACCCGGGGGCGGTGCACCGCCCCTACGCCTCGCTGTCCCCCGAGACGGCCCGGCACACCGTCACGGCGACGTCGACGTCGAAGGCCTGGAACGTGCCGGGGCTCAAGACCGCGCAGCTGATCCTGTCCAACGGCGAGGACGCGCAGCACTGGGAGCGGGTGGGCTTTCTGTACGGCCACGGCGCATCCACCCCGGGCGTGCTGGCCGCGACGGCGGCCTACGACGACGGCGCCGACTGGCTGGACGACGTCCTGGGGTATCTGGACGGGAACCGTCACTACCTGGCCGAGTTGCTCGCCGACCGGCTGCCTCAGGTCCGGTACAGGCCGCCCGAGGGCACCTACCTCGCGTGGCTCGACTGCCGGCGGCTCGGGCTCGAGGGTCCGGCCGGGGCCTTCTTCCTCGAGCGGGCCGGCGTGGCGCTGATCGACGGGCCGGAGTGCGGGGCGCCCGGTGCCGGGCACGTGCGACTGAACTTCGCCACCCCACGGCCGGTCCTGACGACGATCGTGGAGCGCATGGCAGCTGCAGTGGGTGCGCCCTGACCCGGGGGCGCCAGGGGTTTGCGCGGCCGGTGCGGGCGTCCCCACTAGCGTGTCGTCGTGCCCGCCGCGCGTTACGCCTTCCTCGACGGGCCCGGTCCCGTGGCGATGGCCCACCGTGGCGGGGCGATCGAGCACCTCGAGAACACCCTGCCCGCCTTCCAGGCCTGCGTCGACCTGGGCTACCGGTACCTCGAGACCGACGTGCGAGTGACTGCCGACGGCGTCCTGGTCGTCTTCCACGACCCGACACTGGAGCGCATCACCGACCGCAGCGGACGGGTCGAGCACCTCACGTGGGCGGAGGTGTCGACGGCGCGGATCGGCGGCCGCGAGCCGATCCTCCGGTTGGAGGACCTGCTGGGCGCCTGGCCCGACGTCCGATTCAACCTTGACATCAAAGCGGCCGGCGTCCTGGCCCCGCTGGTGCGGACCGTGCGCCGGCTCAAGGTCGCCGACCGCATCTGCCTCGGCTCGTTCTCCGACGCCCGGATCGCAGCGGCCCGCAGGCTGTTCGGGCCCGCGGTCTGCACCGCGCTGGGACCTCGCGGCGTCGCCGCTCTGCGGTTGTCCTCCTACTCTCCGCGCGCCGCCGGCCTCGTGCGTATCCAGGCAGGTTGCGCGCAGGTGCCGCTGCAGCTCGGTGGCCGCGCGCTGGTCGACGAGCGCTTCATCGCCGCCGCGCACGCCCGGGACCTCCAGGTGCACGTCTGGACCGTCGACACCGAGGAGGAGACCACCACCATGCTCGACCTGGGCGTGGACGGCGTCATGACCGACCGCCCGGCCATGCTCAGCCAACTGCTCGAGAAGCGCGGTCAATGGTTTCCGCGGTGACCGCCCTCGGGGAACGGTTGCGCACCTGGCGGCCGGCGACCCCGCCGCTCCCGGACGACCTCGGCCGGCTGGTCAAGCCGGAGGACCCGGAATGGTTCGTCCGTGAAATGGCCATCGCCGCCGCTCCGCCGTGGTGGTTCTGGACGTTCATGCTCCGGAACTTCTCCTGGCTCGTCAGCCTCTTCGGCCGGGTCCAGGTGACCGGCGAGATCCCGCATGACCTCCGCAAGGGCCCCCTGCTGTTCGCCGCCAACCACATCGGTGACTTCGACCCGTTCGTCGTGGCGGTGGCGCTGCACCGGGTCGGCGTCGTCCCGCGGATCATGGCGACCGGTGGGATCATCTCCGCCCCCGTCGCCGGGCCCCTGCTCGAACGCACCGGGGCCATCCGGGTCGAGCGAGGCACCGAACTGGCCCGGCACGCCGTGCGGGTCACCGAGATCGCACTGGTCCAGGGCGGGCACGTCGTCGCCTATCCGGAGGGCCGGGTCGGGCTGACCCCCGACGGCTGGCCGGAGCGTGGCCGGACGGGTATGGCGCGGCTGGCCCTCGGCATGGGCGTGCCGGTCATCCCGGTGAGCCAGTGGGGTGCCCACGAGGTCCTCCAGTACGGCAACGACTGGGGCAAGCTGCGCACCGTGCTCCGGGCGCTCGTCCGCCGGCCGGCGCTGAAGGTGCACGTCGGGCCTCCCGTCGCCCTGGACGACCTGCAGATGGGGCGCGTCGGTGACGCCAACCGGGCCCGCTACCGCATCGCTGCGGCGATCACGCGTGGCCTGGTCCCCCTTCGGGCGGGCGAGACCGGACGACCGCACTACCTCGACCGCACCCGCCCGACCACCGCTGTGGCCGCCTACCCCGACGGGGTCGTCCCGGACGACGTGCCGTGAGCACAGATCGGGATGGTCCCGTGAGCACGGATCCGATGACGGTGGCCCGTCGGTGCTGGACCGGCCGCCCGACGACTGGGAACCTGCGCCGGTGACCACTGCGCCGCCCGTTACCGGAGCCGGGCCCGCCGATCATCCCGTCGACCGTGCCCTGAAGCGCGAACGCTTCGGCTGGTACTCCTACGACTGGGCGATGTCGGTCTTCAACACCTCGGTGACGACCGTCTTCCTCGCCCCCTACCTGACCTCCATCGCCGAGTCCGCCGCCGACGCCGACGGCCGGATCCACCCGCTGGGGATCAGCGTCCCGTCCGGCAGCTACTTCGGCTACGTGCTGTCGGTGTCGGTCGTGCTCCAGGTGCTGGTCCTCCCGCTCACCGGTGCGATCGCGGACCGCAGCGGCCGCAAGCGTCAGCTGCTGGCCGGGTTCGCGACCCTCGGCTCGCTCGTCACGATGGCGATGTTCTTCGTTGCCGACGAGCGCTATCTGCTGGGCGCCGGGCTGTTCGTCGTCGCCAACCTCTGCTTCGGGGCGGCGACGGTCGTCTACTACTCCTGGCTGCCCGACCTGGCCGGACCGGATGAGCGGGACGCCGTCTCCAGCCGCGGCTGGGCGATCGGCTACCTCGGCGGTGCGCTCCTGCTCGCAGCCAACCTCGCGCTGTTCACCAGCTACGAGAGCCTCGGCCTCACCGAGGGCGAGGCGGTCCGGATCTGCCTGGCGTCGGCCGGCGTGTGGTGGGCGGGTTTCACCGTCGTCAGCGTCGCGCTGCTCCGCAATCGCCGTCCCCGGGACGTGGAGCCGGCCACAGCCGGCCGGTCCACAGGTGCGTTCGCCGGGGGCTTCCGGCAGCTGGGCGCGACCCTCCGGGACATGCGCCGGTACCGGCTGACCCTGTGGTTCCTCGGTGCATACCTGCTGTTCAACGACGGCGTCCAGACGGTCATCGGGGTGTCGGCGCAGTACGGGAAGGAACAGCTCGAGCTCTCCCAGACCACGCTGGTCTCGGCGATCCTGCTGGTCCAGATCGTCGCCTTCCTCGGCGCGCTCGCCCTGGGTCGGATCGCCGCGCGCGTGGGGGCCAAGCGCACCGTGCTGTGGGCGCTGGTGGTCTGGACCGGCGTGCTCGTCGTCGCGTACCTCCTCCAGGCGGGTGCCGCGCTGCAGTTCTACGGCCTCGCGACCGTCATCGGCTTCGTTCTGGGCGGCACCCAGGCGCTGTCCCGCTCACTGTTCAGCCAGCTCATCCCGCCCGGCAGGGAGGCGGAGTACTTCGGCTTCTACGAGATCAGTGACCGGGGCACGAGCTGGCTCGGTCCGTTCCTGTTCGCCTTCACCTATCAGCTCACCGAGTCCTACCGGTACGCGATCTTCAGCCTGATCTTCTTCTTCGTCGTCGGGGGTTTCCTGCTGGCCAAGCTGAACATGCGGCAGGCGATCGTCGAGGCCGGCAACACCCCACCGGAGCGCCTGTGACAGTCGGCTCCCCCACCCACCCCGAAGAGTCCGACCACCCGACGACTCCTATCCCGCTGCCCGGGCCGGCGTCCGTCCCGGCATCCGGTGATCGGCGGCGGCACCCCGCCCCTGCCCACCTGCGGTTCTTCCACGGCCCCATGGACTGCGGGAAGTCGACGCTCGCTCTGCAGGTCGACCACAACCAGCGCCGGCAGGGGCGCCACGGGCTGCTCGTCACCCAGGGCGACCGGTCGTCGGCACCGCAGATCAGCTCACGGGTGGGCCTGTCACGCGACGCCGTCGAGGTCGACGCCGGTACCGATCTGCGGCTCCTGGTCCGCGACCGGTGGGCCGAGGGTCGACGCGTCGACTACCTGATCGTCGACGAGGCGCAGTTCCTCACCGCGGGCCAGGTGGACCAGCTCGCTGACCTCGTCGACGACTGGCACGTCGACGTCTACACGTTCGGGCTGACCACCGACTTCCGCACCCGTCTCTTCCCGGGCACCCAGCGCCTGCTGGAGGTCGCCGACGACGTCCAGCGGGTGCAGGTGGAGGTCCTCTGCTGGTGCGGGCTCCCAGGCCTGCTGAACGCCCGCGTGGTGGACGGCGTGATGGTCCGCTCGGGCGAGACCGTCGTCGTGGCCGACACCGCCCCGGCCGATCCGCCGGGCACCGAGAACCGGTCCCCCTCCACCGCCGTCCGGTACCAGGTGCTCTGCCGGCGGCACTACGTCCGGGGCGAACTGGGCCCCACGCCTGCGGGCCCGGGACAGCTCGCACTGCCCTGAACGCACCGGATTGCTCACTCCTGCGGGGGGCGCCGACGCCCGGAATCTGACTCCATGCGATGATGAGTAACTGATTCGGGGGAATCTCTCCGCGATTTCTGTCGTTCATCTCTGTGAGTCCCCGGTCCTGGGTACGTCCCGGGCGCCGGACAACGAGTCTCGACCGACACCAAAGAACGAGAGGACGGTGGGCCATGGGCGAGCGTTCCCTGCGCGGCAGCCGACTGGGCAGCGTCAGCTACGAGACCGAGCGGAACACCGCGCCCATCGAGCGGCAGTACGCCGAGTACCGGTGCCCTTCGGGCCACCTGTTCACGGTGCCGTTCGCTGACGACGCCGAGCTCCCCGACACGTGGGAGTGCAAGTTCGACGGTGGCGCGGCCAAGCTGGTCGGCGGTGCCGAGCCGGCACCCAAGAAGGTCAAGCCGCCGCGTACCCACTGGGACATGCTGCTCGAGCGTCGTTCCGTCGAGGACCTCGAAGAGGTGCTCGCCGAGCGCCTCGACGTGCTTCGCGGTCGGCGTACGCGCGCCAGCTGACCCAGCACTACACGGAGAACGGCTCCGGTGGATCTCCACCGGGGCCGTTCTGCGTCTGCGATGAGTCGAGCTCCGCATCGACGTCATGCCGGTGTTGCTCGGTGCAGGGCGGCGTCTCTTCGACGACCTCCCACGGGACCGGGTGCGGCTGGAGAAGCTCGTGGTCGACGAGGCCGGGGCCCGTACGAGCCTGAACTTCCGGGTGCTCCGGTCGTTCAGGTCAGCGGGCGTCCGTCGGGGCCGCGGACGATCTCGCCCTCGATCACGAGCGGGGCGTCGTCCGGCACCCGACTGCCCACACCGGCCGTGCGCACGCTCTCGACCCGTACGGGGCCCCGCATCCGGTCGGGTAGCCGCGTGAGCACCAGGCGGGTCAGGACGCCCCGCACGAGCCCGCGGGTGACCGGCAGGAGGCAGAGCAGGCCGACCACGTCACCCAGGAAGCCGGGCAGCACCATGAGCAGGCCGCCGGCGGCGACCAGTCCGGCGTCGCCGAGCTCACGGCCTGCCGGGCGGCGGGAACGGGCGCGGTCCCGCAGTTCGGCGAGCGCCTTCGTCCCCTGCCGCCCCAGCAGAGCGAAGCCCAGAGCGCTGGTGGTGAGCGTCGCCAGGATCGTCAACCCGACGCCGATCCAGTTGACGACGAGGACGAACACGGCGAGCTCAGCCAGTATCAGCAGCCCGGCTGCCACGCGCACCCGGCGTCCGACGGCGTCTCTCACGACTGTTCCTGCCTCTCCGCCCGCGGGAGGGCGACGGCGGCCCGCCTACCGGGCCGCGCTCATCGCCCGCGCTCGCGGGTGCGCGACGGCACGGGTCGCGGGACCCGGCCCGGCAGCCAGTCGGCCAGCCGGTCCTGCAGTCCCCACACGGTGACCCGCACCAACGCCTCTCTAACGATCGAGCCGCTCATCTTGCTCCTGCCGAATGCGCGCTCGGTGAAAGTGATGGGAACCTCACGCACCCGGGCACCCGCCCGTACCGCCCGCCACGCCCAGTCGACCTGGAAGCAATACCCCTGGCTGGCGATGTCGTCGAAGGGGAGCACATCGATCAGCTCGCCGCGTGCCGCCCGGTACCCGCCGGTCGCGTCGCTGAGCGGCAGTCGCAGGGCCCAACGGGTGTAGCGGTTGCCGATGCGCGACAGCAGCAGCCGACGCAGCGGCCAGTCGGTCACCTGTCCCCCGGGAACGTAGCGCGAGCCGAGGACCAGGTCCGCCGAGTCGAGGGCCGCGAGGATCTGCGGCAGCTGTTCGGGTGCGTGGGACCCGTCGGCGTCCATCTCCACGACGACGTCGTAGCCGCGCTCGCGCGCCCACCGGAAACCGGCGACGTAGGCGGGTCCGAGACCGGCCTTCGCCGTCCGCCGCAGCACGTGGACGCGGGGGTCGCGCACGGCCAGCTTCTCCGCGAGCTCTCCGGTGCCGTCCGGCGACCCGTCGTCGACCACGAGGGCGTGTGCCGTGGGCACGCTCGACTGCAGTCGTTCGAGGATCCGCCCGAGGTTCTCCGCCTCGTTGTACGTCGGCACGATCACCAGCACCCGGTCGCTCATCGCCGGCCCCTCCCCCGTCGCTGAAGGGCGCCGGCCTTCACTGCGACGGCCAGCAGCGCCCCGGCGCCGACCGCGGTAAGCGCCCATTCGGGTGTAGCACCTAGCCGCTGGGCCAGGGTGGTGGAGTCCCGCTGGGCGATATCCTCGACGAAGACCGCCGGGGTGAACAACGACGACGACCGCGCGATCGTGCCGTCCGGGGCCACGATCGCGGAGATCCCGCTCGTGGCGGCCACGGCCACGGTGCGGCCGAACTCGACGGCGCGCAGCCGGCTCATGGCCAACTGCTGGGCGCTCTCGTCGGTGAACCCGA
>JAOPWM010000316.1 GCA_025965695.1 Blastococcus sp.
GCGTCGCTCAGAAGCCCGACCTATCCCTGGCCAATCTTCGATTCCGCATTGATGCCGCGACAGCGGCAATACTGGCTGTCGCGTACGAGAGATCAGAGGCTCGAATAGCCCTACAGCCCACGCGCCCGGCGCGTGCGCTCGATGGCGGCGGTGTAGTCCGGCTCCTTCGCGACGTGGGCGTACACGGCGTCCGTGAAGGCGATGCTGCTGTGCCCGAGCCACCGCGACACCGAGAACATGTCGTGCCCGTCTGCGAGCCACTGGCTTCCGCAGGTGTGCCGAAGGTCGTGGAAGCGGACGCCGGTGTACGGGTCAGCGGGCAGCCCCAGGGAGGCAACGGCAGGGCGATAGACGTTGCGGTAGAACGCCTGCGCGTTCCACAGGTGGTCGGCGCCCGCCGTGCCGTAGTCGCAGCCGCTACGTCCCCGGCCGGGCCACAGCGGCGCGTCCAGCTCGTCGCGTCGTGGGTGGCTGGCCAGGTAGGTGCCGGAGGCCCATCCCGGAGGGACTACGCGGAGCGCCCTTCCGGCGCCTGCGCCGCAGGCGGCATGCTGATCCGGGTGGGGAGCGGAAGCCTGTCCCGAGAGGGTAAGAAGGCGGGGACGCACGCGATCTTGGTCCGCAACCAGTCCGCAAAACGGCCAATCGCGGCACTCGCCCGCCAGCAACGACAAACGGCAAAAACCCAGCTAAGCGGCGCTTACCGTCGACAATCATAAGTAGCCAAACGCCGGGAAGTAGTTCTGGGTCTTCTGACCCAAAAGAGGCCAGTCCCTTCGCTTGACCAGCTGTCCCTGAGGGCGCCCGACCACCGTTGACGGTGGCGAGCGTTGACATGGTTGGAACGTGGACCACTCACTCGCCGGGAGCCTTGTAGCCCCAGATCCACACGTCGATGTCGCACGATCCGGACTGAGTCGGGCCCGCGGTGATGCCGAGTTCCGTGCCGGGCACGTCGTACGTCCGTTGCACTGATTCGTCGGGGTCGAGGAGGTATCGGTCGAGGTGCCCGGGAGCGCCCCCGGCCTCCACAAGCACGAGGGTGATCTCCACGGTGGAGTCGGAGTCGAAACGACAGTCGGCGAGCACTCGGATGCGCTGGTACAGGTCGGTGGCCACGTGACCCAGGTCGGTCTGCGACTGGATCGTGCGGGACGTCGAGAAGGCCACCTCAGTGGGCATCGGTATCGCCACCTTCCGTTCCGGTTCCTGCGGGCGTGCGCGCGTCCCCTCCAAACCCGATTCAGGGCTTCGCGAAGTCGACGGTGAACCGCACGTAGGCCTGTTGTTGCTGATCGCCTCCGACGTCCCCGGTGCGGGTGAAAATCCGGACGCCCACCCCGACGGAGTCGTGGTCAGGGCCGAGGATGGCCCTTCTGTGACCGTCATCCGGCGGGACCTCCGCCATGAACAGGTGGTGGATGTCGGAGACGATCCCGTCATACGGCTCCCACCCCGGATCCGGAGGCTGCCGGAACGCCCATCCCCTGCCGACATTCTCCATCGGCGCAATTCCCGACCGTGTCGGCCAATCAGGCTGGATGCGTTGGATGGGGCTGGGCTCCTCTCCCGGACACCAGTGGTCCTCCTGCCAGGACTCGGTCCAGGTCTCGACGGGGACGTCGGTCTGCGCAGGGCACACGGGGGCGTTCGGGTCCGCGGCCACCACGGCCTTCGACATCAGCAGTTCGGTGTGTGCGCGTGCGCCGGCGTCGAGAGCTCCGTCCCGGACATAGGGCGGCAGACCGTTGGCGGCGCGCTCGTCGTTCATCAGGCCCAGCAGCTGGTCCTCGACATCGGACTCGCCGAGCATGGTGACCTCCTGGGTGGAAATGCGCCTGGACGAGGCTCCCCGACCGCCGTCACCCGGCCGTCACGGAGCCATCACGGCTCCGATCGTGAGCGGCCGCCGTCCACGCACGGGGTAACACGCAGGTCCGTCCGGGCCTTGGACACCGACAGACGAGTGCTGCGGCCTACTTGTCAAGAGGACTGTCACCAACAACCCCGGACCGGGCGCTCGCGGACGCCGCAGCGGAATGCGATGGACGCAGCGGACCAGGACCGGCCGGCCACCGCCTTCGCCCAGAAGGCGGCCTACGGGACACCTCAGAGGCCGACGACCAGCGTGGGAGTCAGTGCGTTTGACGCCTGTCCAGCCAATCGAGAAATCCGCCCAACCCGAGGTACCCCAACGCGAGCATGAGGAACACGGCAGCGGTGATGACTCCAGCCACGAACCCGTCGAGTGCGGCGTTCCCCATGACGAAGACCACAAGTGCGCCGATGCCCCCGACTATCGCCATGAAGACCACATACGCAGTCATGAGCAGGACACGAAGCAGTACTTCGCTGCGTGCATTGGAGAACCGCTGTGAGCACTGCCGGTACAGCGGGCGAGGTCGGAGGTCGCCAGCACGCCAATGGAGCAGCGTGTGGCTCCAGGCCGCGCGCCTTCGACGACGAGCTTCCGACCCCATCGTGGACGGCTCTCCACGCGGGGTCAGGTGCGTCAACTGGCCCGCCCCACGGACACGAAGTTGCCCACACCATGCATGTCAGTCCTATCGGCCACCGATGGCAACCGCTGAAGCCCTGACACGTGACGCTTCTGTCCCTGAGTGGGCCGCTCTGGGACAGAAGGCGGCCTTGGGGCGAGTCCATCCGTCCAAGCTCTAGGATGAGAGATGCTGCTCGAATGGCCTGCTGTCAGAGGATGCAAGATCAGCTCGACGTCACCTGTCCAGACCATGACGACATGAGCCAGTGCCCCGACAGCCTGGTGACCCGGTGGCCCACTGGCGAGTACGGCCTGCGCGTTCACGACGGCGGCACAGCCGTCGTCCTGATCGACTATTGCCCATGGTGCGGCACTCGACTGACCGGTCCCTGGAAGGCTGCAAAGAGGCGCCTTTGGCGATGACACCGCACGGACTCGTCTCGTTTGAGTGGACATGACCGCCCTAAATGGGCCGCTCAGGGAGACCGGGTGGCTCCGTGGCAACGGGCCGTCGACACGGTCGATTCTGGGATTCCTACCCTCGAACGCGGACGACACGGCGGTCCGCGGCTCGTCTGCGCTGCCACCAATGGCCCGTTGTCCCGAGGGAGCGGAGGTTGTCGGCCAAGCGCCACTCCGTGCCGAGCTCTTCTCCCCGGCGGCCAAGGAACTCAACCCGCTCGACTGGGCGCTGCAATTGGCGCCACATCCAGTCGGCAGTCCACTCGCCGAAGAGCACCGGTGACGCGGCGATGCCGACCACGTTGAGGATGTCGGTTCCGGAGGCACCGTCGAGAAGATAGTTCTCCGAGTCCCACTCTCCCAGGAGCGTGGGGTCCACGGGGTCCCAGAGGTAGCCCACCTGCAGAACGCTGTCCAGAGAAGAGCCCGGTGGTAGGTCAGGGACTCTGCACTCGACGTAGAGCGGGTTGATCACACTGAGGGACCGAGTCGATTCTGGGGTCACGCCGGCCACCCGCCACGCTGCCGCACTCGCCCGCAGCGACGCCAAGAACGCTGCCTCGCCTTCGTTCCGAGGCAGCGCGCCAGCGAACCATCGCGCCGCTTCAGGGTCCGACACCTGCGCAGCGTAACCGTGACGGATGGTGTCTCTGAGTGGGCCGCTATGGGACACGCGGTGTGACCTTGCTGCCTGCGACGCTGACTTTGCGGAGTCACGATGGCGTGCGGTGCTCTTGACACCCGGCACGACACGGGAGACTGTGCCCTCTTCATGCGGCCCTGTGGCACCGAGCACGAGCCTTGGGCCACCGGTCAACCGGACAGTACCCCCGTCGATGCCGACCCAGTCATGAGCGGACCGGGTCCGTCCGAGCCGCCACTCCTGTCCGATCCCCATAACCGGCCCTATCCGGCGACCGGTGCAGCCGGCACGTTCTCCCGGGTGGAAGCGGAATCTTCGTCATCCGGCCCGGTGTCGAGGGCCGCACTCAGTCCGCACTCAGTCCGCACTCAGTCCGCAGAACGCCCAGCTGAGACCCTCGACGGCCGTAGACCACCAATGGCATAACCGCAGCTCAGCACGCATGTCCATCGATGATCAACAACGGCCAATCACCCACAGAACGCATTCCTAAACCGTGTGCCGCAGGTTCGAATCCTGCCGGGGCCACCGAAGAACGTGCAGGTCGGCGACTCGTCTCAGCGCTCGGTGCAGGCGTCGCGGCGATCGTGTCCTGCAACGAAGCCGGATCGGGGTGGAGGTGGATCTGGCCGCGCGCGGCCAGGGCGTCGAAGACCGCGCCGGGGTCCTCGCCGCGGCGCATGGCCAGCGTCAGGTCGGCGTACCCGCTGTCGGGCACGGTCCGTCCGGTCGCGTCGGTGCGGGTGAAGCGGTGCACCGCGTCCAGGGTCAGGTGCGCCGTCGGGTCGACCTGACGGGCGGCCAGGTCCAGGACGCCGCCGCGCCCGACGGCGGTCAGCTGGTGCCGGTCGCCGAGCAGCGCGACGTGTACCTGGCACTCGTCGGCGACGGTGAGCAGGGTCCAGCCGCTCTGCAGTCCGACTCGCTCTCTCGACCCCGGCGGCGTCGACACCGCGGTCGACGCTGCGGGCCGTGAGCCGGGTTCTCGTCCACGACGTCGAGCACCGGCTGGCAGCTCCAGGCCCGGATGTGCTCCGGAACAGGGACCGGGACGCCGTCGCGGGACAGCAGGGGCACGCAGCTTCCAGGGCTCGGGCGGTGAGGTCCTCGGCCAGCTCGGTGCGGACGGCGGCGTCGGCGGCGATTCCCTCGGCGGCGATGAGCTGCTCGACCTCGCCGCAAGCCCCACGTTCCAGCCATCACCCGGTGACCCACTGCCGATGCACGACCTCGTGACAGAGCCGCGTCGCCGATGACGCGGAGGCCGCGACGTCCCACGCACGTCGCCGTCGAACAGGACCGAGCGTGGAATTCCCCCGGGCCAGTGGTGGTCGTGCCCAGGGCCGTCTAAGGTCCGTTTCGCCACCGCGGGAGCCCGGCGTACCGGGCTGAGAAGACGGCTGAGACGGCCGCTGACCGCCACAACCTGATCCGGGTCATACCGGCGTAGGGAGGGGATCCCATGACAGTTCTGTCCACCACCTCATCCGACTCGAGCCCCGTCACGGGGAGCCGCAAGACGTACCTGCCGGGTCCCCGGTCGGACATGCGGGTCCCGATGCGCGAGGTCGTGCTGAGCACTGGGCACTCCGTCGTCCTCTACGACACTTCCGGGCCGTACACCGATCCGGGCGTCGAGACCGACGTCCGCCGGGGTCTGCTTCCTGTGCGCGGCGGCTGGATCGCCGAGCGAGGGGACACCGAGCACTACGACGGTCGTCCGGTCCGCGCCGAGGACGACGGGCGCCGGGCCGGTGACCTCCGGAACCTCGACGCCGTCTTCGGCGACCAGGTGCGCCGGCCCCTACGCGGCCGGGACGGCGGAGCGGTGACCCAGCTCGCGTACGCCCGCGCCGGTGTGGTCACCGCGGAGATGGAGTTCATCGCCGTCCGGGAGGGCGTGTCCGCCGAACTGGTGCGGGCCGAGGTCGCCCGCGGTCGGGCCGTCATCCCGGCCAACGTCAACCACCCGGAGTCCGAGCCGATGATCATCGGCCGGGAGTTCCTGGTGAAGGTCAACGCCAACATCGGCAACTCCGCCGTCTCCTCCTCGATCGAGGATGAGGTGGACAAGATGACCTGGGCGACCCGGTGGGGCGCCGACACCGTCATGGACCTGTCCACCGGCCGCAACATCCA
>JAOPWM010000183.1 GCA_025965695.1 Blastococcus sp.
ACGCGGTCGACGACGGTGTAGCAGCCGTACTCGTCGACGATCGCGACGTCACCGGTGTGCAGCCAGCCGTCGGCGTCGACCGTGGCGGCGGTCGCGGAGGGATTGTTGAGGTAGCCCTTCATGACCTGGGGGCCGCGGACCCACAGCTCACCCCGCTCGCCGGCTGCGGCGTCCTCGCCGGTGCCCGGGTCGATCAGCCGGCACTCGGTGTTGGGGATCGCGTAACCGACCGAGCCCTTCGGCACCTCGTGGTCGGCTGCCCCGGGCGGCTCGTGGCCCTCGTCCGGAGAGGTGTGGGAGACCGGCGAGAGCTCGGTCATGCCGTACCCCTGGGCGACCGTGACGCCGCTGCCGGCGCCCTTGCGCAGGCGCTCCTGGGCGGCCAGGGCCAGGCCCTCGTCCAGCGGCGCGGCGCCGGAGAGGATCGACCGCAGCGAGGACAGGTCGTACTTGTCCACCAGCGGGTGCTTGGCCAGCGCCAGCACGATGGGCGGCGCCACGAAGGCACGGGTGATCTTGTAGTCCTGGATGACCCGCAGGAAGTCCTCGAGGTCGAACCGGGGAAGCGTGACGACGGTGCCGCCCCACTGCAGGCCCTGGTTCATCAGCACGGTGAGGCCGTAGATGTGGAAGAACGGCAGGACGGCGATGATCCGCTCGTCGCCCTCGTGCAGGTCGATCAGCGGCCGGGACTGGCTGACGTCGGCCACCAGGTTGCGGTGGGTCAGCATCACGCCCTTGGGCAGGCCGGTCGTGCCGCTGGAGTACGGGAGCGTGACCAGGTCCTCGGCCGGGTCGATGTCCACCTCCACCGAGGGGGCGTCGCTGCCGAGCAGGTCGAGCAGGTTGCTGTGCCCCTCGGCGCCGTCCAGCACGACGATCTCGTCGACCGGCGTCTTCTCGGTCGCCTCGGTCGCCTTGTCCAGGAACAGCCCGATCGTGATCAGGATCTTGGCGCCGGAGTCCTTCAGCTGGAAGGCGATCTCGTCGGCGGTGTAGAGCGAGTTGATCGGCGACATCACGCAGCCGGCGGCGGCGATGCCATGGAAGACCACCGGGTACCAGGGGGTGTTCGGGCACAGGACGGCGATGACGTCGCCCTTGCGCAGGCCCTTGGCGTGCAGCGCGGCGGCGACCCGGTCCACGTAGGCGGCGAGCTGGCCGTGGGTGATGACGTCGCCCTTGAGGCCGTCGATCAGTGCGGGGGCGTCCGGACGCTCCTTGCCGGCGGCCAGGACGAACTCCGGCACCGACAGGTTCGGGATCTCGACATCGGGATACGGGCTGGCCAGGGCCACAGGAACTCCTCTTCGGTTCTGATGTGGCGCCAGTCTCACATCCGCCCCATCTCGCGCCACATGGGGGTTACCGGCCAGTTCACCTGATCGGGTTCAGCGGGGCCAGAGCACGGACTGGGTGCACCGGAACAGCGCGATGGTCTTCTCCGAGCCGGTATCGGTCACGACGCCGTCCCAGACCTGTGTCGTCCGCCCGGCGTGGGCGTTGGTCGCCACCACCGCGATCCGGCCCTCCCGGACCGTGCCGAGGAAGTTCGACTTCAGCTCGATCGTGGTGAAACCGGTCGAGCCCTCGGGCAGCAGCGCCCGCGTCGCCAGGCCGCACGCGGTGTCGGCCAGGCCCACCACCGTCGCGGCGTGCAGGTAGCCGTTCGGGGCGAGCAGGTCGGACCGGACGTCGAGGACGGCCTCCAGCCGACCGGGCTCGTGCGCGGTGATGACCAGGCCCAGTAGGCCGGGCAGGGTCCCGGGCAGGAGGGCGTTGAGCTCGTCGGCGGTGTGGAACCCGGTGGCGGCCATGCCCGGCAACCTAGCGACCCGGCGATCAGCGGGCCCCCGATCAGGAGTCGGCGGCGGTCTCCCAGAGGCCGAGCACGTTGCCCTCGGAGTCCTTCACGTACGCGGTGAACCCCATGCCGCCGACCGGCTGTTTGGGGACGACGACCGAGCCGCCCGTCTCCTGGATCGTGATGACCTTCGCGTCGATGCTGTCGACGTCGATGACCACGACCGGTCCGGGTGCGGCGCTCTCCTCCCGCGCCAGCATGCCGCCGTTGATGAACCCGGCCTCGCTCGGCCCGCTGTCACCGCTGGGGCCGGACATGACCAGCGTGTACTCCATCCCCGGCATCTCCTGCAGCTGCCAGCCGAATGTCTCCCCGTAGAAGCGACGGGCGCGGGCGCCGTCGTCGTAGGGGATCTCGAAGTGCACGACCCGTCCGCTCATCACTCCGCCTCCACAGACTCACCCCGTGCCGACGCCGCGGACGCTAGGCCCGCTGTCCGTCCCCGACCAGGGTCTTCGCAGCGCCGGGCAGCGGACTTTCGGCGCCGAAAGTCCGGAGGGCTCAGGCGAGGCCGCGGACCGTGCGCACCGGCGGCCGGTCGCCGCGGATGGAGGCCACCATGTCCAGTGTCTGCCGGGTCGCCGCGACGTCGTGGGCGCGGAAGACGCGGGCGCCGAGCCAGGCGCTGACGGCGGTCGCCGCGAGCGTGCCGGTCAGCCGCTGCTCGAGGGGGACATCGAGGGTCTCCCCGATGAAGTCCTTGTTCGACAGCGCGACCAGCACCGGCCAGCCGGTCGCGACCAGCTCGCCCAGCCGCCGGGTGGCCTCCAGCGAATGCCGGGTGTTCTTGCCGAAGTCGTGCCCGGGGTCGATCAGCACCCGTTCGCGGTCGACCCCCGCGGCGACGGCGGCATCGGCGAGCGCCGTCGTCCGGGTGACGATGTCGGATACCACGTCGTCGTAGGCGACGCGGTGCGGTCGCGTGCGTGGCGGCAGCCCGCCGGCGTGGGTGCAGACGATCCCGGCCCCGGCCTCGGCGGCGACGCCGGGCATCTCCGGGTCCACGCCGCCCCAGGCGTCGTTGACGACGTCGGCGCCGGCCGCCAGCGCCTCGCGGGCCACCGACGCCCGCCAGGTGTCGATCGAGATCGGCAGCGTGGGGTGCGCGGAGCGGATGGCGGCGACCAGGTCGACGGTCCGGCGGATCTCCTCGACGGCGTCGACGTCGCCGCCGGGTGCGGCCTTGACCCCGCCGACGTCGACCATGTCCGCACCCTCGGCAACCACCTGGTCCACCCGCTCGACCGCCGCCGCCAACTCGAAAGTGGCCCCGCGGTCGTAGAACGAGTCCGGCGTCCGATTCACGATCGCCATGACGACCAGCCGGCCGTCCGGCACGTCGAGGGCACCCAGCCGCAGCAACCCGTTCCCCCGCTCCGTCGTCCGTGTGGTGGAGTTCGCCAACGTAGTCAACCGGAAAGGGAGCCTTCTCATGGCGCAGACCACCGTCGCAGGCATCGAGGGCGTGCAGAGCCTGGTCGGGCAGCACCTGGGCTACAGCGACTGGGTGGAGGTGACCCAGGAGCAGGTGAACCAGTTCGCCGACGCGACCGGCGACCACCAGTGGATCCATGTCGACCCGGAGCGGGCGAAGAAGGAGAGCCCGTTCGGCGGGCCGATCGCCCACGGCTACCTGACGCTGTCGCTGATCCCCTCGCTGCTGCCGCAGATCGTGGAGATCGAGGGCTTCCGCATGGGCGTCAACTACGGCACGGAGAAGGTGCGCTTCCCCGCGCCGGTGCCGGTCGGCAGCCGGGTGCGGGCCGGGGCGACGCTGGAGTCGGCGACCCCGTTCGAGGGTGGGATCGCGATGAACATGGGCGTCACCATGGAGATCGACGGCGGCACCAAGCCGGCGATGGTCGCCACCGTCGTCTACCGCCGCTACCTCTAGCCCCAGAGCGGACTTTCGGCGCCGAAAGTCCGGGACACCCCCGGGACTTTCGGCGCAGAAAGTCCGACAGTCGACGAGGGCCTGGTTGACCAGGGCGCGCAGGTAGTTGCGGATCGGCAGCGTGCTCGAGGGCAGCAGTTGCGTGTAGAAGGTGACGGTCAGGTCCTCCACCGGGTCCACGTAGAACGCCGTGGACGCCGCGCCGCCCCAGCTGTAGTCGCCCTTGCTTGCGACGACGCCGTAGCGCGTGGGGTCGATGACCATCGAGAATCCCAGCCCGAAGCCCACCCCGCGCAGCGGCGTCTCGGCGAACAGCGGCCGGCCGAAGGACTCCAGGTCCTGGTTCCCGGGCAGGTGGTTGCGGACCATGTGCGCGATGGTGCGCGACCCGAGCAACCGGCCCCCGTCGTAGGAACCACCGCGGCGCAGCAGTTCGACGAACCGCAGGTAGTCACCCGCCGTCGACACCAGCCCGCCACCGCCGGACAGGAACGCCGGCTTCGAGTGCGCGGCGGCGTCGAACCCCTCGCTGAACATCATCCCTGTGGACGGTCCGCCCGGCTGCCCCGGCGCGGCCAGGTACAGCCGGGCCAGCGACTCGAGGTCGTCGCTCTCGCGCAGGCCGAACGACGTGTCCCGCATGCCGAGCGGGGCGAAGATCCGCTGCTCGAAGAACTCGTCCAGCGGCTGCCCGGAGAGAACCTCGACCAGGCGGCCGAGAACGTCGGTGGAGACGCCGTAGTTCCAGTCGCTGCCGGGCTGGAAGACCAGCGGCACCGACGCCCACTGGCGGCAGACCTCGGCGGAGTCGGCACCGGGCGGCGAGCCCCACTCGTGGCCCATCGCGCGGTACATCGCGTCGACGGGGTGGGCGTGGTGGAAGCCGTAGGTCAGCCCGGACATGTGGGTCAGCAGGTGCCACACCCGGATCGGCTCGACCTGGGGGGCGGTGACCGGCTTCTGGGCCGACCCGGCGACGTAGACGCGGGTCTCGGCGAACTCCGGCAGCCACTTCGAGATGGGGTCGTTGAGCTCGAAGGCGCCTTCCTCGTACAGCATCATCGCCGCGACCGAGGTGACCGGCTTGGTCATCGAGAAGATCCGCCAGCGGGTGTCCTCCTCCACCGGCAGGTCGCTCTCGACGTTGCGGGAGCCGTACTTCCCGACGTGCACGAGCCGGCCGTGCCGGGCGACGGTGACGAGGAAACCGGGCAGCTGCCCGTCGTCCACCCAGCGGGCCAGCCGCCGGTCGATCCGCTGCAGGCGGCCGGCGTCGACGCCGACCTCCGCGGGGTCCGTGCTGATCGTCAGGTCGCTGCCCACGTGTGCCCTCCGGTCCGGAAACGCCGTCCGCCGTCGGACGGCCCCTGGACCCGCATCCTGGCCCACGACGCTGTGGGCCGGACCACACGGGTCAGGCGGCCGCCCGACGGCGGAGGACGGCCCCCTTGCAGGGGCCCGCCGCGAGCTTGCGAGCGGCGGGGGGCAAGGGGGTCCTTACTCAGACCGGGACGGAGCTCGCGGCCTTCTTGAGGTTCGAGCCGGCGGTCACCTTGACGGTGTTGGCGGCGGGGATGTCGATCGACTCACCGGTCTGCGGGTTGCGGCCGGTGCGCGCGGAACGCTGGGTGCGCTCCACGGTCAGCAGGCCGGAGACGGCGACCTTCTCGCCCCGGGTGATCGCTTCGACGAGCTCTTCCTGCAGGCCTGCGAGGACCGAGTCCACGGTCGAGGCCGGGACGTCGGCGCGCTTGGCGATGGCGGAGACCAGTTCAGCCTTGTTCATGAGGTTCCTCTCGTGTGTGGTGGCAGGTGCCAGGGAGCGACACGGGGCCGGCTCCATCCCCGGACACGGCAGGAGCCGGTGGGGACCTCCCGGCATCCACGCACAAGGGCGCGGACGGCGCGGGCGTATCCGGCCGATTTTCGGCGGCCGGACTTCGGGCACCGTGCCATGCCGGCCTGGGATCTGGCCAGCGGGGGGGTACCTGGAGGCCTGCACACGACCCGTCGGCCCCACCCGTCCCAGGCGCGGGGTCGGCGGCGCCGGCGGTCCGCGCCTAGCGTGGGGGCATGCCGCAGCTCCCTGGGACAGACTTCGACGTCAGCGATCTGTGCCTGGGCGGAAACGTGTTCGGGTGGACGGCGGACGAGCCGACGTCCTTCGCGCTGCTGGACCGCTACGTCGACGCGACGCCGAGCACGCACCGCCCCTTCGTCGACACCGCGGAGTCCTACGGCGACGGCACGTCGGAGCGGATCCTCGGCGACTGGATGGCCTCCCGTGGGGTGCGCGACCGCATGGTGGTCGCTACCAAGGTCTCCCGCGGCACGAAGGAGCACCCGCTGGCGGCCGGGGAGATCCGGAGCGCCGCGGAGCGGTCCCTGCGCAACCTGCAGACCGACGTCATCGATCTCTACTACGCGCACTACGACGACGAGACGACGCCGCTGGAGGAGACGCTGGGTGCGTTCGACGAGCTCGTGCAGGCGGGGAAGGTCCGGTACGTGGCCGCGTCGAACTACTCGGCGAAGCGGCTGACCGAGGCGCTGGAGACCTCCGACCGGCTGGGGATCACGCGGTACGTGGCACTGCAGACGCACTACAACCTGATGGAGCGGCCGGTCTTCGAGGGCGACCTGCGGGACGTCGCGGCGGCTCAGGGCCTCGGCGTCCTCCCGTACTTCGCGCTGGCCAAGGGCTTTCTCACCGGCAAGTACCGCCACGGTGAGCGGGTGGACTCGCCGCGGGCCAAGGGCGCCTCGGCGTACGTGGGGGAGCGGGGCGACCGGGTGCTGGCCGCGCTGGAGCAGGTGGCGCAGGAGCAGCAGGTGCCGCTGCCGGCGGTGGCGCTGCGCTGGCTGGCCGATCAGCCGACAGTCGTGTCCCCGATCGCCAGCGGACGGTCGGTGGAGCAGCTCGCCGATCTGTTGCCGATGCAGGACCTGGTCCTGACCGACGAGCAGCGACGACTTCTGACCGACGCCTCGGCCTGAGGCCGGGAGGGCAGCCGGTCTCAGGCCGACGCGGGGGTGCCGGGTCTGGGGGTCAGTGCCTGGCCCGCGCCGCGGACGCGAGGTCCTCGATGCGCAGCAGGCCGAGCACGTTGCCGGAGGGGTCGGTGCAGATCACCGGGTCGAAGCGCTGGGCCGGCGGGCGGGTGAGTGCCCGCTGCAGCGCCTCGCTGATGTCGGTCGTGGGGTGCACCCGCAGCGAGACCGGCGCGGTGTAGATCTCCGCTGTCCGCGGATCGGACAGCAGAAGGGCGGCCGGTTCACCCTGTGGCCCGACGAGGACGGCCGGCGGAATCGCAGGCGTGTCCTCGCCGAGCGTGCACTGGCGTACCGGCCGCAGCAGGCCGGCGACGCTGTCGGTCAGCTGCGCCCGTGCCACCTGGGCCCGGACGAGCCGGGCGGCCTCCGGGGTCAGCGGGGCGAATCCGGGCGAGGGTCGGCCGAGCAGCCACCCCTGGCCGAGAGGGACGCCGAGCTGGGCGAAGGCGGCCAGTTCGGCCCGGGTCTCGATGCCCTCGGCCAGGAGCCGGGCGTCGATCCGGCCCGCGAACTCGCCCAGCATCTCGGCCAGGGCCACCCGCACCGGGTCGGTGTCGGCGTCGCTCACCAGCGCGCGGTCCAGCTTCACGATCTGCGGGCGCAGGACGGCGAGCCGCTGAAGGCCCGGGTAGCCGCTGCCGGCGTCGTCGAGCGCGATCAGCGCCCCGCGCTCGCGGAGCTCCTCGGTCTGCCGGCGCAGCGCGGCCAGGTCGTCGACGGGGGTGTGCTCGGTCAGCTCGACGACGACGCGGCGCAGGTCCGGGCGGGTGGCCAGGGCCTCCTGCACCGGCGCCGAGCCCAGGATGTGCGGGCTGACGTTGACGGTCAGGAAGGTGTTCGGCGGCAGCACGGCGACGGCGGCCAATGCCTTGTGGATCGCGAGGGCCTCCAGCTCGGCAGCGATGCCGACCTCGGCGGCGGCGGCGAACCAGACATCCGGTCCGGCCGAACCGGGAAACCGGGCCAGGGCCTCGTACCCGGCCACCGTGGCGGCGGCCAGGTCGACGATCGGCTGGAAGACCAGCGTCAGGTCGTCGGGGTCGGCGAGCAGCGGACGGCAGTCCGGCAGCCTCGTCGTGCGCGTGCCGAGCATGGTGGATTCATCGGTCCGGGGGGTGTCGTCCTTGAACCGGGCCGGTCGGCCTCACCCCCGCGGGGGGCATCGACGGCCGCCCCCGGGCGGACTTCGCCTGAAGCACGGGCGACGTCCTTCATGCGACGCGCGCCGGGGAGAGCGGGGAGAGTCTCGACGCGCGTGTCAGCATTGTGCTGAAGTGCGCCAGGCCGGTCGTGCTCATGGGGAGTGGAAGGGGGACGTGTGTCCACCTCGCAGGAGCTCACCCCGGCCGAGCCCGACGCGCTGCGGGACCCGCAGCGGATCGCGGCGGCCCGTCGCCTGCTCCTCGAGGTTCCCGGGGCCGCCGCGTTCGACCGACTCTCGGCGCTGGCCGCCCGGATCCTCAATGCGGGCCACGCCAAGGTCACGCTGTTCACCGACCAGGACACGGTCGTCGGCGGCTTCGGCCTACCCCCGGGGGTGATCGGTGGGCCGGCCCTGCTGACCGGAGCGCTCTCGGCGATCGTCGTGCGCCAGGGCGCCCCCCTCAGCGTCCCGGACGCGGCGGAGGAGGAGCGGGTCAGCCATCTCCCAGCCGTCACTTCGGGTCAGGTCCGGGCCTACCTCGGCTCCCCGCTGATCGCGGCGTCCGGCCACTTGGTGGGTGCGCTCGCCGTCTACGACCCCGAGCCGCGGAACTGGACCGACGACGAGACGGAACTGCTCCGGCAACTGGCCGCCTCCGTCGTGGCCGAGCTGGAACTCTCCGCCGCCCGGTCCGCGGTCGGCACCTCGGTCACCCGGCTGAACGTGGCGCTGGAGGCCAGTTCGATCGGCACGTGGGAACGCGACCTGCGGACGGGGGTCATCGACTGGGACGAGCGCTGCGCCGCCCTGTTCGGACTCGACGGTGCCATCCAGTTCGAGTCCGACGCCGCCATGGAGTCACGCTTCGTGCACCGGGACGACGCCGGCCCCATGCGGGAAGCCATGCAGCTGGCGATGGAGCAGCACGGCCAGTTCACCTCGGAGTTCCGCGCGTGGACGGTCGACGGATCCATCCGCTGGATGGTCGCCCGGGGCCGTCTCGTCACGGATTCCCGGGGCGAGCCGGTGCGCCTGCTGGGCACGATCCTCGATGTCTCCGACGCACGCAAGCAGGCCGCCCAGCGGTTGTCGGCCATGCATCGCGCGACGGCGATCGCCGAGGTGGCCGCAGAACTGGCCAACGCCGCGCGTTTGGAGGACCTGCCGGAGATCGTGCAGCGCGGCGCCCAGGTGCTCGGCGCGCACTCCAGTGCGCTGGCAGTCTTCGACCCCGACGACGGGCCGCTGCGGCTGCACATGACCAACCGGCTCACCGACGAGATTCAGGTCCACGTCGAGTACCCCGTGGCCGGCGTCGAGATCGAGCTGGACGAGACTCAGCCGACCCAGTACGCGGCGATCCACGGCAGACGGGTGCTGCTGGCCGACCGTGAGGAGGCCCTCGCCCGCTTCCCGGCCATGAAGGAAGGCCTGGAGGTGCTCAACATCCACGCCCTGGCCGCCATGCCGCTGCGCGTCGAGGGACGCATCCTCGGGGCGTTCGTCCCACTCTGGTCGACCGAGCATTCGTTCGCCAGCGACGACGTCGAGGTCCTCGAGGCGCTCGCCGCGCAGATCGCGCTGAGCGTCTCCCGACTCCAGGCCGACGCGGCGGCTGCAACGGCCGGCGCCGCGATGCGGGAGGCGAACCAGCGGCTGCAGGTGCTCGCGGAGGCGGGCCGGATCCTGTCGGGGACCCTGGAGATCGACCAGCAGGTCGGTGAGCTGGCCGAGCTCGTCGTCCCGGATCTTGCGGACTGGTGCTGGCTCGTCGTCACGGACGAGCAGGGCCGCCTGCACGAGATGGCGAGCGCCCATCGCGACCCGTCCCGGAACGAGGAGGTCGCCGCCTACGTGCGCTCGATGGTCAGCGTGATGACCGACGAGGCCGGGGCCCGGGTGGTCGCATCCACCGGCCGGCCGCTGGTCGTGGAGTCCGTCGACTGGGAGCAGGTGGCGCGGGCGCTGCCCGATCCCGGCGTGCGCGAGATGCTGGCCCGGCTGGGTGTCGGGTCCGGGACGGTCGTCCCCCTGCTGGCGCGGGGCCAGACTCTCGGCGCCCTGGGTCTGTTCAACCGGGAGGTGCGGGGCCCCCTCAGCCAGGCCGAGGTGGACACGGCGATCGAGATCGGGCTCCGGGCCGGCCTGGCGCTGCACCATGCGCGGCTCTTCGGCCGGCAACGCGATCTTGCGGACGCGCTGCAGCGCAGCATGCTCACCGATCCACCGGAGCCGGACCACTCGGAGATCGTCGTCCGCTACGTGCCGGCCGCCGCCGGGGCCGAGATCGGTGGCGACTGGTACGACGCTTTCCTGCAGTCCAGCGGCGCGACGGTGATCGCGATCGGAGATGTCGTCGGCCACGACACCCGCGCCGCCGCGGCGATGGGTCAGGTTCGCGGCCTGCTGCGCGGCATCGGCTACTCCAGCGGAGGTTCGCCCGCTGAGGTGCTCACCGAGCTCGACCGGGCGATCGAGGGTCTGGCGCTGGACACCATGGCCACCGCGCTCGTCGCCCGCCTGGAGCAGGACGAGGACGACGTGCCCGCCGGCCGGGTCCGACTCCGCTGGTCCAGCGCCGGTCACCCGCCGCCGGCCGTGCTGACCGGCGAGGGCAAGGCCATGCTCCTCGACGAGGAGCAGCCCGAGTTGCTGCTCGGCGTGGCCCCCGAGACGAAGCGGCGGGAGCACGTCACTGTCCTGGAGGCGGGCTCGACCGTGCTGCTGTACACCGACGGTCTGGTCGAACGGCGCGACCGCGACCTCGACGCCGGCACCGCCGAGTTGGTCGAGGTGCTCCGCGAGTGCGCCGGACTGCCGCTGGACGACCTGTGCGACCAGGTGCTGAAGCGGCTCTTCCTGCCCGATGCGCAGGACGACGTCGCGATGCTCGCCCTCCGCCTGCATCCGCAGGACGCACCCCGCCCGCCCGAGGCCGGCCCGCAGGTGGTCCCGCCGGACATCGAGCCCTCGCCCGACGTGATCCCGGGGGCCGGCGCGGACGCCTGACCTCACGTCCGGCCGCGGCCCCGTCGGTGCACCAGCCGGTTGCGGGCGCGGGCGGGCAGGTCGACGGCGACCGGCGCCTCCCAGCCCCGCCACACCGAGAGCACTCGCAGGGCCGCGACCAGCACGATGACCATGGCCGCGACAGGGAGCGGGGCGAGTCCCACCGGCCCTGCGAGGACCGTCAGCAGTGACGCGCCGATCAGCGCGGCGACGGCGTTGTAGGGCCCCGGCTGGACGATGTCGGCCCGCTGGGCGAGCAACACGTCCCGGATCACCGCGCCACCGACGGCGGTCACCGTTCCGATGAAGACCACCGAGGCGTTCGGCAGGCCGGCCAGCTGCGCCTTCTGGGCGCCGATGACGGTGAAGAACCCGAGCGTGACGGCGTCGAGCACCACCAGCAGGCCGGTGAGCCGGGACAGCCAGCCGGAGAAGAAGAATGTCACCGCCGCGGTGATCGCCACCGTCGGCAGATAGACCTGATTGGTCAGCGCCACCGGCGGCCCGTCGGCCAGCAACACGTCACGGATGAGCCCGCCGCCGAGGCCGCCGCTCACCGCCAGCAGCAGGACGCCGGAGACGGCGAAGCCCTCACGGGCGGCGAGCAGGCCGCCGGTGAGGGCGCCGATGACGATAGCGGCGAGGTCGACGGCGGCCGGGACCGGCAGTACCTCCACCGCGGCGAGGATCTCCACGGGCGGCGATTCTCCTGTGCTCGGTCAGGGCGCGGCGCAGAGGCTCATTGCGGGACAGTCGCGCTCTGAGTGCGTCCTGCACTCAGAGCACGACTGTCCACGAACCGACCTGCTGCCGGAGAGACGTCCGGGGGGCGGCCCTACTGGGCCGGGGCGACCTCCAGATCGGTGGCGCTGTCGCCGGACGCCTGGCTGCCCTCGGCCTCGGAGCGGACCTCGGCGTCGCGGGCGGCCATCGCCTCCTGGCGGTCCGCCTCCTCGTCGAGGATCTGCGCCGCCTTCCACTCCGCGGGAATGGCGAACGCGTCGACCAGCGTGACGACGTGCGGCCGCAGTTCCTTGTGCAGCTGGTTGACCGTGCTGGTCAGCAGCTTGGCACGCGACGGGGTCAGCTGACCGTGCTCCAGGAACCATGCCTTGTCGGCCTCGATGGCCGAGAGTGCGTACAGGTCGCAGAGCTTGTCCAGCAGCTCCTTGGCGCCGGTGTCGGTCGTGCGGTCCACGCCGGCGACGAAGGCCTCCAGCACGACCCGCTCGATGTGCGTCTGCGCCGTCTTGAGGACGTGGTCCTGGACGTCGTTGAACATGTCGAACGGCGCCATGCCCTCCGTCGTCGAGTTCTTCCGCAGCCGCTTGATCGCGCCCTCGAGGCTGTGCTTCTCGCGGAACTCGAACATCTTCAGCTGCCAGCCGCGGTCGAGCATCGGCACCTCGTCGTCCCGGCCGGGGACGGCGTCGATCAGCCGGGCGATCAGCGCGCGGGCCGCCGTCCGCTCCAGGACGGTCTCCCGGACCATGTCGGCGATGAAGCCGACCGTGCCCCAGCCCTCCAGCGAGCCGAACGTGTCGCGGTAGCCGGTGAGCAGGCCCTTGGCGACCAGCTGCAGCAGGACGGTGTTGTCGCCCTCGAAGGTGGTGAAGACGTCGGTGTCGGCCTTCAGGTGCGGCAGCCGGTTCTCCTGCAGGTAGCCGGCACCGCCGCACGCCTCGCGGCACATCTGGATCGTCTGCGTGGCGTGCCACGTCTGGGCGACCTTGAGCCCGGCCGCGCGGGACTCCAGCTCCCGCTGCGCCTGCTCGTCGATCTCCTGGCCGTGCACGTGCACCGCGGTCTGGACGTCGTGCATGGTCTCGACGAGCTCGCCCTGCGCGAAGTGCAGCGCGTAGCTCTTGGCCAGCGCCGGCAGCAGCTTGCGCTGGTGCACGAGGTAGTCGTTGATGACGATCTCGCGCTCCTCGCCGGGGGCGGCGAACTGGCGGCGCTCGTTGCCGTAGCGGACGGCGATGTCCAGCGCCAGCTTGGTCGCCGACCCCGCGGAGCCGCCGACGCTGACCCGGCCGCGCACCAGCGTGCCGAGCATGGTGAAGAAGCGGCGGGTCTCGTTCTCGATCGAGGACGTGTACGTGCCGTCCTCGGCCACCTGGCCGTAGCGGTCCAGCAGCATGTCGCGGGGAACCTGCACGTGGTCGAAGGTCAGCCGGCCGTTGTCCACGCCGTTGAGGCCGGCCTTCGGGCCGTCGTCCCCGATGGTGACGCCCGCGCACGGCGTGCCGTCCTCGTTGCGGATCGGCACCAGCCAGG
>JAOPWM010000233.1 GCA_025965695.1 Blastococcus sp.
CCAGTGCACCTAGGCGAGGGCCTGCTCGAGGTCGGCGAGCAGGTCGTCGACGTCCTCGATGCCCACCGACAGACGCACCAGATCCGCCGGCACCTCCAACGGCGAGCCCGCCGCGCTGGCATGGGTCATCCGCCCCGGGTGCTCGATCAGCGACTCCACGCCGCCGAGGGACTCGGCCAGCGTGAATACCGTGGCCCGCTCGCACACCCGCAGCGCCTTCTCCTCGCCGCCGGTGAGCCGGAAGGAGAGCATCCCGCCGAAGCCCGACATCTGCTTCGCCGCGATCTCGTGGCCGGGGTGCTCGGGGAGCCCGGGGTAGAGGACCGAAGCGACGTCGGGGTGCCCGAGCAGGAACTCCGCGATGCGGGCGGCGTTCGCCTGATGCCGGTCCATGCGGACACCGAGGGTCTTGATCCCGCGAAGCACCAGCCAGGAGTCGAACGGTCCGGCGACGGCGCCCATGGCGTTCTGGTTGTAGGCCAGCTGCTCGCCGAGGTCGGCGTCGGCGGTCACGAGTGCCCCACCGACGACGTCGGAGTGCCCGCCGAGGTACTTCGTCGTGGAGTGCACGACGACGTCGGCGCCGAGCGCTAGCGGCTGCTGCAGGTACGGCGAGGCGAAGGTGTTGTCGACGACCAGGAGGGCGCCGGCCTCGTGCGCGACCTGGGCGAGCGCTGCGATGTCGGCCACGTTGAGCAGGGGGTTGGTCGGCGTCTCGCACCAGATCACCCGGGTGGTCGGCCGCAGGGCGGCGCGCACCGCGTCGAGGTCGGCCAGGTCGGTCGGCGTGTGCTCGACCCCCCACCGGGAGACGACCCGGGAGATCAGCCGGAACGTGCCGCCGTAGGCGTCACCGGCCATGACGATGTGCGAGCCGGGCTCGCAGACGGTGCGCAGCAGCGTGTCCTCGGCGGCCAGACCGGAGGCGAACGCCATCCCGCGGGTGCCCTGCTCCAGGGCAGCGAGGGCCTCCTGCAGCGCGGTCCGGGTCGGGTTGGCGCTCCGGCTGTACTCGTAGCCGCCGCGCAGGCCGCCCACGCCGTCCTGCTTGTAGGTCGTGGTCAGGTGCAGCGGCACGATCACCGCGCCGGTGGCCGGGTCCGGCTCCTGCCCGGCGTGGATGGCCCGGGTGTTGAAGCCGGGGAGCCGGGAGTCGTCGGCGGCGGTCATGCCTCGACCGTATGCCCGAGGCCCGCCAGGTGACCCAGCACGTCCTGACGGGTCACGACGCCGGCGGGCTTGCCGTCGACGTGCACCACCAGGGCATCGGCCGAGCCGAGCGCGGCGACGGCGGCGCTGACCCCCTCACCCGACCCGACGATCGGCAGCGGCGGCGACATGTGCCGTTCCACCCGGTCGGCAAGGCTGGCCGTCCCGGCGAAGAGGGCGTCGAGGAGTGCCTTCTCGTCCACCGAGCCCACCACCTCGCCTGCGGTCACCGGGGGCTCGGCGCGCACGACCGGCAGCTGGCTGACGCCGTACTCGCGGAGGATGTCGATGGCGTCGCGGACGGTCTCGTTCGGGTGCGTGTGCACCAACGTCGGCGTCTCGCCGGACTTGGCCCGCAGCACGTCGCCCACGGTCTCGCCGGCCGCGACGTCGAGGAAGCCGTAGTCGGCCATCCACTTGTCGCTGAAGATCTTGTTGAGGTAGCCGCGGCCGCCGTCGGGCAGCAGGACGACGACGACGTCGTCCTTGGTCAGCTTCTCGGCCGCGCGGAGTGCCGCGACCACGGCCATGCCGCAGGAGCCGCCGACCAGGAGCCCCTCCTCGCGGGCCAGCCGCCGGGTCATCGCGAAGGAGTCCCCATCGGAGATGGCGATGATCTCGTCGGCGATGTCCCGGTCGTAGGTGGACGGCCAGAAGTCCTCACCGACCCCCTCGACCAGGTAGGGCCGCCCGGTACCGCCCGAGTAGACCGAGCCCTCCGGGTCGGCACCGACGACCCGCACCCGGCCACCGGAGGCCTCCTTGAGATACCGGCCGATGCCGCTGATCGTGCCGCCGGTGCCCATGCCGGTGACGAACGTGGTGACCCGGCCCTCGGTCTGGGCCCAGATCTCCGGCCCGGTGGTCTCGTAGTGCGACTGCGGGTTGGCCGGGTTGGAGTACTGGTCGGGCTTCCAGCCCCCGGGCGTCTCGCGGGCCAGCCGGTCGGAGACGGAGTAGTAGGAGCGCGGGTCGGACGGGTCGACGGCGGTCGGGCAGACGACCACCTCCGCGCCGTAGGCCTTCAGCACGTTGATCTTCTCCTGGCCGACCTTGTCGGGGCAGATGAAGATGCACCTGTAGCCGCGCTGCTGGGCGACCAGGGCCAGCCCGATACCGGTGTTCCCGCTGGTCGGCTCGACGATCGTGCCGCCCGGCTTCAGGGCGCCGCTGGCCTCGGCGGCGTCGACCATGCGGACGGCGATGCGGTCCTTCACCGACCCGCCGGGGTTGAGGTACTCGACCTTGGCCAGCACCAGCGGCGCGTCGGGGCCCAACGCCCGGGTCACCGAGGCGAGCCGGACCAGCGGGGTGTTGCCGACCAGGTCCACAACGGACTCGGCGTACTGCACGGGGGCCCTCCTCGCCGGGCGCCGACCATCGGCGCCCGTCAGCTGTCATCCCACCAGACGCCGCTACCGCTCACCGAGGACCGTCCGGGTCCGGCCGGGACCGATGAGCCCGGGGATGCCGCCGGCCGGCGCCCTCTCAGCTTCCATTCAGGTTGTCCGGCGAAGATCGAGCTCTTGTGGTTATCGAGACACGATCGGCGGCGAGATCTGTCCGACGAGCACGGTCCGACCGGCCGGCGGTCCGGCTACCGGCGGCATCACGGTCCGGCACGGGCCTCCGGCCGGTTCGTCCCCGCCTCGTTCTCGGCGGTGCGGTGTCGATGCTCTACGCCGTCGTCTGCGTCGCCGTGCTCAGCGGCTCACCGCTGGTCGACCTCGACACCGCCGTACTGCGCTGGTCGACGTCGGCCCGATCACCCGAGCTGTACGAGTTCCTGTCGGCGTGGGTGCTGCTCGGTCAGCGCGCCGTCTGTCTCGTGCTGGCCGCGACCTGGCTGGGTGTGCGCGCGCTGCGCACCCGGGATCTGCGCCCGCTGATCACCCTCGGCCTGGCGACGCTGCTGCTCAACGTCTCGGTGGGTCTGGTCAAGACGGTCATCGGCCGGCTCGGGCCGCTGCAGCTGGGACACGCGGCGGTGCATCCGGGCGCCAGTACGGTGTTCACCGACGGCACGATCTTCCCGTCCGGACACGCCGCCAACGCCGTCGTCACCTGGGGCCTCCTGGCCTGGCTCGCCCCCCGCGGCCGCAGGTCATGGGGGGTCGCGGCCGGCCTGCTGGCCGCCTCGATCGGGCTGACGACGATCTACCTGGGCACCCACTGGGTGTCGGACGTGCTGGCCGGCTGGGCCGCGGGTGGACTGGTGCTGATGGCCGTCCCCGCGCTCACGCCGCTGGTCCACCGGCTCACGCTGGCGGCGGGGGCGGTTCTGTCGTGGATGCGGTCTGGCGCCGGCCCGGGGCGCCCCGCGAGGATGCGGGTATGACCTCGCTTCCTTCCGTCGGCACCCGCACGCTCGGCCGCAACGGCCTGCTCGTCTCCGAGCTCGGTCTGGGCTGCATGGGGATGAGTCAGGCCTACGGCGACGCCGACCGTGACGAGTCGATCGCGACCGTCCGGCGGGCCCTCGACCTCGGCGTCACGTTCCTCGACACCTCCGACGTGTACGGGAGCGGGCACAACGAGGAGCTGGTCGGCGAGGCGATCGCCGGCCGGCGCCACGAGGTGCAGCTGGCGACCAAGTTCTCGATCTCCCGTGACGACCGCGGCGAGATGCACATCGACGGGCGGCCGGAGAACGTGCGCGCCCGTGCCGAGGCGAGCCTCCGCCGGCTGGGTGTCGAGGTGATCGACCTCTACTACCAGCACCGTGTCGATCCGCGCGTGCCTCTCGAGGACACCGTCGGTGCGATGGCCGAGCTCGTCGAGCAGGGCAAGGTGCGGTTCCTCGGCCTGTCTGAGGCCAGCGCGGCCTCGATCCGCCGGGCCGCCGCCGTCCACCCGATCGCGGCGCTGCAAAGCGAGTGGTCACTCTGGACCCGCGATCTGGAGGCCGAGGTCCTCGGCGTGGCCCGTGAGCACGGCATCGGCATCGTGCCGTTCAGCCCGCTGGGCCGCGGCTTCCTCACCGGTGCGATCACCAGCCCGTCGGACTTCGCCGAGGACGACTTCCGGCGCGGCCATCCCCGCTTCACCGGCGAGGCGTTCGAGGTCAACCTGCGCCTGGTCGACGCCGTCCGTTCCCTGGCCGCCGAGAAGGGCGCCACGCCGGGGCAGCTGGCGCTGGCGTGGGTCCTGTCCCGCGGCGAGGACGTCGTACCCATTCCCGGGACCAAGCGCCGCCGCTACCTGGAGGAGAACGTCGGGGCGGTCGCGGTGGAGCTCACCGCCGACGACCTGGCCCGCCTGGACGAGATCGCGCCCCCGGGCGTCGCCGCCGGTGGCCGGTACGTCAACGCCTCCTATGCCTACGGTGACAGTCCGGAGCGCGGCGCATGACCGCCGACCGGCAGCTGGTCGCCGTCTTCGCCTCGCCGGTCGCCGACGTGCTGCTGCGGTGGGGCGCCGAGCTCGGTTTCCGCACGGTTCTGGTCGAGCCGGACCCCGACCGCGGTCCCGCGGGAACGCCGGACGTCACGGTCCGTGCCTTCGCCGAACTGGACGACGAGCTGGCGGGTGGCTCCGCGGACGTCGTCGTCACCGATCATCACCGCGACGAGCTGGGAGAGCTGCTCCGCGACGCGCTGGGCCGCCCCGCCCGCTGGGTCGGCGTCATGGGCAATCCGCGGCACGAGGGCCCGCACGTCGCGGCGCTCACCGCGCTGGGCGTGCCGCCGGAGGAGATCGCCCGGGTGCACCGGCCGATCGGCCTCGACATCGGCTCACGGGCCCCCGCCGAGATCGCCGTCTCGACGCTGGCCGGTCTGCTCGCCGACCGCAACGGCCGCGGCGGCGGCTTCGCCCACGGCGGCTGACGGCTGGTGGCCGACGACGTGGTAGCCGACGACGTCCTGCTCGGCGCGGACCTCGGGACGAGCGGCCTGAAGCTGGTCGCGCTGGATCTCGCCGGGCGGGTCGTAGCCGAGGCCGAGCGCGGCTACCCGATCGACCGCCCGGCACCCGACCGCGCCGAGACCGACGTCCGCGTCTGGCGGCACGCCCTCGACGAGGCGCTGTCCGCCGTGGCCCCGGCTGTCGCCGGGGCACAGGTCCTGGCACTGGGGCTGTCGGGGCAGATGCACGGCGCCGTCCTCGTGGACGCCGCCGGCCGGGCCCTGCGGCCGGCGTTGCTGTGGGCCGACCGGCGCGCCGGTGCCGAGCTGGACCTCTGGCGGGCCCTCCCGGAGGCCGACCGCGCCGCGCTCGCCAACCCGCTGGTCCCCGGCATGACCGGACCGCTGCTGGCCTGGCTGGCGCGGCACGAGCCGGCGACGGTCGCACGTGCCGCCGCCGTCCTGCTGCCCAAGGACGCACTCCGGGCGACGCTGCTCACGGGGCAGACCCCTGCCGTGACCGACCGCAGCGACGCCTCGGCGACACTGCTGTGGGACGTCACCACCGACGACTGGTCGGCGGCGGCGGTCGCCGCCGCGGGTGTGGACCCCGGGTTGCTGCCGGTCGTGCGCCCGGGAACCGAGATCGTCGGGACGGCGGCGCTGCCGGTCGGTGCGGTGCCCGTCGTGACCGGCGGCGCCGACACCCCGCTGGCCCTCCTTGCGGCGGGCACCCCGGTCGCCCAGGTCAACCTCGGGACCGGCGCCCAGCTGCTGCGGCCCGGATGGGTGCCCCGGCCCGCCCCCGACCCGGTGGTGCACGGCTACGCCGACGTGTCCGGCGGCTGGTACGCGATGGCCGCCCTGCAGAACGGCGGCTTGGCCTGGGCGTGGGTGTGCGAGGTGCTCGGGATGTCCTGGACCGACCTGTTCGACGCGGCCGCGGCGACACCGGCCGGCGCCGGGGGAGTGGCCTTCCGGCCCTTCCTCACCGGTGAGCGCGGCGGCGTCGCGCGACCGTCGGACCGGGGCGGCTGGAGCGGCCTGCAGCCGGGAACCACCCGCGCGGACCTGGCGCGGGCAGCGGTCGAAGGGGTGGCCTTCGCGATCGCTGCGGCCTTCGAGCTGCTCGACGTGCCCGGCGACGACGATCCGGTCGTGCTCACCGGCGGCGGAGCGCGGTCGGCCGTCGTCCAGCGGTTGCTCGCCGACGTCCTGCGCCGTCCGGTCCGGCACCTGCCGTTGCGCAGCGCCTCCGCGATCGGCGCGGCGGTGCTGGCCGGGCGCGGGGTTGGGCTGGACGTCGTCCCGGAGGCGGCGGCCGGCGCCGTGGTGGAACCGCACACCGACGTCGATCTCCGCGCCGCGGCCGCCCGCTGGGCCAGGGCCTAGGAACGGTGCAGGCGCCGCCTGCGTTGGAGCCGGCAACGGGCCGGTTCACGGCCCTCGAGCGAGGGGAGGCGACCCCGCATGGCGTCGCTGTTCAGCAAGGTCGCGCAGTTCGCCAACAGTCCCCAGGGCAAGGAAGCCGTCCGTCAGATGACGGAGAAGGCGCAGCAGCTTGCCAAGAACCCGAAGACGAAGGCGAAGATCGACGACGTGCGCCGCCGGTTCCAGGGCGGCCGTGGCCCGGGCAGTGGCACGGGCACCGGGAATCCGGGCCACTGAGCGGCTGAGCGCCGAGCCCGTGACTGCCCGGGCCCGCGATCAGTCGGGCTCGGGCAGCCGGAGCATGTCGAGGGCGGCGTCGTGCAGGACGCCGTTGGTGGCCAGCGCACTTCCACCGCTGGGACCTGGCGCGCCGGTGAGGTCGGTGAACCGGCCGCCGGCCTCCCGGACGATCACGTCGAGCGCGGCGAGGTCCCAGACCGAGACCTCGGGTTCGGCGGCGATGTCGACGGCACCCTCGGCGAGCAGTACGTAGCTCCAGAAGTCGCCATAGGCACGGGTGCGCCAGACCGAGCGGGTGAGGTCCAGGAACCCGTCCAGACGGTCCCGTTCCTGCCAGCCGGACAGGCTGGAGTAGGAGAGGCTCGCGTCCCGCAGTTCGCTGACGTCGGAGACGTGGCAGCGGGTGGCCGACTCCAGCCGCCGGCCGGTCCAGGCGCCCACCCCCTTGGCCGCCCACCAGCGACGGTTGAGCGCCGGGGCCGAGACCAGCCCGACGACCGGCTCCTCGCCGTCGAAGAGGGCGATCAGGGTCGCCCACACGGGCACGCCGCGGACGAAGTTCTTGGTGCCGTCGATCGGGTCGAGGACCCACCGCCGCGGCCCGTGGCCGGTGGTGCCGAACTCCTCACCCATGACCGCGTCGCGGGTGCGGGCCCGGCTCAGCGTGATCCGCAGCATCTCCTCGACCGCGCGGTCGGCGTCGGTCACCGGCGTCAGGTCCGGCTTGGTGTCGACCTTCAGATCCAGTGCCTTGAAGCGGTCCAGACTGATCGAGTCGGCTTGATCGGCAAGCACGTGCGCCAGCCGCATGTCCTCGGAAAAGCCCCGGCCGGATGTCATGGACACCGAACCTAGCCGGGGATCAGTCAAACACCGCTGAACTGACCCCGCTCGGCCCTTCGTACTCGCGGTCCTCGATCTTCTCGAGGGCCTCGACGACCTCCTTGTCACCCCCCTGCTGCTCCGCGTGCCGGACGATGTCGGCCTTGCTCGCGGGATAGTCCATCCCGGACAGGGCCTTCTGGATGTCGATCGGACTCACCATGCCGCTCGGGTACCCGTCCCCGAACCGCCCGATGCGCCGATACCGTCAGATCGTGGACGCCGCGACGATCGTGGGCCTGCTGGCCGACCGGACGCGGCTGAGGGTCGTCGCCGCCCTCGCACTCGGCGCCGCGACGATCGAGGAGGTCGCCGAGGCCGCCGGTCTCCCGCTCAAGGACGTCGCCCTCGCCGCCCGCCGACTCGCCCGCGCCGGCCTCGTGCACCGCGACGGGCACACGCTCGCGCTGCACACCGAGCGGTTCGGCGCCGCGGCCCGGGCGGCCGCGGCGGCCGCGCCCGTCCCGGAACCGCTGTCGGAGGATCCGGCGGAGGACGCCGTCCTCTCCGCGTTCGTGCGGAACGGCCGCCTCGTGTCTATCCCCGCCCAGCACAGCAAGCGCCGGGTGGTCCTCGAGCACCTGGTGCGGGTGTTCGAGCCGGGCGTCCGCTATCCCGAGCGCGAGGTCAACGTGCTGCTCGGCGTCTGGCACGCCGACGTGGCCGCCCTGCGCCGGTACCTCGTCGACGAGGGGCTCCTCACCCGGGAGTCCGGCGTCTACTGGCGCAGCGGCGGCTGGGTCGACGTCTGACACGGGAGCCGGCGGCGTGATCCGGACCCTGCTCGCGTGCCGACGCCGTCCGCAGCGGCCATCGGTCAGGTCGCGCGGTCCTCCGCGGGCGCCGTCCTGCGGGGCGCCGGGACGCTGCCCTCCGGCACCGGCTCGACGTCGGCGGCCGGCGGGGTGACCGCGTGCTCGGGGCCGTCCGGGGCAGCCGCCCCGGAGGTCCGGTTGAGCAGCCCGTAGCCGAGGCAGACCAGGCCGAAGAGCAGGTAGCCGAGGGCGACCGGGGGGTTGGCGGCCCAGGCGACCTGGGGAGCGTGGATGAGTCCGATGAAGCTGAGCAGCGCACCGACCCCGGCTGCGGCGGCCGCGGCGACGAACCGCTTGTCGATCAGGAACGTGACGAGGGCGCCCAGGACCAGCCCGGCGAGGACGGCTCCCTCGCCCAGGGTCTTGAGCCCGCCGTAGACCACGCCGGCGTTGCCGAGCGCGTCCGAGCCGACCGCCGCGGCCGAGGTCCCCGCGGCGGCCAGGGAGTTGTCGATCAGCCCGGACGCCCAGGCGGCCATGTTGGGCAGGATCGCGATCACCACCGCGGCGGCGTGGATGCGGGGCACCGCCTGGAAGGCCTGGGCCCCGATGAGCAGGCCGATGTAGAGCAGGATCGGCACGATCGCCGGTAGCGGCAGCAGCGCGGACAGCAGCCCGAACAGGCCGAGGAAGCACAGGACGGCGATGAACACGCCGCTGGCCATGGAGTAGCCGGCGCGGCCGCCGGCGTCCTTCCAGCCCGGGTGGCCGATGTAGACGGCCGGCGGGAAGGGGGAGCCGAGCGCGGAGCCCACGATGGCGCCCGTGCCGTCGGCGAGCAGGACGCTGCGCAGGTTGTAGCTGTCCCCGGCTGCCGCGGCGCTCTCCACGTTGCTCATGGCCTCGGTGAAGTTGTAGACGCCCAGCGGGATGGCGGTCGCGAGCAGCGGCGCCAGGTGGCTCAGCCCGTCCAACAGCAGACTGATCTTCAGGTGGGGGACGGCGAAGGCGATGTCACGGGCGGCGGCGATGACGTCGGGGACGGACATCGCCCCGCCGATCCAGCCGATCGCCGTGCCGACCAGCAGGGCGGCGAGCCCGACCGGGATGCCACCCGGCAGCCGCATGTCGGTGAAGAAGCCGATGAGGATGATCGCCAGCACCGGCAGCCCGATCCAGGCGTACTCCCAGATCTGCGCCGCCGGCCGCATCGCGATGAAGGTCAGCGAGATGCCGGCCAGGGTGCCCAGCATCGCCGCTCGCGGCGTGACCCGGCGGATGAACGGCCCGACGAACGCGCCGATCAGCACGATGACGCCGATGACGAATGCCCACGCCAGCCCCGCAGACCAGGCCCGCATCGGGTCTCCGGTGGCCAGGAAGATCGGCAGCATGATGACGAACACGACGATGAACATGTGCGGAACGCTGGGGCCGTAGGGCAACGCCGTGACGTCGGTGCGGCCTTCCCGCCGTGAGAGCCGTCGGGCGAGGTAGGTGTAGTAGACGTTGCCGAGGACGAGGGCCACACCCAGGGCAGGCAGCACCGTGCCGAGGACATCGCCGGCGGGTATCCCGACGACGCCGATCATCAGTGCGGTCAGGGTGAGGACGTTGACCAGGATGTTGAAGGCCAGTCCGAAGAACGCGTTGGTGTCCCCGCGGGTCCACCGGGGGAGGTTCGTCCCGGGCCGGGCGAGCGCGGACGATGCAGCGGTACCGGTGCTCATGGCGGGCTCCAGATCTCACACGGGGGACGGGACGGCGGACGGGGGGAGGAGCGAGGGGAGCAGCACCGGGAGGACGGACAGGGAGTCGGTGACCCAGCCGAAGATCCCGCCCTGCGCGCTGACCATCTGCAGGCCGACGCGCTGGAACTCCGGGAAGTAGGAGCCGACGCAGTCGGAGAGGACGAGGCAGTCGAAGCCCCGGTCGTTGGCCTCGCGGACGGTCGTGTGCACGCACACCTCGGTGGTCACCCCGGTGACGATCAGATGGGTGATCCCGGCGTCGTCGAGGAGTTCCTGGAGACCGGTCGCGTAGAAGGCGCCTTTGCCGGGTTTGTCGACCACCGGCTCGCCCGCCGCGGGGGCCAGCTCGTCGATGATGTCGTGGCCGAACTCGCCCCGGACGAGGATCCGCCCGTACGGGCCGGGATCGCCGATCCGCTGGCTCGGACTGCCGCGCCGCAGCTTCGCGGGCGGGCAGTCCGACAGGTCGGGCAGGTGGCCCTCGCGGGTGTGGATCACGAGCAGGCCCGCCTCCCGGGCGACGGCCAGGACGCGGGCCAGCGGCGGCACGACCCGCTGTAGCTGACCGACGTCGTTGCCCAGGCTCTCCCCGAAGCCTCCCGGCAGCAGGAAGTCCCGCTGCATGTCGATGACCAGCAGGGCGACCTTTCCCTCGGGCAGTGGGAACGGGCCGGGGTCGGCGGCGACGGTGACGGGTGGAGTCATGGCGGTCTCCGGTGTCGAAGCTGGTCAGTGGATGGGTAGGGCTAGCGGGGATCGTGGGCGGGCGAGGTGGCTGCGCCATCCGCCGGTGTCGGTGATGTCGGTGACCGGGCGACCGGGCGATCCGGAGACGACCGACGCGTCACCGACGAGACCGGGGACCGTCCGGCCGTCGGCCAGCCGCACCCGGCCGAGCGCCAGCACGTCCGGCAGGCCGGCGAGGAGACCGGAGAGCTCGGCGGCCGGCAGCTGCCACAGCTCGACCTCGATCCGGGTGCCCTTCCCCGGGTTGCGCAGCAGGGCGGGCACCGGCACCTCGCCCGGCGCCACGGTGCCGATCCGGAGGAGGCGGTAGTCCGCGGTCGTCGTGGTCGTCTCCAGCAGGACCCCTCCGCGACCGGTCAGCTCGCCGTTGCGCGGCTGTCCGGACAGGTGGTGGCCGACCACGACGAGTTCGGTGGTGGTGGCGGGAGCGGCGACCTCGGCGCCGGGCGCGCTCCCGGTGAGCCGGGCGGCGACCTCGAGGACGACGTCGTCGGTCAGCGCGGGGCCGAGGACCATGAGGCTGCAGGGGCGGCCGTCCTCGGTGCGGCCCGCCGGTACGACCACGGCGCAGAGGTCGAGCAGGTTGCCGCAGTGCGTGTACAGACCCAGTGCGGTGTTGGTGGCGATCGGGTCGGCGAGCACGTCGGCCACGGTGAACGTCGTGGCGACCGTCGGAAGGACGACGACGTCGACGTCGGTCCACAGCCGCGCCACCTCCGCCCGCAGCTCCTGGAGCCGGTGCTCGGCGCGGAACACGTCGACGGCGGTGTACCCCCGTCCCCCCTCGAGGATCTCGGCGACCACCGGATGCGCAGCGCCGGGGTGGGCGGCCAGGAAGTTGCCGAACTCGACGAGTCGCTCGGCCACCCAGGGACCCTGGTAGAGCAGGTCACCCGCCTGCAGGAACGGTGTCAGCGGAACCTCGACGATCACTCCCACCTGCGGCAGTGCGGCGCGGGCGACGTCGTGCGCCCGGCGCATCGGCTCGTCACCGAGGAACTCCAGGGCCGCCGCGGGCGGTAGCCCGATGCGCGGGCGCTGCACCGTGCGTCGCTGCCGGGAACGGGACCACGGGTCGGCCTGGTCGGTCGCGGCGACGACGTCGAAGACCCGGCGGACGTCGTCGACGGTCGTCGCCATGAGGCTCATGCAGTCCAGGGATCGGCACGCCGGCACGAGCCCGGTCGCGCTCAGCAGGCCACGCGACGGCTTGAACCCGATGATCGCGTTCAGCGCCGCGGGGACGCGCCCCGAGCCCGCGGTGTCGGTCGCCACGGCGAACGGCACCTGCCCCGTGGCGACCGCCAGTGCGGAGCCGGAGCTCGATCCGCCGGGGATCAGGTCGCCGCCGTGGACGTTCCGGGGGATGCCGTAGGGGGAGCGGGTGCCGTTGAGGCCGGTGGCGAACTGATCGAGGTTGGTCTTCCCGACGAGCACGGCGCCGGCGGCCACCAGCCGGTCGACCACCGGCGCGGTGACCTCGGGGACGTATGCGTACTCCGGGCAGCCGCAGGTCGTGGGCATCCCTGCCACGTCGATGCTGTCCTTGACCGCGAAGGGAATGCCGTAGAGCGGGAGGTCGCGCGCACCGGGACGGGCCTCCAGTCCCGCGGCCCGCTCCCGCAGTTGCTGCCGTCCCAGCGTGGTGATCCAGACGCCGTCGTCCCCCCGCCGCTCGACGCCGTCGGCGACTCGCTCGACCAGTTCCGTCGGGGTCGTGGCGCCACCTCGGAGGGCATCCAGGAGCTGAGCGACCGTCTGCCCAGGTCGTGGCAGGGATGACGCTGGGAGCATGCGGTCGATTGTCGACAATCAGTGTTTCCGACTCAGAGCCCATTCGGTTACGGCTGTGTGGCGGTCCTCTTTCAGAGCGGCAGGTACGCCAGCTCGCCGTGCCGGTCGAGAGCGTCGAGGACGGTCGCGGCGTCGTCGGACTCCAGCGCCTCGAGGATCGCGGCGTGCCGGTCCAGGCCGAGGTCCGGCGAGTGGACCTCGGACTCGCGACGGAGGTTGACCGCCATCGGCAGCTGCAGCTTCAGCAGGATCGGCGCCAGCGCGAGCTCCAACTGCCGGTTGCCCGCGAGGCCGACGACTGAGGCATGGAACGCGCGGTGGGCGTCGTCCTTCGCCAGCCGGTCACCACGCTGCTCGGCGGCGCGCATGTCGGCCAGCAGGCCCCGCACCGGAGCCAGCGGCTCGCCCTCGCCGTGGCTCAACGGCAGGGCGCTGAGGACGGCGTGCCGCTCGAGGACGTGCCGGATCTCGAACAGCTGCCGGATGTCCCTGGGGGACCAGGTGGTGACCCGCATGCCGCGTCGGGGGAGGTGCTCGACGAGCCCCTGTTGCGCCAGCAGGCGCAGGGCCTCCCGCAACGGCGCCCGGCTGATCCCGTACCGCCGCCGGATCTGGTCCTCGACGATGCGGTCGCCGGGCTGGAGCTCGCCGGAGAGGATCTCCGCCCGCAACCGCTCCGTGGCCAGGTCGACGAGGCTCGGCTGCTCGATGCCGGCCGGCCGGCCGGGCAGCCGCGCATCGGAGGGGTCGTCGGCGAGGCCGACGCCTACCAGGCGGGCGGTCAGGAGTGCGTCGCCGGCCAAGGGCTCGAGCTGCACGCAGGCTCCTGTCGTCGTGCCGAACGCGGTGAGCGAGTGCCTCCGCGCAACCAGTCTAGGAACCGGTCGCCGTCCCCGGGTCGGACCGAGGGGACGCGCGCCCCGGCGCCGCCGTGCTCAGTAGCCGGGGCCGACCTGGCCGACGGCCCCGAGCAGGACCCGGAGCGCGGCCAACTGCTGCTGTCGCGCCGGGGGCCCGGCGGCCGCCCACGCGTCGAGCGCGCACTCCGGGTCAGCGGCGGTGTGCCCGCACTGCGGGGGGCAGTCGACGGCGGCCTCGGCGATCTCGTCGAACGCGGCGAGGACGTCGTCGGCGGTGACGTGGGCCAGTCCGAACGACCGGATGCCCGGGGTGTCGATGACCATGCCGCCCTGCGGCAGGTCGAAGAGGACGACCGAGGACGACGTGTGCCGGCCCTTGCCGATCTTGCTCACGTCGCCGGTGGCCCGGAAGGCGTCCGGCACGAGCCGGTTGACCAGGGTCGACTTGCCGACCCCCGACTGCCCCACGAGCACGCTGATCCGCAACGCGAGCCGTTCCAGCAGGGGCTCCAGCGGCGCCTCGCGGGAGATCGCGACGGCATCCAGGCCGAGTCCGGCGTACCGGTCCAGCAGCGGCTGGGGGCTGGCGAGGTCGGTCTTCGTCAGGCACAGCAGCGGCTCGAGGCCGCCGGCGTAGGCGGCCACGAGGCAGCGGTCGAGGAAGCCGAACGCCGGCTCCGGGTCGGTCACCGCGGTCACGATGACCAGGATGTCGGCATTGGCGACGACGATCCGCTCGGTGGGATCGGTGTCGTCGGCGGTGCGCCGCAGCGACGTCGTCCGCTCCTCGATGGTGACGATCCGGGCGAGGCTATCGGTCCGCCCGCTGGTGTCGCCCACGATCCGGACCCGGTCGCCGACCACGACGCCGTGCTTGCCGAGCTCCCGCGCCCGCATGGTGGTGACGTCGACCGGGCCGCCGTCGGGTCCCTCGACGCGCACCGTCATCCGGCCGCGGTCGACGGCGACGACCAGCCCGGGGACGGCGTCGTCGTGCGCCGGCCGGGTGCGCGTGCGGGGACGGGAGCCCCGGCGGCTGGGCCGGATCCGGACGTCGTCCTCGTCGGAGCGGCTGTCGTGGCGGCGGCCGCTCATGACTGGCTGCTCAGGAGACGACTCCCGCAGGCTCGCCCAGCAGTCCGGCCCAGCGCTCGACGAAGTCGGGCAGGGTCTTGGTGACCGCGCCGGGGTCGCCGGCCTGCACACCCTCGATCGCCAGCCCGAGGACGGCGGCCGCGTGGACCATGCGGTGGTCGGCGTAGGAGTCCAGCAGGGCGGGCCGCCGCGGGCCCGGTTCGATGACCAGGCCGTCGGGCAGTTGCTCGACCCGCGCGCCGACCGCCGTCAGCACCTCGTCGAGCGCCTGCAGCCGGTCGGTCTCGTGGCCGCGCAGGTGGCCGATGCCGGTCAGCCGGGAGGGGCCGTCGGCCAGGGCGCACAGCGCGGCGAGGACCGGGGTCAGCTCGCCCACCTCGCCGAGGTCGGCGACCAGCGGCGCGATCGCGCCGGTACCGGTGACCCGGAGGCCCTCCGGCGTCCGGGTGACCCCCGCGCCCATGGCCGACAGCAGCCGGTCGAGTTGGGCGCCGGGCTGGGTGGTGACCGCCGGCCAGTCGCGGACGGTGACCCGCCCGCCGGTGACCAGGGCGGCGGCGAGGAACGGGGCGGCGTTGGAGAGGTCCGGTTCGATCACGACCTCCCGGGCGCCGATGGGGCCGGGGGACACCCGCCAGCCGCGGTCGGTGGCGGTGACCTCGACGCCGTGCTCGCGGAGGGTCGTCACGGTCATCTCGACATGCGGCATCGACGGCATCCCGCCGGTCAGCGACAGGTCCAGGCCGTCGTCGAAGCGCGCCGCTGCCAGCAGCAGTCCGGAGACGATCTGGGAGGACTCGCTCGCGTCGACCTCGACGGCGCCCCCGCGTACTCGGCCGGTGCCGTGCACGGTGAACGGCGCCTTGCCGCGGCCACCGTCGTCCACCTCGACCCCGAGCGCGCGCAGCGCGGTGAGCAGACCCCCGTTGGGGCGGTCGCGGAGCCGCGGGTCGCCGTCCACCCGCACGGGGCCGGTGGCCAGCGCGGCAACCGGCGGCAGGAAGCGCAGCACAGTGCCGGCCAGTCCGGCGTCGATGTCGGCCGGCCCGCGCAGCGGCTGCGGCGTGACCAGCCAGTCCGCGCCGTCCTCCTCGATCCGGACACCGAGCGCGCGGAGACCGCCGGCCATGAGGTCGGTGTCCCGCGCGCGCAGCGGCCGGACCAGTCGGCTCGGGCCGTCGGCCAGCGCCGCGAGGACCAGCGCGCGTGCGGTGATCGACTTCGAACCGGGCAGGGTGACGACGGCGTCGACGGGTGCCGAGCGGTGCGGCGTCAGCCAGACGGAGGTCACGGCTTCATTCTGCCCGGTCGGGGTCGCCACACCGCTCGCGCACTGCTCAGCCGCCGGCCGGCTTGGTCGCCTTCTTCGCCGGCAGAACGCGGACGAGCCGCCGGTTGGCGAACTCGAACATGCCCAGCTCGGACAGCTCGCGGCCGTAGCCGGAGCGCTTCACGCCACCGAACGGCAACTCGGGGGAGGAGCCGGACGGCTGGTTGATCCAGACCATCCCGGACTCCAGCCGGTCGGCCACCGCGCGGGCCTTGTCGACGTCGCTGCTGTAGACCGCGGCACTCAGGCCGAACTCGCTGTTGTTGGCCAGTTCGACGGCCTCGTCCTCGTTCGCCACGCGGTAGAGCCCCGCGGCCGGACCGAACAGCTCCTCGTTGTAGGCGCGCATGTCCGGCGTGACGTCGGCCAGCAGCGTCGCCTCGACGAAGGCGCCGTCGTGGTCGGGCCGACCGCCGCCGGCGAGCACGGTCGCGCCCTTGTCGACGGCGTCCTGGATCTGCGCGGCGAGGTCTTGCGCGGCGCGCTCGGAGGAGACCGGGCCCAGCGTCGTCGCCGGGTCGGCCGGGTCGCCGGGTGTGAAGGTGGCGAACGCCTGCTGGAGGCCGGCGACGAAGTCGTCGTAGACGTCGTCGACGACGATGATCCGCTTCGCGGCGATGCAGGCCTGCCCGGTGTTGGCCATGCGGGCCATGGTGGCGGCCTTGACGGTGCGCCCAAGGTCCTCGGCGTCCAGGACGATGAACGGGTCACTGCCGCCCAGCTCGAGGACCGACTTCTTCAGGTTCCGGCCGGCGATCTCGGCGACGCTGGCCCCTGCCCGCTCGCTGCCGGTGAGGGTGACGCCCTGGACGTGCCGGTGGGAGATGACCCGCTCCACGTCCGGGATCTTCAGGAACACGTTCGTGTAGACGCCCTCGGGAACACCGGCGTCGCGGAAGACCTGCTCGATCGCGAGCGCGCACTGCGGGTTCAGCTCGGCGTGCTTGAGCACGATGGCGTTGCCGAGGACGAGGTTGGGGCCGGCCACCCGCACGACTTGGTAGAAGGGGTAGTTCCACGGCTCGATGGCGAGCAGGACGCCGACCGGCTCGTTGACGACGACGGCCTCGCCCTGCATCACGTCGATCGGCCGAGGCTCGAGGAAGCCGGGGCCCTTCTCCGCGTAGTACTGCAGGATGCTGGCGGCCAGCATGATCTCGCCTGCGGCCTCCTGGATCCGCTTGCCCATCTCGCGGGTGATGAGGGCAGCGAGCTCGTCGCGCCGTTCGTTCATCAGCTCGGCGGCGCGGCCGACGATCGCGGCGCGCTCCTCGACGGGCCGGCGGCGCCACTCCAGGAAGGCGGCGTGCGCGCGCTCGATCACACCGTCGATCTCGCCGGTCTCGAGGAAGGGGAACTCCTTCTCCGTCTGGCCGGTGTAGGGGTTCACGGTCGCGTACGGCCGGGCGCCGGCGTCGCTGGCGGTCTTCGGCTGCTGGTTCGTGGGGTTCTGCGTCGCGGTCACGCGGGGGATCCTTCTCTATCGGTGCGGGCCTCTCGACAACTCTGTCCGTCACGACCCCTACCCGGGGCGGAGCAGGTCACGCGCAACGGGTGGCCTGTCGCTACCCACACCTACAGTCGGGCGGAGACCCAGCACCGGGGAGGGAGCCGCGCCATGTGCGGTCGTTACGCCGCGAGCCGTAGTCCCGACGACCTCGCGATCGAGTTCGAGGCCGTCCGTGCCGAGGGGCAGAAGCCGCTGCCGGCCGACTACAACGTCGCCCCGACGAAGGACGTCCACGTCGTCCGCTGGAAGAAGGAGCGCGACGCCGAGGGTGCGTTGACCGGGGGTGGGCACCGCGAGCTGCGCGCCGTCCGGTGGGGGCTCGTGCCGTCCTGGGCCAAGGACGTCTCGGTCGGCAACCGGATGCTCAACGCCCGCGTCGAGTCGCTGACCGACAAGCCCGCGTTCCGCACCGCCGCGCGCACGCGGCGGTGCCTGGTGCCCGCCGACGGCTGGTACGAGTGGGCCAAGCGGCTCGACTCCCCGGGCAAGCAGCCGTACTTCGTGACGCCGCAGGACGGCTCGGAGCTCGCCTTCGCCGGGCTCTGGGAGGTCTGGGGCCGAGGGGAGGACCGCCTCTACACCTGCACGGTCGTGACGACGCCGGCCGTGGGGGCGCTCACCGAGATCCATGAGCGGATGCCGCTGGTGCTGCCGCCCGACCGCTGGGCGGCGTGGCTGGATCCTTCCCGCGAGGACGTGGAGGCGCTGGTGGAGCCGACCCCGCCGGAGATGGTCGAGACCTTCGAGCTCCGGCCGGTCAGCACCGCCGTGAACCACGTGACCAACAACGGCCCGGAGCTGGTGGCCCGCGCGGAGTCGGTCGGCCAGCCTGCCGACCAGCCCGCCCTGTTCTGACCGTGGAGCCTGCGGCCCACGCGCTGCCGAACTGGGTCGCCGCGGCGGTCACGTTCCTGTGCTCCGGGGCTGTCCTGGTACTGGAGATCGTCGGGCTACGGCTGATCGCCCCCTACGTCGGCGTGACCCTGCAGACCAGCACGGCGATCATCGGCTTCGCGCTCGCGGCGATCGCCGTCGGCGCGTGGACGGGCGGCGCGACGGCCGACCGCACGGATCCGCGGCGGCTGCTCGCCCCGCTCATGGTCGCCGGTGGGGCGCTGGTCGTGGCCGTCCTGCCGCTGGTGCGGTTCACCGGCTCACTGCTGTCCGGCGCCGACGCCGGGGGAGTGCTGCTGCTCGCCGCGGTCGCCGTCGTCGTGCCGGCGGCCCTGCTCTCGGCCGTTCCGCCGATGGTGGTGAAGCTGCAGCTTGCGCGCCTGTCCGAGACCGGCGCGGTGGTCGGCCGGCTGTCGGGCATCGGGACGGTGGGTGGCATCGCCGCCACGTTCGGAACGGGCTTCCTGCTGATCGCGGTTCTGCCCAGCAGCGTGATCCTCGTCGGCACCGGTGCGCTCACCGTCGTCGCCGGCGTCGCCGTCGGCGTTCTCCTCCGCCGGCGGACGGGTGGTGGCGCGGGGCAGGTGCCGGTCGGCCTGCTGGTGCTGGCCGTGTCCGGCGCAGGGCTGGCCGCCGTGGCGCCCACGCCCTGCGACGAGGAGACGGCGTACCACTGCGCGCGCGTGGTCGCCGACCCCGCGCGGGACTCCGGTCGGGTGCTGATGCTCGACACGCTGCGGCACTCCTACGTCGATCTGGCGGACCCGACCCACCTCGAGTTCGAGTACGTCCGCGCCGTCGCGGCGGTCACCGACGTCGTGGCGCCTCCGGGGAGGCCGCTCTCGGCTCTGCACATCGGCGGCGGGGGCCTCACGGTGCCGCGGTACCTCGCCGAGACCCGACCGGGCACGGAGAGCCTGGTGATCGAGGTCGATCCCGGTGTGGTGGCCATCGACCGGGAACAGCTGGCCCTGGAGACCTCCGCCCGCCTGCGGGTGCGCGTCGCCGACGGCCGGGTCGGGCTCGCCGAGGAGCCGGGCGGCACCCGCGACCTGGTGGTCGGCGACGCGTTCGGCGGGCTCTCGGTGCCCTGGCAGCTGACCACCCGTGAGGCCCTGGAACTCGTCGATGCCGCGCTGACCGACGGCGGCGTCTACGTCGTCAACCTGATCGACCACCCGCCGCTGGACTTCGTCCGTGCGGAGCTGGCCACGCTGCAGACGGTGTTCCCGCACGTCCTCCTGCTCGCCCGGGCGCCGGTGCTGGCGGGCGAGGACGGAGGCAACGTCGTCGCCGTCGCTTCCCGGGCGCCCTTGCCCGCCGAGGCGATCGCGGGGGCCCTGACCGAACGCGACCTCGCCTGGCAGGCGGCCGATGGTTCCCAGCTCGCAGAGTTCGTGGGGGCCGCGGCGGTCCTGACCGACGACTTCGCCCCGGTCGACCAGCTGCTCACGCCCTACGGCTGAGAACGTGCCGACAGCTACTGCTGTCGCTCACGCCCGGTGGTGAAGAACCGGTCGAGGTAGGGCTTCGGCGGCAGCGCGCTGTCGCGGATCAGCGAGAACACCTCCGCGCCGTCCCGCGGAGGCGCGTCGGCCAGCGGGTACGCCTGCGCGAAGCCCGCGAGGTGCTCCGACCCCATGAACGCGGCGTACTCGACCGCCTCGGCCTCGGCGCGGGCGAGGGCATCGTCGAGTGAGGCCGCCTGCCAGAGCGTGATTCGCTCCTCGTAGGCGCTCTCTGCCTCACCCGGGATGCGGAAGAGGGATCGGACGGCGTACCAGCGGTTGTCCTGCTCGGGGTCCACCCGACGATGATGACGGGGAGCGTCAGCGGCGATGACGGGGGAGCGTCAGCGGCCGATCGGCGCGGTGCGCGCCCGGGTGAGCCGGACCAGGTCTGCCGGTGCGAGCTCGACCTGCAGTCCCCGCCGGCCGGCGCTGACCATGACCGTGCCGAATTCGAGCGCCGACTCGTCGACGACCGTGGGCAGGGCCTTGCGCTGGCCGAGCGGGCTGATGCCCCCCAGCACGTAGCCCGTCGTCCGCTCGGCGTCGGCCGGATCGGCCATCACCGCCTTCCGCCCTCCGGCGGCGGCGGCCAGCGCCTTGAGGTCCAGCGTCCCGCTGACCGGGACGACGGCGACGGTCAGGACGCCGTCCACTCTCGCGACCAGGGTCTTGAAGACCTGCCGCGGGTCGGCTCCCAGCGCGGCGACGGCCGCCTCGCCGTGCCCCTGGTCGGAGGCGTGCTCGGGGTCATAGGGGTGCAGGGTGTGGGCCACGCGTGCCCGTTCGAGCACCCGCACCGCAGGGGTCGCCGCCACGGCGCCGCACAGTAGCGGCGAGCCCGCAGATCTGCTGCAGCCGGGAATGCCGGCCCGGCCGGCGGCGGTTGGACCGGTCGTGAGTAGCACCGTCTCCACCGTCCGCCCGAGGGCCGCGCAGCGGCGGCCCCCCGGCCGCCCCGATGCGGCGCGGCTAGGATCGACCGATGCGGCGCCCCGCGTCAGAGGGCCCCAGAGAGGACGGTCGGTGCCTGAGCAGACCGCGGACCAGACGCCCGAACCCAGCGCCGTGAGCACCCCGATCGGTGCCCCGGTGGATGTTCCCGAGGCGCGCGAGGGCGGCAGCCGTACCGAGGTCGCCGAGACCCGTGCCGAACGGGACGCCCGCTTCGAGCGGGATGCGCTGCCCTTCCTCGACCAGCT